>JBDTFN010000335.1:0-7945 GCA_039937915.1 Jatrophihabitans sp. | reverse complement strand
GGGCGTTGGCGCCAACGCCGACGACTCCGCCGGACACACCGCGGCCGCCTCTGCCGGGGGCCGGGGACTTCCCGCGTGACTGCGAACGACCCGAGCCGCCGACTGGCACCGCACCCAGGAGTTCCTCGGTATCGGCGGCCTCGCGGTTGAGCAGATCGGTGATGTCACCGATGCGTTTGCGCAGCGGGGTCGGGTCGATGCCGTGTTCGGTGTTGTAGGCGACCTGTCGCTCACGACGCCGGTTGGTCTCCTCGATGGCCAAGGCCATCGACGGGGTGATCTTGTCGGCGTACATGTGCACCTGGCCGGATACGTTTCGGGCCGCGCGGCAGATCGTCTGGATCAGCGATCGGCCCGAGCGCAGGAAACCCTCCTTGTCGGCGTCGAGGATCGAGACCAGGGAGACCTCGGGCAGGTCGAGCCCCTCGCGCAGCAGGTTGATGCCGACCAGGACGTCGTACTCCCCCATCCGCAATTCGCGCAGCAGTTCCACGCGACGCAGCGTGTCGACCTCCGAGTGCAGATACCGAACCCGGATACCGAGTTCGAGCAGATAGTCGGTGAGGTCTTCGGACATCTTCTTGGTCAACGTGGTGACCAGAACCCGTTCGTTGCGCTCGGCGCGCAGCCGGATCTCGTGCACCAGGTCGTCGATCTGGCCCTTGGTCCCCTTCACGATGATCTCGGGGTCGATCAACCCGGTGGGGCGGATGACCTGTTCGACGAAGTCGCCCTTGGCTAGGCCGAGTTCGTAGTCCCCCGGGGTCGCCGACAGGTACACCGTCTGCCCGACCCGATCGACGAACTCCTCGAACTTCAGCGGCCGGTTGTCCATCGCCGAGGGCAGCCGGAAGCCATGGTCGACCAGCATCCGTTTGCGGGACATGTCGCCCTCGTACATACCACCGGTCTGCGGAACGGTGACGTGCGATTCGTCGATCACCAACAGGAAATCGTCGGGAAAGTAGTCGAGCAGGCAGCTGGGGGCGCTGCCGCGGGAGCGGCCGTCGATGTGCATCGAATAGTTCTCGATGCCCGAGCAGAACCCGACCTGGCGCATCATCTCGATGTCGTAGCTGGTCCGCATCCGCAGCCGTTGCGCCTCGAGCAGCTTGTGCTGGCCGTCCAACTCGGCGAGGCGCCCCTCGAGTTCGGACTCGATGCCGCGGATCGCGCGCTCCATCCGCTCCGGGCCCGCTGCGTAGTGCGTGGCCGGGAAGACGAAAACCTCCTCCACCTCCCGGACGACCTCGCCGGTGAGTGGGTGCAGGTAGTACAGCTTCTCGATCTCGTCGCCGAACATCTCGGCCCGGATCGCCAGTTCTTCGTAGACCGGGAAGATCTCGACCGTGTCGCCACGGACCCGGAACGTTACCCGGGTGAAGGACAGGTCGTTGCGGTTGTACTGGACATCGACGAGCCGGCGCAGGATCGTCTCGCGGTTGATCTCCTGCCCCACCGTCAGCCGCACGGAGCGGTCGACGTACTCCTGGGGTGTGCCCAGTCCATAGATGCAGGACACCGTCGCCACCACCACAACGTCGCGACGGGTCAGTAGCGACATGGTCGCGGAGTGCCGCAATCTCTCCACCTCGTCGTTCACCGAGGAGTCCTTCTCGATGTAGGTATCGGTCTGCGGGACGTAGGCCTCGGGTTGGTAGTAGTCGTAGTAACTGACGAAGTACTCGACGGCGTTGTTGGGCAGCATCTCGCGAAGTTCGTTGGCCAACTGCGCTGCGAGTGTCTTGTTCGGCGCCATCACCAGGGTCGGGCGCTGCAACCGCTCGATGAGCCATGCGGTGGTGGCCGACTTCCCCGTGCCCGTGGCGCCGAGCAGCACAACGTCCTTGTCTCCAGCCCTGATCCGGCGTTCGAGGTCGGCGATGGCTCCCGGTTGGTCACCGGAAGGTTCGAAGTCGGAGATGACCTCGAACTTGCCTGTCGTCGGTCGGATGTCGCTGCGCACGGCCATCCCCCCACGGTACGAGCCGGGTACGACAACCTCGACCCACGCTGGCAGACTCGCCCCGTGAGCGACATCGCAGAGCCCATCGCTGCCCGGACCCCGGAATTCTTCGCCGCGGTCGCGGCGCTCATCGCCGCCGCGGTACTGCTGATTGCCGCTCCGTTCCTGAAGGTCTTCACACTCGCCGTCCCCGGCACCGATTCCAGTTACTCCGTCGACGGTTGGGGTCGCTTCCAGTCCGCGACAACGGCCAGCGGGGCAGCGGCCGGTCACTTCACCAGGTTCGGGATTGGCTATGCCGCGTGCGGAATAGTTTTCGCGGTTCTCGCCGTCCTCGTCCTGACCGTGGGGCTGCGACCGGGCCGACTGGACTTCCTCCTCCCTTCCGCAAGTGGTGTGACGATTGCCGCCTGCGGGGTGGCGGCCGGGCTCAGCATCGCCGCCGGGCTGCAGATGAACGCCGTCGTGGATTCGACCGACGCCGCGCTACGGCGGTCGGGGGTCCCCTCGTTCGCGAGCCCGAAGGCCGACCTCAGCCTCGGTTCAGGGTCCTGGATCGCCCTGGCCGGGCTGACCGTCGGGCTGCTCGCCATCCTCTCGCTGCGGTGGCTCCGCGCCGCGTGGGAGGACCCGATCATCGCCGCCCCGTCCTTGCTCACGGCCGACGACGATCGCGTGGACCCTGACGCGGACGCCGCAGACCCGTTCGTCTTCACCCGCCTGCCCGAGGGGCTCCCGGTCCCCGAGGACGACGGCGCGACCGCACATCTCGCCGGCCGTCCCGCCCCGAAGGTGGTCCTGGCCAGCACGTCCGGTCACCGGGTCGCGCTCGACAAGCTGCCCACAGGGCGCAGCGTCCTGTTCGTCTATCCGATGACCGGGCGTCCCGGCGTCGACCTGCCGCAGGGTTGGGACGAGATCCCCGGCGCCCGCGGCTGCACCACGGAGGCTTGTGGATTCCGCGACCTGCACAAGGATCTGATCGCGGCCGGGGCGGTCACCGTTCTCGGTGTGTCCGCGCAGGACGTCGAGGATCAGCGCGAGGCCGTGGAACGGTTGCGGCTTCCGCACGAAATGCTCTCCGACCCGGACTTCGAATTGGTCGACGCCCTCGACCTGCCGACCTTCGACGCCGACGGCGCGCGCTACTACGCCCGGATGACCCTCGTGGTGACCGACGGCGCGATCGAGCACGTGTTCTATCCGGTCTTCCCGCCCGACCAGCACGCGGACGAGGTCCTGCGCTGGCTGAACGCGAACCCACAACCGACCTGGTGACTGCGGCCACGGCTGCCGTGACCCGCCGGGAAACTGGGTAGAACACAGCCCGAGCGGTTCGTCTGACCCGCTCGCCGACTCAACCGCTACTTCATGTGGAGCACTCCTTGCAGATCTGGCCCGGTTCCGCCTACCCCCTCGGCGCTACGTACGACGGGTCCGGAACGAACTTCGCGATCTTCAGCGAGGTAGCCGACCGCGTCGAACTGTGTCTGTTCGACGGCGAGGGCACCGAGGTCCGGGTCGAACTGCACGAGGTCGACGGATACGTCTGGCACGTGTTCCTGCCCGGAATCGAGCCCGGTCAGCACTATGGCTACCGAGTGCACGGACCGAACGATCCGGCGAACGGGCTGCGCTGCAACCCCGCCAAGTTGCTTCTGGACCCTTACGCCAAGGCCATCGACGGCACCATCGCGTGGGACGAATCGCTGTTCGGGTACCACTGGGGGGACGAGGACAGCCACAACGACGACGACTCCGCCGCGCACCTGCCCAAGTGCGTGGTCATCAACCCGTTCTTCGACTGGGGGGTCGACCGTCCACCGAAGCGGACCTACGCCGATTCGGTCATCTACGAGACCCACGTCAAGGGCATGACCCAGAGCCACCCGGAGATCCCCGATGAACTCCGCGGCACGTACGCCGGCATGGCGCACCCGGTGGTGGTCGAGCATCTGACCCAACTCGGGGTGACCGCGGTCGAACTCATGCCGGTCCACCATTTCGTCAACGATTCGACCCTCGTGGACAAGGGCTTGAACAACTACTGGGGCTACAACACGATCGGGTTCTTCGCGCCGGATCACAAGTACTCCTCAAGCACTTCCCCCGGCGGGCAGGTGCAGGAGTTCAAGACGATGGTGCGAGCCATGCACGAGGCCGGCATCGAGGTGATCCTGGACGTCGTCTACAACCACACGGCGGAGGGCAACCACCTCGGGCCGACGTTGAGCTTCCGCGGCATAGACAACCCCGCGTACTACCGGTTGGTCGAGGACGACCAGAAGTTCTACATGGACTACACCGGTACGGGCAACACCCTCGACGTCCGCCATCCCCACTCGCTGCAGTTGATCATGGACTCGCTGCGGTACTGGGTGCTGGAGATGCACGTCGACGGATTTCGCTTCGACCTCGCATCCACGCTGGCCCGCGAGTTCTATGACGTGGACCGATTGTCGACCTTCTTCGAACTCGTCCAGCAGGATCCGGTCGTGAGTCAGGTCAAGCTCATCGCCGAGCCGTGGGACGTCGGACCCGGCGGCTATCAGGTGGGCAACTTTCCGCCCCAGTGGACGGAGTGGAACGGTAAGTATCGCGACACCGTGCGCGACTTCTGGCGTGGCGAGGACGCACCGATCGGCGAGTTCGCTGCGCGGATCACCGGCTCCGCAGATCTCTACGAGACCTCTGGACGCCGCCCCGTCGCCAGTATCAACTTCGTCACCGCCCATGACGGCTTCACCCTGCGCGATCTTGTCTCCTACAACGACAAGCACAACGAGGCCAATCAGGACGACAACAACGACGGTGAGAACCACAACCGTTCGTGGAACTGTGGGGTCGAGGGCGAGTCCGACGACCCAGAGGTGCTGGCCCTGCGGGCCCGGCAACAGCGCAATCTCATCGCGACGATGTTCCTGAGCCAGGGCGTCCCGATGCTGTGCCACGGCGACGAGATCGGTCGAACGCAGCACGGCAACAACAACGGCTACTGCCAGGACAACGAGATGACCTGGCTCGACTGGGCCACCATGGACACCGACCTGCTCGCCTTCACCCGGCAGGTGGCCGACCTGCGTCGGGACCACCCGATCTTCCGCCGCCGCCGGTTCTTCGACGGTCGGCCCACGCGTCGCGGGGACCGCCTGCCCGACATCACCTGGTTCGCTCCGGACGGCCGAGAGATGACCGAAGAGGACTGGGACTCCGGCTTCGGCAAGTGCGTGGCGGTGTTCCTCAACGGCCAGGGCATCCCCGATCGCGACACCCGCGGCGAGCGGGTCTCCGACGACTCGTTCCTGCTCTGCTTCTCCGCCCACCACGAACCTATCGAGTTCACGATTCCTGGTGACGAGTACGGCTCGACCTGGTCACTGACCTTCGACACTGCCGACGACAGCTCCGACGAACGCATGTTCGACGCCGGTGAGACGGTAACGGTCGCGGGGCGCTCGCTCGTCGTCCTGCAACGGGTGGGATGAGCATGGCGCCACCCACGTCCAGCTACCGGTTGCAGATCCGGCAGTCCTTCGACCTCTACGCCGCCGCTGCGGTCTGTGACTACCTCGCCACGCTGGGGGTCGGCGCCGTGTACGCCTCGCCGCTGCTGCCGTCGACCCGTGGATCGGATCACGGATACGACGTCGTCGCATGGGACACCGTCGACCCGCAGCGCGGCGGGCTCGACGGTTGGACGCACCTGCTCGCGTCGGCGCGCGCGCGCCGCCTGCGCATCGTCGTCGACATCGTCCCCAACCACGCCGGGGTTGAGGACGCTGCCCAGAACCGGGCGTGGTGGGACGTCCTGGCGCACGGCCGCGACGCCGAGCACGCCAGGTACTTCGACATCGAATGGTCCAGCGGTCGAATCCTGCTCCCGGTCCTGGGCGACGATTACGACCCCACCCAGTTGGACGTCGCGGACGGCGAGTTGCGGTACTTCGATCATCGCTTCCCGATCGCGCCCGGTACCGGACCCGCAGACGGTGAGAGCGCCGCGCAGGTGCACGACCGTCAGCACTATGAACTGGTCAACTACCGCCGGGCCGACACCGACCAGAACTACCGGCGCTTCTTCGCGGTGACCAGCCTGGCCGGGCTACGCGTCGAGGACGACGCGGTCTTCGACGCCACGCACGCCCAGATCGCTCGCTGGCTGCACGACGACGGCATCGACGGACTGCGGGTCGACCACCCTGACGGACTGGCCGATCCCCATGGCTACCTCGACCGACTGCGGGCCCTCGCCGGAGATGACTCCTGGCTGCTGGTCGAGAAGATCCTCGAGCACGGCGAGATCCTGCCGGCGGCCTGGCCGGTCGACGGAACCACCGGCTACGACGCACTGGCCGAGATCGGCGGGCTGTTCATCGACCCGGCTGGTGAGCCCGATTTCGACGCGCTCTACCGCGAGCTCACCGGCGATCCGCTCACCTGCGCCGAGCACATCGCGCAGGGCAAGCGCAGCACGGTCACGACCATCCTGCAGGCCGAGGTCAACCGCCTCGCACGGCTCGTGCCCGACCTCGCACAGGCCCCGGAGGCGCTGGCCGAACTGGTGGTCTCCTTCGCTGTCTATCGCTCCTACCTGCCCGACGGCGCCGACGACCTGACCGCCGCGCTCGACCGCGCCCGTGCCGCTCGACCCGACCTGGCCGGCGTGTTCGACGCCCTCTCGCCGCGGCTGTTCGACCCATCTGACGAAATCGCCTCGCGCGTCCAGCAGACCTCGGGCGCGGTCATGGCCAAGGGTGTCGAGGACACCGCGTTCTACCGCTACACCCGCTTCGTCAGCCTCAACGAGGTCGGCGGTGACCCCGCACAGTTCGGCCTGCCGCTCGAGGACTTCCATCGCGCGCAGTACGGCCGGCAACAGATCGCTGCCGACGCGATGACCACGCTGTCGACGCACGACACCAAGCGCAGCGAGGATGTCCGCGCCCGACTGGCCGTCCTTGCCGAGCTTCCCCAGGGCTGGTCGTCGCTGGTGAGGGGGCTGATGGCACAGGCACCGTTGACCGATCCCGCGTTCGCGTACCTGCTTTGGCAGACCTTCGCCGGCGTGGGGTTCATCGCCCGCGAGCGCATGCACGCCTACGTTGAGAAGGCGATGCGCGAGGCCTCGACGTCTACGACCTGGACCGCTCCGAATGAGACGTTCGAGGCCTCGGTGCACGCTGCCGTCGACGCTGCCTACGACGTCGATGGGGTGCACAACCCGCTGGCCGCATTCATCGACCGCATCACGCCCTACGGCTGGTCCAACTCGCTGGGCCAGAAGCTCGTTCAGCTCACGGTGCCGGGTGTCCCCGACGTCTACCAGGGCACCGAACTGTGGGACGACTCCCTCGTCGACCCGGACAACCGTCGCGCGGTCGACCTGAACGCCCGTCGCGCCCTACTCGACAAGTTGGACACCAGCGACGATCCCCCACCGATCGACGCCTCCGGGGCGGCGAAGCTGTGGGTCGTCTCGCGTGCGCTTCGGCTGCGCCGGGACTGGCCCGACCTGTTCTCCGGGTACGCGCCGATCGTCGCCGACGGCCCCGCCGCCGACCACGCCGTTGCCTTCGATCGCGGCGGCGTGATCACGATCGCCACCCGGCTACCGGTCGGGCTCGAACAGCAGGGCGGCTGGCGCGACAGTGCGATCGACGTCGGCGGACCGGCCACCGATGTGATCACCGGTCGCCGGATCCCGCGGGAGATCGCCTTGGCCGACCTGCTGGCCGACTACCCGGTCGCACTTCTCGTCCGCTGACCTGCGTTCCGATGAGCTCGGTCGGCCTCAGTGCGGGGGCGTGAGCCGCGCTTTCAGGGATGCGATGTCCAACGCCGGATTCGGATAGTGCGGATCGAGGTCCGTCAGCGTCTCGTGCAGAAGTTGACCGATCGCCCAGTTGCGGTACTTCTTGTGATCGCTCGGCACGACGTACCAGGGCGCGTGTTCAGTGTTGGTGCGCTCGAGCATCGCCT
>JBDTFN010000334.1:0-12590 GCA_039937915.1 Jatrophihabitans sp. | reverse complement strand
CGGCGTCGGGGTAAATCTCCACGCAAACTGTGCCTGCGCCAGGCCTCAAGCTCCGGAGGTCCGACAGCGGCCAAAGGCTAGGTACCCAGGTCTCGCCACCGATGAACCGCCCACCAGCCGCACCGATGCCTGCTCGTCGTCCGCGCCCGGCCGCGCTCGCATCCGAAACCTGACGGGCGGACGATCTCGCTCCCCCAACCCGAGCGCGCGCAGCGGTGTTCCAAGCCGCTATGAGACGTCTTCAACGGGTGTCGTGTGGCGTTCACACAGGCAGCGCAGACGGGCGAGCGCCTCGGTGTTACGGCGGGCGAGGAGCGCGTCGAAGGCGGGATTGTGCAACCACAGACCCGGACCACTGCTCGGCGTCTCGGTCATCGTGACGTCGCACCCGCCGCTACCGTCGTCGGCGAGCTCGATGGCGATCTTTGCGGTGCCGAACGGCCGGGCGCGCGCGGTCAATACAAGACGTCTGCCCCGCTCGACCTCGTCGACGACGGTGTCGTCTCGGTGCACCACCGGCCAAGGGCCGGAGGCGTGGAACAAGTGGCTCCCCACGCCCGGCCAATTCGCCTCGACGGCGCGCATGTGCGACGTTCCGACCACCCAGTTGCTGTAGGTCCACCCATCAGCGAGCACGTCGAACACAACGGTTGGGCTGGCGGCAATACGTACGTTGTTGACGGCCATGGGGTTGGTCTGCCCCGTGTGTCGGTCGCTCTCCCGCTACAGCCCACCGCGAGAGGTCGATCGAGGTGGTCATCAGGGCTGGCGGACCGTGTCGCACCCATTCGTCGGTTGTCGGACGTGCTTCCCGGGCACCTACTTGGCAACTGCACCTGCCCAACGGTCTGGAGTCGTCATCAAAGCCCTCACCTGGCAAGGCGGTCAGAACGTCGCCGTCATCGACGCGGGGCCGCGGTATTCCCACCCGGGCCGATCAGTCAAGGTCGCGCAGCAGCCATGAACGGTCGGGTCACGGTTGTGGTCGGCGGCACGAGCGGCATCGGTCTCGCCACCGCCCGTCAGCTCGGTGGACACGGCGACACCGTAATCCTCGTCGCGCGCGCGGGCGCCGCCCTGGCCGCCGCTCGGGCGGTCGTGGAGGCGGCCGGCGGAACGCACGTCCACACCATCCCCGCTGACGTGAACGACCGCGACGAACTACAAGCCATGGTCGAGGAGGTTGTCGCTGTCCACGGACGAATAGACGCCCTCGTCCACACCGCAACCGTGATGGCCTACGGGACGATCCAACAGATGCCTGCGAAGGTTTTCGACACCGTCGTCGACACCGCCATCCACGGCACGGCGAACCTGGCTCGCGCGGTACTGCCCGTCATGCGACGCCAGGGACGCGGAACGTTCGTCATCGTCAATTCGCTCCTCGGCTCGATCACTGTGCCGGCCATGGGCGCCTATGCCACCTCCAAATGGGGACAGCGGGCCGTCGCTCGCACTCTTCAACAGGAGCTGCGCGACGCTCGACACGTCAATGTCTGCATGGTCAGCCCCGGCAGCATCAACACTCCGATCTACTACCAGGCGGCGAACTACACCGGCCGCGACGCACGCCCACCGGTGCCGGTGCTGCAGCCTGAGGTCGTGGCTGCAGTCATTGCCCGGCTGCTCGACCACCCCCGCAAGCACGTGTCGGTTCCGGTCGGACCGATGAACCCGATCATCATCATCGGTTACCGGCTCATGCCCTGGATCTTCGATCGCATCGTCACACCGCTGTTCCGCCTCGCCGCGCTGACCACGCAGCGGGACCCAGGCACCGGGAGCGTCCTCGAGCCGGACGCGAGCAAAGAACGCGAGTACGGGCGCTGGCCCGATCGGTGAGCGCGACGGCTCGTCCCCGTTGGCTCACTCGGTTGCGAGGGGTATCGCGTCGGCGTCCGGGTTCGGACCGAGCCATGGCGTCCGGCACGCTCACCGCGCAGATCGTTGGCGCACGACGTCGATGACGTGCCGATAGTTTTCGGCATCGATCCGAACGTCGATGAGCAGCGGCCCAGGCCCATCGGCGCTCACTGCGGAAGCGAATTCCGAATCGGTGAAGGCAGTCGCAGACGGTAGACCCAGCCCTTGCGCGACGACTGCGAAGTCGGTCAGCGTGTACTGCACTGCATCAAGTCCGCCGTGCCCGTCCGCACGCTGTTTGGCCTTGATGAGGGACAGGGTTCGGTCGTTGAACACGATGATGGTGATCGACAGGCCGAGCCGGGCGATCGTCTCCAACTCCCCGAGACACATCATCAATCCGCCGTCGCCTACGAAGCAGTACACCCGTACGTCTGGGCGGGCCAGTGCTGCGCCCACGGCCGCCGGTACGGCGTAGCCCATCGTGGCCAAGCCGGAGGAGATCATCACCTGGCCGGGTCCCTCGGTGCTCCACAGCGCCATCGCGACCAACATGTGCGCACCCGCGTCCACCGTCGCGATGCTTGTTCCAGCGGCCGATGCCCGGGCGATCCGCACGACGTCCCACGGCGCGATGCCCGGCCGGCGCACTGGTCCGTCCAGCAGGTCCCGCACGATCGCGAGCCGATGCTTCGCCCCGAATCCGGTCGGCCAGTGGTCGGGCAGGTCGGGCAGCATCGCGATCAGCTCGGCCAACGGCCCGACGACCGCCACGTCGGGCTCGAAGTACCGGTAGGAATCACACGTCTCAGCAAGGGCGAGCACCGCCGCGCTGTACGTCCAGGGGTTCGGGATCAACTCGATCGAGTCAAGGCCTAGCGTGATGATCAGGTCGGCCGCCTCGAGCACGGCGCCATCGGTCTGCGATCCGGTGAAGGCTCCCGCCGAGTTCGGCCCCGAGTCCGGCACCAGGCCCTTGGCCTTGTAGGTCATCAGCACCGGGATCGACGTGCCCGCGACGAGCTCACGGATAGCCGCCCCGTGCGACCGGGCACCGAGACCGACGACGATCACCGGCCGCCCGGCGCCGGCGAGCAGGGCGGCGAGCTCGTCCATCGAGCCCTGTCGCCCGGGTGGTGCGGCGGGTGCGGCTTGCGTGCCGGTGTGGCTCGGGTCGACGTCCAGATGCACGGCGCCGCACGGAGGTGTCCGGGCGGCGTGGATCGCGGTACGCATCACGTTGTCCGGGTCGGTGGCCCCGACCGTGCCTGACCACGTCGTGACCGGCGCGAACATCGCCTGCTGGTCGATGTTCTGGTGGGCGATGCGCGAGCTGCTCGCCTGGTCGACCGTGTCGCAGATGACCAGCAGGGGCTGTCTGTCCTGCTGGGCCTGGGCCGCGCCGTTCACCACCGAGGCGGCGCCTGGTCCCCGCGTGACGACGCAGGCGCCGACGGTATCGGTGAGTTCGGCGTAGGCGCTGGCCATGATGGCCGCGCCGGTCTCGGTGTGCGCGAGGACGAAGGTGATTCCCTCGGCTTCGCAGGCACCGATGACGTCGAGGTTGTTGCCGCCACCGGGCATGCCGAACAGGTATCGCACCCGCTCCGAGGCCAGGGCGGTGGCGATCGCGTGCGCCGGGGTCGTCGTCATGGTGATGCTCCCGAAATCGTGGTGAGTCGGATCTGGGGACGGGTCAGGACAAAGGTGATGCCCTGGCCAGGGCGGCACTGAGCCACCAGGTCGGAACTAGCGGACTCCAGGACGGCGACGACGGGGTATCCACAGGTGGTCGGATGATCGGCCCCGAAGACGATGGGCAGCCCGTCGGGTGGAACCTCGACCGCGCCGCGCAGCGTCGGTTCGGACAGCAGTTCGCCGGCCACCTGTCGCTGCAGCGCCGGACCGGAGAGCCGAACGCCGACCCGATCGGAGTCTGCGGCGACGACCCAATGCTCGTCGCCGAGCCGCCGCAGCGAGTTGTCGGTGAACCAGTCGTCATGCGGGCCGATGATCGCGTGCAGCGCAACCGGTCCGGCCGGCCACGCCGGTCGCGGAGCGAGTCCCACCGTGGGCAAACCCACCGTCTCCTCCCCCACCAGCAGGACATCACCCCGACGCAGCGCCCGACCAAGACCGCTTCGCTCGTCCACCGAACGCGAGCCGAGAATCTTCGGAGTGTCCAGGCCTCCGCGCACCGCCAGGTAGCTGCGCATCTGTCGGCCAGGTGCTGACAGGGCGAGGACCGCGCCGGCCGGAACCCACTGCGGGCCATCGCAGCGCCCGGGTCGGCCGTTGATCGTCACCGGCGTTGCGGCACCGGTGACCGCGACGAGTGCGGCGCGCTCGAAGCTGAAGACCGCACCGCCCAGAAGCACCTCGAAGGCGGCGGCCCCCTCGTGGTTGCCCACCAGTCGGTTCGCCAAGCGCAGGCTGGCCCGATCCGACGCACCGCCCGAGCCGACGCCCCACGCCGCGTGGCCGGCGCGGCCAAGATCCTGCACGGTCAGGGAGGCTCCGGTCGCCACGACAGTGATCACCGAACCGTCACCTCAGACCGCCTCGAAGCGGACAAGGGTGCCGGGGGCGAGCAGCGCTGCCGGGACCTCGGTCGGGTGCCAGAGGTCATCCAGTACGCGGCCGATCAGCTGCCACCCACCGGGACCCCGCCGTGGATAGATCCCGGTGTAGTCGCCAGCGAGTCCCAGCGCGCCCTTGGGGACGTCGGTTCGCGGCGTCGGTCGCCGGGGCACCCCAAGTCGCGCGTCACCACCGGCGAGGAAGTAGAACCCTGGCGCCATGCCGATGAGCGCAACGCGGTACTCCGCAGCTTGATGCGCCGTGATCACCTCGTCCGGCGTCAGGCCGGTGCGCGCGGCAACCCACGCCAGGTCCGCGCCGGTGTAGTCGACCTGAAGCCGAATTGCCTCGACGTCAGCGGCAGCTCGAGGTTGGTCGTGAGACGGCCCCGGCCGCTGGGGCTCCTCATGCCGGAGCTCAGTAAGCCGGAGCTCCCCAAGGAAGTGCACCAACCGTGCGGCGTCGGTTAGTGAGGGCTCGAAGCGAAGCAGAACGGTGTGCAGACCAGGCATCACCTCGGTCGCGCCAGGCGGGAGCTGTGCGGCGAGGTGGGCGCTGAGCGCAGCGGCCTGCTCAGCATTTCCGAGTTCGACCAGCAACGCTTCGCTGCCGTAACTGGCGACCTTCACTGCGAGCGCACGAACGGGGAGACCTGGACCCCAGCCTCGCGGAGCGCCCGCACCACCGAACGAGCGGCCTGGACCGCCGCCTCGTTGTCGCCGTGCAGGCACAGTGATTGTGCGGTCAAGGACAGGATCGCCCCGGCGCTGGTCTCGACCGCCCGATCGCAGGCGATCCCGACTGCTCGTCGGGTGATCTCGTCGACGTCATGCAGTACGGCATCGGGCAGGCTTCGGTTACGCAGCTGGCCGTCCGGCTCATAGGCTCGGTCGGGAAAGGCCTCCCCGACCGTGTGGAGCCCCGCCGTCCTGGCCTGAACCTCGAGCTGGGAGCCGGGCAGGACAAGCAGCGCCAGTGTCGGGTCGACGGCCAGAACCGCATCCACGATCGCCGCGCTCTGCTCGAGGTCAACGCAGGCCACGTTGTTCAACGCGCCGTGCGGTTTGACGTACCTGACCTCGGTGCCTTCGGCCCGCGCGCAGGCCTGCAGACCACCGATCTGATACACGATCTCGTTGGTCAGCTCTGCGCGCGGCATGGACATCGGCCGTCGTCCGAAACCGGCAAGGTCCCGGTAGGAGACCTGGGCGCCGATGACCACTCCGCGCTCCCGGGCTTGCCGGCAGACCCGCCGCATGATGGTCGGGTCGCCGGCGTGGAAACCGCAGGCCACGTTCGCGCTCGTGATCACGTCCAGTAATGCCTCATCGTCGCCGAGGCTCCACCGGCCGAAGCCCTCTCCGAGGTCGGCGTTGACGTCGATCTGTGTCACAGGCACTTCTGCGGCCTCGGTCATCAGCTGAACAGGCTCCCGGGGATTCGCGGGAACTGGTCCAGCCCGAAGACCTCCACCTGCGGCGAGCGCTGCTGCACCAGCACCCCGCCGTCCACGACCAGGCAGTGCCCGGTGATGTATTCGGCGTCGGCTGACGCGAGGAAGACGGCGGGTCCGGCAAGATCGTCGGCCCGTCCGCCGCGACCCAGCGGGATCGTCTGGTCTCGACGTTGCTTCGCGACGGGTTCCAGATGCGCGGGATGGGTGGCGATGAGCCCGGGGACGAGCGCGTTGACCCGGATGCCGTACGGCGCAAGCTCGATCGCGAGGCTTCGGGTCATCGCCTCGATCGCTCCCTTAGAGGCGTCGTAGGCGACCGCGCCGCGATGCGAGCGATTGGCGCCACCGCTGGACATGTTGATGATGACTCCGTGCTGCGCGGCGACCATGATCGGAGCGACCCGATCGATGAACAGGTAGTGACCCTTGAGATTCGTGCGGATCATCTTGTCCCACCACTCCTCGTCGCCGTCGAGGAAATGCCGCAGCGTGGTCACGTCGCCGGCGTTATTCACCAGGATGTCGACGCCGCCGAACTCACGCACCGTCGTGGCCACCACGCGGTCGACGTCGGCAGCCAGGCCGACGTCGGCCTGGATGCTCATCGCGCTTCCGCCGTCGGCGGTGATGGCTGCGGCGGCCGCCGTGGCGAGATCGCCGGCGATGTCGACGATGACCACGCTCGCCCCCTCGGCGGCGTAACGGCGGGCAATGGCAAGTCCGATGCCCTGGGCCGCGCCGGTGACGATCGCGACCTGGCCCGTGAGCTCGTCGGTGGGTGTGCGCATGTGTTGCCTCTCGATGCTTCGGACGGTGATCAGATGACAATGCGTTCGGGGCGGGCTCCACCGGATCGGCTGAACCGCTGGGCCCCGAGACCGATCAGATCGATCGTTGGCGTCCGACCGGTGATCAGCTCAGCGATGTGTTCGCCGACGGCGGGTGAGAGCATGAACCCGTGCCCGGAGAACCCGGTCGCATAGTAGAAATTTCTCACGATCTCGGACTCGCCGACCATGCCGTTGTGATCGGGACTCATCTCGTAGTCGCCCTGCCAGGACGAGCTGATCGGGGCATCGCCCAGCGAGGGCAGGCGGCGCAACGCTGGCGCCATCAGGTCCTCGAGCTCGAGTTCGCGACCGGCGAACACGAGCCCCGGCCCTTCCCGATGAAAGTAGAAACCCGTCGAGAAGTCCACGGTGAGCGGGCTTGCGTCCGGGACTGCGCCGCTCTGCTTGGTGAAGAAGATCCGCCGCCGCTCGCCGCGGACGGGCAGGTCGACGCCTGCCGTCGCCGCGACGGCGCGGGAGGCGACTCCCGCGGCGCAGACGACCGCGGACGCGGTGATCCGTTCGCTGCCGGTGTCCACCCCGGTGGCCCGACCGTCCTCGACGATGACGCGCGACACCGCAGCCGACTGGGTGATGCGCACTCCCCGGCGGCGGGCCGCGGCGGCATAACCCTGAACCACAGCGTCCGGCGTGGCGAACCCGTCCAGCGGGCAGAAGCTGGCCCCCACCAGGTCGTCGATGACAAGCTGCGGGTTCACATCACGCACGTCTTCGGGGCTCAGCACCTCGATCGGGATGCCGAGGTCGCGCTGCATCTGCCCCGCGGTCCGGAACATCTCCAGATCAGCTTCGGAGTCGAGCAGGAACAGGTACCCGACTTGTCTGAAGTAGATCGAGTGGCCAGTGAGCTCTTCGAAATTGGTGAACTCCCGCAGCGACCGCTGGGCGAGCAGGGTGTTGAGGACGTCGGCATGCTGCAGCCGAATGCCGCCCGCCGCTTTGCTGGTCGAGCCGGAACCGAGCAAGCCCGCCTCGACGAGGATGACGTCGGTACAGCCCGCCTCGGCCAGGTGATAGGCCACACTGGTGCCGACACAGCCGCCACCGATGACGACCACTTCACAGCTAGTCACGAGTCTCCATTTCGGATCCCAGAACTCGTCACGCTACGGGATCACGCGCGAGGATCGACGAGTTGTCTAGCGTGCTGACGGAGGAACCTATGCTATGAGCGCACGCTTCGAGGAACTGGCCTGGCAGGAGACCCCGATGGGGGCCATCAGCCTACGGCGACGACTGGACCCTGCACTCCATGTCGAGATCTACGAAGTAAAACTCGGCGATGAGTACCTCATGTCGAGCCTGTTCACCGTGGCCGAGATCGAACTCGCACGCCTCGGGCTGGCCGAAGTGTCCGGAACCGAACTCGACGTCGTGGTCGGTGGCCTCGGGCTCGGCTACACCGCGTGCGCGGTGCTCGATGACGAACGGGTCAGCTCACTGCTCGTGGTCGAGGCGCTCGAGGAGGTGATCAGGTGGCATGAACGTCGTCTGTTGCCCGAGGTCGTCGGCGTGAGCACCGATCAACGCGCTCGTCTCCAGCGCGGCGACTTCTTCGCGATGGCCGAGTCGACGGCGGGCTTCGACCTGACCACACCGCAGCGGCGATTCGACGCCATCCTGCTGGACGTCGACCACACCCCGCGCCACGTCTTGCACCCCAGTCACGCCGCCTTCTACACCCCCGACGGTGTGCATCGCCTGACGCGCCATCTACAGCCGGACGGGGTGTTCGCCTTGTGGTCCGACGACCCACCCGACGCGGACTTCCTGGCCGCGCTGGGCACAGCATTCGCCCACGTGCAGGCCCGCGTCGTCCGCTTCCCGAACCCGATCACCGGCGGCGAATCGGCAAACACGGTGTACACCGCCAGGCGACGGCGAGACGGATCCACCACCGCCACGCAGGACCTACACCGTTAGCGCGGTGGCGGTTGTCCCGCGAACTCGCCGCTCTGCACGCACCGAATCAGCACGACCCCCGATGCGATCAGCATCGGGCCGCCGAGGCCGACGAAGATCCAGCCGATGTTGGAGTTCCACACCAGCGCGAGCGGGTAACCGATCAGGTAGCACAGCGCGGTTATCGCAACCAGGATGGACAGCGTGCGGTTGCGGCGGATCAGCGACTGTAGACGCACGGTCAGTGGCCCGAGGCCGGGGACGCGATGAACGACGTGGCGAAGGCGGTGAGCACTGCTGCTATCGCGATCCAGTTCCACCACATCTCGGCCACCCGGACCTGCCAGTTGCTGCTCTTGCTGTAGATGTGCAACCGGCCACGGTTCCACATCGCGATAGCGATGAAGATCGTCAGCAGCAGGTGGTACAGGTTGGCGCCGGCGATCGTGTACACCACTGAGGAGTAGGCGCTGGAAGCGACGCCGAAAGGGAAGCTGGTCAGTTGGATGACCTGCCCGACGGTGTCTGCGACGAGCACCAGCAAGGCCACCAGCGCGCCGGCGACAAATCCGGCCTCGTTACCGGCCTGGATGCTGCGCCGTGCCTGCCCGAAAATCACCGCACTCAATACGGCCCCGCCGGCAAGCGCCCAGCTGACCCAGATCGCCGCCGTCGCCTGTCCGTGCAAAAGCCACGCGTTACTCGTGTTCAGCCCGCGCAGGTAGAAGTAGGCGAAAAGTAGGGTGGCCACGAACGCGGCATCGGCGAGGATCAACAGCGCCACGCCGGCGCGCCAGCGGCGCCCGATGACGTTCGGATCCTCAAGATGCAGGTCCGGATCGCCGATCGTCACTGCGGTCTCGATGTTGGTCATGACGAGTCCGCTTCGACAGCGCCGGCGGGGGAAAGTTGAGCGCCGACGACGACGTCCTCACGCGGTTCACTGGTGTGCGGTATCGAGAAGTCACCCTCCCCGTAACCGTAGGGGTCAGCGATGACGACCGGGAGCACTTCGAAGTTCTCCAGCGGGATCGGGTTAGGCACGGCCCACTCGAGAGTCTTGCCGCCCCACGGATTGGCCGGCGCGATGGGGCCGTGACGCCACGAGCTGATCACTGCATAAAGCAGCAGCAACATACCGAGCCCGATCGTGTACGCGCCGATGGTGGAGACCATGTTCCCGACGGCAAACGTGTTGTCGTAGTGCTCGACCCGTCGCGGCTGGCCCGCGAGACCGACGGCGAACATTCCCATGAACGTCACCTGGAAGCCGATCTGCACCAACCAGAACGACCACAGGGCCGAGGTGTGGTGCAGCATCTTGCCGGTCATCTTCGGGAACCAGTACATCAGCGCGCCGATCGCGCCAGTGAGGCCAGCGCCCATGAGCGTGTAGTGGAAGTGTGCGGTCACGAACATGTTGCCGTGCAGGTCGTAGTCCAGTGGCACGTCGGATAGATAAATGCCGGTGACCCCACCGATGATGAAGTTCCACAGCATCGCGTAGGTGCACATCATCGGCAGAGTGGTCCATACCTTGCCGCGCCAGATCGTCCCGATGATGACGAAGAACAGCAGGCCGGTCGGGATCGAGATCAGTTCGGTGGTCAGCATGAACGCACCATTGAGTTCCGGCGCCCAGCCGGAGGTGAAGATGTGGTGCGCCCACACCATCATGCTCAGGCCGACGATGCCCACGATGCCAAGAACGGCAACGTTGTAACTGAACAACGGTTTTCGCGCGAAGACGGTCGTCAACTCCATCAAGGCAGCGACTGCCGGGATCAAGATCACGTAGACCTCGGGGTGACCCATCAGCCAGAACAGGTTCTCGTACAGCCACGGGTTTCCGCCGCCTGAGGCCACGTAGAAGTTGGCACCGACGGTTCGATCCATCCCGAGGTAGACCATGGCACCCATGAACATCGGGAAGGCGGGAATTGCCAGTCCGACGCTGGCCAGTACTCCCCAGACGAAGATCGGTGTCCGGTTCCAGGTCATCCCCCGTGCCCGCATCGTCAGGATGGTGGCGGTGATGTTCGCACCGGCTATCGCGGTCGATACGGCGAAGATGATGATCGCCATCAGGTAGGAGTCCATGCCGGGGGGGCCCTGGTCCGAGAGCGGCGCGTATCCGGTCCAGCCCGTCGGGATCCCGCCGAGGAACGCTGCGGAGTACAGGACTGGTGCAAACGCCACGAGCAGCCAGAAGCTGAGTGCGTTCAGTCGCGGAAAGGCCATGTCGCGTGCACCGATCATGATCGGCACGATGAAGTTCCCGAACGGCCCGGTCACCATGATGATCGTGGCAATGATCATGGTCAGACCGTGGAGCCCGACCACTGCGTTATAGGTCTGCGGTCCGAGGAAGCCGGAGTTGGGCGTGACGAGATCGGTGCGGATCATCATCGCGAGGGTTCCGCCGATGCCCAGCAACACCATCGTCAGGACCAGGTACTGGATACCGACGACCTTGTGGTCGGTCGTGAACCGGAAGTACCGACCTACGCCCTGGTCCTTGCCGGCGGCGAACATCTCGTCCTCGTGGCTCTGGTCTCGGCCGAGCAACCAACAGATCGGACCACGCATCGCGCCAATGCCGATCATGAAGCCGAACGCCCAGCCGGCGAGCGTGATGGTGACGACCTGATTCTGAACCATCGGGTCGTCTGCGCCGGCGAGGAAGTGGTGGGAGATCAGCCACGCGACGTAGCCAAGTATCAGGCCACCCGCGACTGCCGTGCCCAGATTGAGTCGACGCATGATCCCGCCACCGACCGGGTGTGCGGGTGCACGTCCGCCGAACTGAACCATTGCTTCACTCATCGATGACCACCTTCTGGCGAGAGCACGTCATCACACGTGCCCCCCGTTCGCCTGGATCCAGGTTGCGAAGTCGGCTTTGGACACAACGTGCGCGTTCGTCTCCATGTCAGCGTGCAGAAGTCCACACAGTTCGGCGCAGCGCACGTCGAACACACCGAGCTTGTCCGGGAGGACGCTCGTTTTGGTGGTCTCGCCAGGGTTGGCGTCGACCTTGATCCCCATCTGCACGACCCAGAAGGCATGGATCACGTCCTCGCTCGTCACGTGGAAGATCACCGGGCGATTCAGCGGGAGGTACAGCTGATCGGACTCGACATTGCCGTCTTGGGGATAACTGAACGTCCATACCCATTGCTGACCGGTGACGTTCACGATCAACGCATTCGCCGACCGCTCCGGTGCCGCGACCGCCTCGATCTCGGCAAGTCCCCAGATCAGCAGGAACACGCAGAGCACCGACGACACAAGCATCCATAGGCCGGTCGCCAGATTGTTGCCGCGGATGGGGGGACCGTCCTCGGTCGGCGGCCCGACACCCCGGTGGCGCCACTTGATCAGGCTGTAGATCGCGATCGCCCAGACGAACGCGGCGACCGGGCTGGCCGCGAGCGTGAATACCGTCATCGTCAGCTCGACCGCGTGCTTGGTCGGCGACGCCGTCGGGCCCATGATGCGTGCGGGGATGAAGGAGAAGAACACCAGTGCGACCGTGAGGACGACCCAGATTAGAAAAATTCCGCGGGTCTCCGGGCGCCGCCACCAAAGACCTACCCGCTCGTCGATCGGCGGACCTGATGTCATTTCGCCATGCCCCCCTTGACTCCGCTCGTCAGCACGCTCAGCCGACCGTCAACGTGCCGGACATATAGCCTCGAGTGGCCATCGGACCGCCGAATTTCGCGTAGTAACCGTCTCCGCACGGGTACTCGCAGTTGAAGACGTACTTACCCGCGCTGCCGGTGACGAAAGAGAAGGTCACGACGATGGGCTTCGGGTACGCCGACCCCTTGGCGTTCGGCGCTGTGTCGGCTTGGGCCGGGAGCGGAACGCTGACAAACAACGGGCTCTGATTCGTCGGCGCGGCGTGCAGGGTGAAGGTGTGACCCACGTGG
>JBDTFN010000333.1:0-7284 GCA_039937915.1 Jatrophihabitans sp. | reverse complement strand
TGACGGGATCAAGTACGTCCAGTACGTCGGGGCCTACCAGTACGCACAGAAGCTCAAGAGCGCGTTTGCGGCCAACGACTACCACCCGATCTTCGTGATGGATCCGACCGCCTACGACGCGAACTTTGTCGCCGGTGGCAGTCAGATGAACGACACCTACGTCTTCATTGCCGGCCCGCTGTTCGAGGAAGCGGGCAAGAACGCGCAGCTGTCCGCCTATCTCACCTGGCTGCAGCGGACCTCCGGCGGAGCACCGTCGTTCTTCGGCACCTACGCGTGGGCCGCGGCCTCGCTGTTCACCCAGCAGGCCATCGAACTGGGTGGGAAGCTGACCCGGGCCTCGTTGATCAGCGCACTGCGCGAAGTGCACAACTTCACCAACAACGGCATGGTCCCACCCCAGGATCCCGGGGGCAGGCACACGACCCGGTGCGCGTCGATCATCCAGTTACAGGGCGGCAAGTGGGTCCGCAAGAGTCCGGCCCCCTACAGCTGCGCCAACACCATCAACAGCGGCGTGGGCGGCTGAGTCCATGGAGGTCTTCGTCGCTTATACCTTCACGGGCCTGTTCCTCGGTGCGGCCTACGCTGTCGCCGCGGCCGGCCTGGTACTGACGTACGCCACGACCCGGGTGTTCAACCTGGCGCACGGCGCGACCAGCATGGTGATGGCGTTCGTGTATTGGCAGCTGCACGTCGACGCCGGCCTGCCGACGTGGTTGTCGGTGATCCTCGTGCTTTTCGTCATCGCGCCGTTGTACGGGGTAATCCTGGAGCGAGTGGTCATGCGCGGACTCGGCAGCGCGCCCGTCGGTGTGAGCCTGGTCGTCACCGTGGCCATGTTCTTGCTGCTCGTAGGACTGGCCATCCAGTTCTGGCCCACCGGACCTGACGAACCGGCCCGCAACGTCTCGCAGTTCTTCGGCTTCAATACCGTGCCGATCCTGGGCGCCCGGGTCAGTTACTACTACCTGATGACGATCGTCGTGTCGGGCATCGTGGCCGCCGGCCTGTACTTCCTGCTCAACCGCACCCGCATCGGCACGGCCATGCGGGCGGCGGTCGACAACAAGGAATTGCTCGAACTGTTCGGAGCCAGCGCCAACCGGGTCTCGGCCCTGAGCTGGGCGGTCGGGTCGTCGCTTGCCGCCCTCGCCGGCGTCCTGCTCGTGTCCTACACCGGGCTGGACTACTACACCCTCACCTTCCTGGTGGTGGCCGCGTTCTCCGCCGCGATGCTCGGCCGGCTGGCGAGCCTGCCGCTGACCTATCTCGGGGCGATCGGCCTCGGCTTGGCCACGGCATACGTCCAGGGTTACGTCCACGGATCGGCTTACCTGCAGACCGGACTACAGAGCTCGCTGCCCACCCTGATGCTCTTCGCGATCCTGATCTTCGTCCCGCAGGTGCAACTGCGGGTCGGCCAGGTCAAGGGCATCCTGGCCGCGAACGTGCCGTCGATGAGGCGGACGTTGATCAGCGCTGCCGCGCTGGTCCTGGGTTGCTTGGTCGTCGTCCCGTTCCTCGACGCGACGGACACGCTGCGGTTCGGCATCGCGATGTCGTTGGGCATCGTGATGCTGTCGTTGGTGCTGCTCACCGGGTACGGCGGTTTCGTCTCGCTCTCGCAGTTCACCTTCGTCGGGGTTGGCGCGACAGTCGCGGCGAAGATGGACACGACCTCACCGCTGGCGATCCTGTTCGCGGTGCTCATCACGGCGGCCGTGGGCGCGCTGGTTGCGCTACCGGTGATCCGGCTGACCGGCCTGTACCTCGCGTTGGCCACGCTCGCGTTCGGTCTGCTCGTGGACAAGTTAGTCTTCCAGGCCGACTTCCTCTACGGCTTCGGCGGGACTTTGCAGGCCCAGCGGGTCTCGATCTTCGGCTACGACTTCTCCAATACCAGCGTCTACGTATTCCTGATGCTGTTCGTCTTCATCGCCGTCGGCATCGGCCTGCTGGTCCTGCGCCGCGGGCCGATCGGCCGACTGCTCATCGCGCTGCGGGACAGCCCGGCCGCCTGCGGCACCCTCGGGCTGAACCAACGATGGTTCCGGGTCGCGGTCTTCAGTGCGTCCGCAGGCATCGCCGGTCTCGCCGGCGCGCTACTGGCCGGACTCAGCGGGACGCTCAGCGCGGTCAGCTTCGCGACCTTGCAGAGCCTGCCGCTGCTGCTCGTGGCTGTGGTCGCCGGCGTCACGACGGTGTCCGGTGCCTTCTTCGGCGGCGTCCTGCTCATGCTGCTGCCGGTTGTTCAGGCCACGGCTCCGGCGTATTCCGGCCTGGTGTTCATGGTGATTGCGATCGGAGCGATCCTGCTGGCCAAGGACCCCAACGGATTGGTGAACATCTTCTTCAAGGCCGTGCGCTCGCTCGAGCCAAGACTCCCGGCCCAGGTCCGCGCCTACACCGCCGGTCGGCAACCCGCCCTCCAGGTGTCGGCCGAGACGATCCCGGACAAGCAGGTGGCCGGTCATGGCGTTGCTTGAGATCGACGGCGCCACCGTCAAGTTTGGCGGGATCACTGCCGTGAACAACGCCGCGTTCTACGTCGACGGCGGGACGATCACCGGCCTCATCGGTCCGAACGGAGCCGGCAAGACGACGTTGTTCAACGTCATCAGCGGTCTCCAGCCACCGACCGCGGGTCGGGTGCGTTTCCGCGGCAAGGACGTCACTCGCTCGGCGGTCAGCGCCAGGGCCAAGATGGGGATGGCCCGCACCTTCCAGCGGCTTGAAGCATTCGGGTCGCTCACCGTTCGGGAGAACATCCAGGCCGCTCGCGACATCCACGCCGGTCCGAAGGCGTGGTTCCGGTTCGGCAAGGACAAGCGCATCGACGAACTGATCGAGATCGTCGGCATCGGCCAGTACGTCAACCAGCGCGCCGACTCGGTTCCTACCGGGGTCGCCCGCCTGCTCGAGATGGCTCGCGCACTGGCGATCGATCCGCAACTGCTGTTGCTCGACGAACCGTCGTCCGGGCTGGACGAGGTGGAGACCGAGAGCTTCGGAGACCTGCTCACGTTTCTGGCCGCCGAGGGGCGCGCGATCCTGATGGTCGAGCACGACATGGATCTCGTCATGGGGGTCTGCAATCTGATTCACGTGCTGGAGTTCGGGACGGTGATCGCGACAGGCACGCCGGAGGAGATCCGCGCGAACCGCAGGGTCCAGGCGGCGTACCTGGGCTTCTCCGACGACACGGCCGACGCCATCGCCATGCCGCCCGAGGTGCTCGCGCAGGCCGAGGCGGTCGTCGGGGACAACGCGGTCGTCAGGGACAACGTGGTCGCGATCGACACGAAACGACGCCCGCGACCGGTTGGAGTCGATCGATGACCGCCCCCGACCTGACTGATCCGGGACGCGTGCCGTCCTACGACGACGTGGGACCAGTCGGCCAACCGAACGTGCCGATCCTCGAACTGATCGACGTGCACGCCGCGTACGGACGCATCGAGGTGCTGCGTGGGGTGGATCTCATGGTTCCGCGCGGCGCGGTGATGGCGTTGCTGGGTGCCAACGGCGCGGGCAAGACCTCGCTGCTGCGGGTGATCAGCGGGTTGATGCCGTCGACCGGCGGGCACATCCACCTGTCCGGCGTGCACATCAACGATGCATCGCCCGACGAGCTCACCCGGGCCGGGCTGACCATGGTGCCTGAGGGCAGGGGAGTGTTTCCGAACCTCACGGTCGAGGAGAACCTCTGGCTGGCCTCGTACTCCGGCCAACCGGTGGAGAAGATCCTCGCCGAGGCGTACGCGCGTTTTCCGCGGCTCAAGGAGCGGCGTCGGCAACTGGCCGGCAGCATGTCCGGCGGGGAGCAGCAGATGCTGTCGCTGGCCCGATCGCTGGCCTCCGAGCCGGCCCTGCTGCTACTGGACGAACTGTCGATGGGACTCGCGCCGCTGATCGTCGAGAGCCTGTACGACAGCGTGGCCGAGATCGCTGAGGCGGGCGTCTCGATCCTGGTGGTGGAGCAGTTCGCCAGCAGCGCCCTGAGGGTGTCGGACTACGCAGCGGTAATGCACGGCGGACGGGTCATCGAGACGGGTGAACCCGGTGAGATCGAGAGCAAGCTCAACGAGCTCTATTTCGGAGGTGGCTCGTGACGCGAGGTTCCAGACGCACCATGGCGCTGTTCGGCGTGGCGGCAATCGGCACGCTCATGTGGCCCGGGCCGGCCGGGGCCGACACCACGCTGGGCGGCTACAGCGGGCTCTCGCAAGCGCAGCCGGTGCGCATCCAGATCTACGAGCCGGTGATCCCCATCCCGGCCACCCCGCAGGTGGACGGTGGCATCGCATACACCCGATCGAACACCGATACCGGTCCGGTCTCCCGTGCGTTGGCCAGCTACCTGTGGCCGGGTGACACCGTGGGTGACGGCTTCGGCACGCTCACCGGTAACGACACGACCAAGTACCCGGTGCAGGTCAACTCGCGTTTCCCGGCGACGAAGGATTCCCCGGCGAAGAACACCGGCCAGCTCACCGACGGCAATGGCATGACGACCTCGAGCGACGGCTTCACGACCAAGGCCAGGGTCACCGGCTTCGGGGTCACCGGCACGAATAGCCTGTCCAACCCCGGTGCAGGTCTTGGCGACGTGTTGTCGGGTAAACCGCCGGGCACGATGACGACGCCGACGACGCCGGACCTGCCGGTGCCCACGTCGACCGTGTTCTCCACGATCGTGTCGGTCGGCAACGTCACCAGCGACAGCACCGTGACCGTCGGCAATAAGACCTTCACGGCCACCGCGCAAGCCGCGGTTTCGCAGCTCAAGCTGCTCGCCGGCCTGATCACCGTCGGTGGCGTGGACATGACGGCCACAACGATCAGCGATGGCAAGAAGGCAACGACGACGGGTTCATCGACGCTGGGCAACGTGACGATCGCCGGCATGGATCTCGGCCTCGACGAGAAGGGCGTCGCCCTCGGCGGTTCCTCGTACAAGACGCCGGTGATCCCGAAGCCGGTCACCGAGGCGTTGAAGACCCTCGGGATCGAGGTCACCACGCTGAAGTCCGCACGGACGGTCGACGGGGCGAGCAGTTCGCTCAAGGCCACCGGAATGGTCATCTCCATCGACACCGCGCCGTTGAAGAACGCGCTGAACCTCGGTGGTCTGCTCGGACCGCTGCAGGACGTGATAGCCAAGATCCCGCAGCTCGGAAGTCAGCTCGCGCCCGTGCTCGGCATCGGCCCGAAGATCGTCCTCACACTGGGCAGCGTCGAGTCCGCAGCAACGGCTGCGCCGGCATACGACGCTGGTCCGGTAGCAGCGGCAGGAGGCCAGACCACCACGGTGAGCAGCGGCAACGGATCGACCGGCGGGACAGCCCCTGTCCTTGGCGCCGGCGGGGGCGCAACCGGCGGCGGGAACATCAGCGCCGGCGACTCCGGCGCGGCCCCGGCAGACACCGGCACCCCTGCCGCAGTGGCGGCGCAACCGGTGGCGGCTCCGGTCTCCGACGCGGGCTACAACCTGCCCGGGCTCGGCGCCGTGCCCAAGTTCCTGATCCTGGTCGGGCTCGGCCTCGCGGCCGGACTCGGCTACCTACTACGAACCGGCGGCGTGTTCCTGCTCGGCGCCGGCGACGACTGTGCCTATGGACTGGAAACCGGAGTGCCCGACATGAGGAGCGCATGACCATGACATCCCCCACGACAACCGCCTCGGCGTCTACCACCGGCACCTCGACCGCGCGGCCGGCACACGCCCCTCGGCGCCGACCGGCACCGCCTGTTCCACCGCAGGCCGGGCCGCCGTCCGGCCCCAGGGTCAGCAACCCCGCGGCCGTGCGGGGTCAGCGTTTTCGCACGCTGCAACTGGTCCTGTTCAGCGCCGGGGCCACCCTGATGCCGCTGGGTATCGTGGCCATTCTCATCGGGTGGTACGGCGTGGCGCATTCCAAATATGCCTATGACCAGACCTCCTACGTGGTGTCCGGTGGGCTGCTCGGTCTGGGTCTGGTCTTCCTCGGCGGCTTCCTCTATTTCGGGGCGTGGCTGGCCAAGGTCGCGAACGAGCAGCGCGATGCTGCGAGGCAACTGGCCGACACGATGCTCGTGCTCGCGGATCTCGTGTCTCGTCAGCCGACTGCCGCACGTGCCGCGGCAGAGCAGGTCATGGCCGACCCGGGCGCAGTGCCGGTCCTCGCCGGCGCCGGGGCCACCGTGCACCGTCGCGACTGCGCCCTGATCGCGCATCGCGATGACCTGCACGTCATCACCGGGCGGGAATCGAACCTCGGCACCTGCCGGGTCTGCCGACCCAGCCTGATCTGATCTGATGGACCGCGCGGCGCCACCCGCGTGCCGATAGTTCCTCAATCCTGAACGGATGGCCGACATGGGCTGCTTGGACGGCAAGACCGCGATCATCACCGGCGCCTCTCGGGGGCAGGGCGCAGCGGCGGCCCAACTGTTCGTGACCGAAGGCGCACGCGTCGTCATCGCCGACGTGCTGGACGACATCGGCCAGGAACTGGCCGACTCCCTCGGCGAGGCCGCGGTTTACCGGCACCTCGACGTCGCCAACGAAGACGACTGGACGAGCGTCGTCGACGAGGCCGAGGCCACTCTCGACGGTGTCGACATCCTGGTCAACAACGCCGGCATCCTGCGCTTCGCTGCGCTGACCGAGATGCCGTTGGCCGACTATATGAACGTCGTCAACATCAATCAGGTCGGCACCTTCCTCGGCATGCGGGCGGTCGCCAAGGCGATGGTCGCCGCCGGCCGGCCGGGCTCGATCGTCAACATCTCCTCGGTCGAGGGGCTGGCTGGGATGCCGTACCTGACGGCGTACACGTCGACGAAGTTCGCGATCCGCGGTATGACGAAGGTAGCTGCGTTGGAACTCGGGCCCAACAACATCCGGGTCAACTCCGTGCATCCCGGCATGATCGTCACCGACATGGTGAAGGACGCTGCGGGTGGGCACGAGGTCGATCTGTCGCCGGTAGCCAAGCGGATTCCGCTGCGCCGGATGGGCACGTCCGAGGACATCGCGCAGGTGGTGCTGTTTCTCGCCAGCGACCGCAGTTCGTACTGCACCGGCAGCGAACTTGCCGCCGACGGTGGGGCCACCGCGACGCACGCCTTACCTGGTCTGACGCGGACGCGATAGTTCCTGCTTGTCGGGGCGTAGGCGCAATGTCGGCGAGTTAGGGTTGGGTCAAGTGAGAGAGGGGGCCGCCAATGCCTACCCACGACAGCGGTCAATCCAGGCCACAGCGCCAGCAGGACGACGAGGTAGAGACCACCGCCGAG
>JBDTFN010000332.1:0-8773 GCA_039937915.1 Jatrophihabitans sp. | reverse complement strand
ATCCGGGCGATGGGTCACGTGCGGATGATGGCGGCGGTCCAGCCGTTCCTGTCCGGTGCGATCTCCAAGACCGTCAACCTGCCCGAGGCGGCCACGGTCGAGGACATCGAGGACGTGTACTTCCAGGGCTGGAAGCTCGGTCTCAAGGCCCTCGCGGTCTACCGCGACAACTGCAAGGTCGGCCAGCCACTGTCCGCGGGCAAGGGCGAGAACAAGGGCAGCGCAAGCTCGGCCGTTGCGGCTGAGGTCGAGAAGGTCGTCGAGTTCCGGCCCACCCGTACCCGACTGCCCAAATCGCGTCCGTCGCGTACCACCTCGTTCACCGTCGGTGGCGCCGAGGGCTACATGACGGCAGGTTCCTACCCCGACGACGGTCTCGGCGAGGTCTTCCTGAAGCTGGGCAAGCAGGGCTCGACCCTGGCCGGCGTGATGGACGCCTTTTCCATCGCCATCTCGATCGCGCTGCAGTACGGCGTTCCGCTCGAGACCTACGTCCAGAAGTTCACCAACATGCGCTTCGAGCCGGCCGGCCTGACCGATGACCCGGACATCCGGATGGCGCAGTCGATGCTGGATTACATCTTCCGGCGACTGGCCCTGGACTACATGACGTTCGAGGAGCGTGCCGGGCTGGGCATCTACAGCGCCAGCGAGCGCACCCGTCAGCTCGAGACCGGCTCCTACGGCTCCGATGATGATGACGACGCCGACGACGCTGCCATGGAGACCTACGCCCAGTCGGCGCCGGTCAGCGCGTCGGCAGCGCCGGATAGTGCGGAGGATGCAACCACCCCCGCGCCACCGCGGGCTCACAGCTCGATCGAGCTGCTGGAGACCCTCACCGGAAGCACGGCCGACGCGCCGCTGTGCATGAACTGCGGCACGAAGATGCGTCCGGCCGGCAGTTGCTTCGTCTGTGAAGGCTGCGGCAGCACCAGCGGCTGCAGCTGACACCGAGGCTGCGGGAGCGCGACAGCGCAACCGGTGGGCTCCGACGAGGGATGTCGGGGCCTACCGGTCCGCCGGGGCCGGATGGGCGGCGAAGAAGGCCCAGATCGTCTGCGTGGCGTTGAGGGCTGTCGACGGCGGATCGGAGCCGATCAGCTGCTGAACCTTCGATTTCGGCGCGCTACCGGGCCACTGGTGGCCCGCACCGGTGATCGAGATGAGCTCCACTGTTCGGCCGCCAGGGCACGCAGCGATCGAGGTCGTCACCACGCCGGATTTCGTGATGATCGGTGGCGGGCAGGAGTCGTTCGTCCGCCAGGTTGCGTTGAGCGCCTCTATACCGGGTCCGTCGATAGCGGCCGTGCCGCTACCTCGACCCCCGGCGTAGGGGATGTGCGTGTCAGCGGTGCCGTGGATGTGGATGACCGACAACGGCGTGGGATGTGTACACGCGCCCAGCTGGGTGCCTGAATTCGGCCCGATCGCGG
This sequence comes from Jatrophihabitans sp., assembly GCA_039937915.1. Lineage (GTDB taxonomy): Bacteria > Actinomycetota > Actinomycetes > Mycobacteriales > Jatrophihabitantaceae > Jatrophihabitans. The sequence continues at coordinate 7,337 of JBDTFN010000332.1, read as the reverse complement.
CAAAGATGCTGGTGTTGCACGCGAGGGTGTAGTCCATGATCGCGCCGTTGGACATGCCGGTGGCGAAAACCCGACTGCTATCGATCGGAATTTCCCGGTGCAGCGTGGAGATCATCGCCTTGATGAAACCGACATCGTCGATGTGGTCCTTCGCGGGCTTGCCACAGCAACCGCCGCCGGTGTTCCAGGCGCGGTTCAGGCCATCGGGATAGGCGAGGAGGAAGTGCCCGGTATCAGCCTGCGCATCCCAGCCGTAACTCTTCTCGGCCTGGGTGCCGGTGCCGAATCCGCCGTGCAGCATCACCACCAAAGGTGTCCGTGCGGGCAGCGTCGCGGGCCGGTAGAGGTGGAACGTGCGGGCCACGCCGCCGACGGTGATCGTCTGGGTCGAGGAGCCCCGGGCGATTGTCGAGACCTGCGCCGTTGACGACGGCTGCGTCGACGAGCGGCTTGACGTGCAGGCGGCGGTACCCGCGACCAGGCAGAGGACAGCGAGCGTGGCGCCCACTGTGCGGCATGGGCGGTGTGCGACGGTGCTGGCCATGCCGGGCTCCTACACGGTCGGTCCGGGGCGAGTTGCGCTGGCAACGGTTGCTGACGCCCACGCTGGTCTCCGCGCGAACGCTTGGCAAGCGGATAGGCGGCGGTGTGGGACAACCCGTGCCTGGTGCTGACCGGACCCGAACTTTGTGGCGCCACGCAGGGATAGCGCGCTGGCAAGGGCACGAGGTCCTGCGGGAACCCTGATGTGCAGAACAGAGCCCGGCACGACATTATGTGCGGTGACGTACGTCGTCCGAGCCGGTAGCGGCAGACCGGGGGTAGCTCGATGGAGACCAAGACTCTGGTCGACCTCATCAGCATTCCGCTGTTCACCGGCGTGATCGGTTACGTCACCAACTGGACCGGCGTCCTCATGCTGTTCAAACCGGTGCGGTTCCACGGTTTCCGCGTGCCGGGACTGCGGGTGCTCTTCCCGCTCTTGCCACGGCGGGTGCGGGTGCTACCGCTGATCCGCTACGACGGCCGTCTCGGGTGGCAGGGCATCGTGCCCTCGCGTGCGGACAAGATGGCCAGCATCAGCGTGGACAAGGGCCTGGCGAAACTCGGCAGCATCTCCGACTTCTACCGTGAGCTCGAGCCGGACAAGATCGCCGAGCACTTGGCGGCCGTCGCCCAGGCCGAGATCCGCGACGTGGTCGAGCAGATCATGCAGCAGGAGAACCCCCAGCTCTGGCACGACCTGCCGCCGGTCATCAAGGAGGCCGTCTTCGCGCGGGTGCGCGCCCAACTGCCCGGCATCGTCAAGAACATCACCGACGAGATCGGTGAGAACGTCGACCAGCTCATCGACGCCAAGCTCATGGTCATCAGCTACTTCGTGAAGAACCCCGAACTGCTCAACGAGTTGTTCCTCATCATGGGTCGCAAGGAACTGACGTTCATGCAGAACTTCGGTTTCTACTTCGGGTTCCCGATGGGATTTGTCCTTTTCGGAGTCCTCCAGGCTGTCCCGGAATGGTGGGTGTTGCCGATCGGCGGCGTGATCATCGGCTGGACCGTGAACTACATCGGCATCACGCTGATCTTCGAACCGGTATTCCCCAACAAGTGGGTGCCGTGGAAGCAGGGCCTGCTCATCAAACGACAGGCCGAGGTCACCGAGTTGTATTCAAAGATGGTGGCCGACAAGGTCATCACGCTGCAGAACATCGGCAACGAACTGCTCACCGGCCCGCGCAGCGACCGCACGCTGCAGATGCTCGAGGACGCGTTGCGTCCCGCGGTCGACAAGGCGGTCGGCCCGGCGCGGGCTGCCGTCCGGGTGGCCATCGGTACCAAGGAGTACGACGCGATCCGCTCCTCGGTGGCCACCGAGGCCACCGGCTTCGCGCCGATCGCGTTCAATGACGCGGAGTTCAGCCAACGACAGTCGGTCAAGATTCACAAATACATCGCGTCACAGATGTCCCAGATGGGGCCCGATGACTTCGTTGAGATGCTGCGCTCGGCGATCAAACAGGATGAGTGGCTACTGTTCGTTCACGGCGGGGTGCTGGGCCTCTTCGCCGGCTTCCTCCACCTCGCGATCTTCGGAGTCTGATGACCGTGCCCCCTCCCGGCTTTGATGGACCGGCGAAACCGGCCGCATTCGTCGTGCGTCGTCCGCGCCCAGGCCTGCCGCGACTGCCCGACGGGGCTCGCGGCATGGACCTGCGCCCGAGCCCGTCCATGGTTCGAGCGGCTCCCGGGCTGGCCCGAGTGGCCGCCGTATCGGCGTGGCACCTGATCGGCTGGTCCGTAGGAGCCGGCGTCGCAGGAGCGAACTATGTAGCGCGCCGCGCGGTAGAGGGCGAACCGTCCACGGAAATCCTGCAGGACGCGGCGAACGACCTGCGCACCATGGCTTGGCGAGCGTTGGGACTGCAATCGGAGATGTTGCCGCCGCCGGCGCCGGGCACACCGCGGCCCGGAAATTTCTCGCGTCAGACCGTCATCACCGCGAGCACCGATGACCTGCAGCGGCGGGGCAGCGACCTGTTGCGTCGCAGCAATGACGTGCACACCATCGAGGACACCCACCCGGCCTTCTCGCGGATCTTGTCCGAGATCACGCCGGACGAGGCCCGCATCCTGCGTTTCATCTACCTCGAAGGCCCGCAGCCGTCCATCGACATCCGCACCCACCGCCCATTGGGCATCGGGTCAGTGCTCGTCGCGGCGGGCATGAACATGGTTGCCGAGCACGCCGGGCTGCAGAACCTCGAGCGCATCGATCTCTACCTGACGAACCTGAGCCGACTCGGGCTGATCGACTGCTCCAAGGAACAGGTCAGCAACCCGACCCGGTACCAGGTGATCGAGGCTCAGCCGAAGGTCTTGACCGCGCTCAAGTCAGCCGGGCGGAGCCCGAAGTTGATTCAGCGCAGCATCCGGCTCAACACCTTCGGTACGGAGTTCGTGCGGACGTGTCTACCGCTCACCGCACGCGTGATCCCGCAGCGGGTGCCGAAGCCCCAGCCCGGCTAGAGATCCTTGCTGCGCCGCCCGTCGGCCCAATCGGCGTAACGGATCCGCCTGAGCGAGAAGACATCGCCGAGGGGGGACCACTCCGAACGGCCCAACCGAGCCAGCGGATCTAGCGCGGTTGCGACCGGCAGACCGTCCGCACCGAGTACTGATCGGTGGGCAGCGAGATGGACGATCTCCCCGAAGACCATCGTGCAGTTCCCGATCACGTGCTCGCCGGACACCCGGCACTCGAAGACGACCGGCGCGTCGCGCACACGCGGCGGCGCCACGACCTGGCTGGCCTCCCGCTCGAGCCCGGACTCGTCGAACTCGCTCAGCGCGCCGGGGAAGTCGGTGGCCGAATCGTTCATGGCCAGCAAGAGCGCGCGGTTACCGACGTTGAGGACGAACTCGCCCGTCGCTCGGACGTTTCGCAGCGTGTCCTTGGTGCCGACCGAGACGAAGCACAGCGTGGGCGGATCGATCCCTGCGACGGTGGTGAACGAGTGCGGGGCCACGTTGTCGAGGCCATCGGCGGACATGCTGGACACCCAGGCGATGGCCCGCGGAATGAGAGACGCGGTCAGCCAGGGGTAGATGCCCTGTTCGGTTTCGGCTGGCGTCAGTTCGATGCGTTCGTTCACGCCGCCAGCTAACCCCGGCTCGCGAGTGGACCCTCGACCGGGGTGGCGTGCAAGGGTGGTGCGATGCAGCCTCGTCACGTCGTCCTCGTCCACGGGCTGTGGCATGGGGCATGGAGTTGGGACGCCGTCGCTGCGGCGTTACAGGAGCGGGGTATACCGGTGACCGCGGTGGACCTGCCGATGCGCACCCTCGCCGGGGACGTGACGGTGGTGCGAGCCGCGCTCGATCGGATCGAGGAACCGGTCGTGCTCGTCGGGCACTCCTATGGTGGTGCGGTCGTGACTGCCGCAGGGGATCATCGGCAGGTCGTTCGGCTGTGTTTCATCGCGGCCTTCGCCCTCGCCGAGGGTGAGAGCATCTCGCGGGTCGCGCCGCAGGAGGAGGTGCCCGAGACCGGGCTGGGGGACGCGCTGCAGTTCTCCGAGGACGGCAACGACGTGTCGATCGACCCGTCGAGGGCTGCCGATCTGCTCTATAACCGCTCTCCACCGGCCGTGGTGCGCGCGGCGCTGACCCGACTGCGGCCGGTCGGCCGGGCGCTGTTCGGCGGGCGGCCCGGCTCGGTGGCCTGGCGGACCCGACCGTCGACCTACGTCGTCTGCACCGACGACCGCACAGTGGCGCCGCAGTTGCAGCGGATCATGGCCGGTCGCCTCACCGACCAGCGCGAATGGGACTGCGACCACAGCCCGCTCGCTGCCTGCCCGGACGTGGTGGCCGACCTGCTCACCGAACTCGCCACGACCCCCGGCTGAGGCGCCGGGCTCAGCGGCGCGACCGTTCGAACAGCGTTCCGTCGGACATGTGCGCGGTCTCGATGACGTGCAGCACCGCGTTGATCAGTGCCAGGTGCGTGAACGCCTGCGGGAAGTTGCCGAGATGCGTACCGCTGTGGACGTCGATCTCTTCGGCGTACAACTCGAGCGGTCCGGCGAGGGACAGTAGCTTCGCGCACAGCCGGCGCGCCTGCGTGTAGTCGCCGATCTCGCACAGCGCCGACACCAGCCAGAACGAGCAGATCGTGAACGACCCCTCCTCACCGGAGAATCCGTCATCGGTCTCCTCGACGCGGTAGCGCAGCACCATGCCATGCTCGGTCAGTTCGTCGGCGATCGCCCGGACCGTATTGACGATCCGCTCGTCATCGGGAGGAAGAAAGCGCACTAGCACCGAGAGCAGCAGGGAGGCGTCCAGTGCCTTCGTTCCGTAGTACTGGGTGAAGACCCCGCGCTCGTCCAGCCCGTGAGCAAGGATGTCGTCCTTGATCTCCTGTGCCGCGAGCTCCCACTCCGAGGCCGCCGCGTCCTGGCCGATCACCGCAGCCAGCTTCGCGCCGCGGTCGACCGCCACCCAGCACATGATCTTGGACGAGGTGAAGTGCTGGAGCTGGCCGCGGACCTCCCAGATCCCTGCGTCCGGCTCACGCCAATTCTTCAGGGCCGCCTTCACCTGCTTGGTCAGGATCGGCCACAGCCGCGCGTCGACGTGATCGGCGGTCTTGCTGTGCAGGTACACCGAGTCCAACAGCGCACCCCAGACGTCGTGCTGACGCTGGGTGCTGGCCGCATTGCCGACGCGTACCGGGCGGGAGTCGGCGTAGCCGGGAAGATGGTCCAACTCGTACTCGGTGAGATCCCGCTCGCCGCCGATGCCGTACATGATCTGTAGGTCCTCGTCCTGCCCGGCGAGGTCGGCGATGAAGGAGAAGAAGTCGATGGCCTCCCAGTCATAGCCCAGGGAGTACATGCCCCAGAGCGCGAAGGTGGCGTCCCGGATCCAGGTGTAGCGATAGTCGTAGTTGCGATTGCCGCCGATCGTCTCGGGCAACGAGGTGCTCGCGGCGGCGCAGATCGCGCCGGTTGGGGAGTAGGTCAGCCCCTTGAGGGTGAGTGCGCTGCGTTGCAGGTAGCTGCGCCATGGGTGATCGGGGAAATTGCCGCGTGCCAGCCAGTGCTGCCAGTGGTGTGCCGTCCACACCATGCGCTTGTAGGCGTCCTCGTAGTCCAGCGGCGGCTCCTTCGTTCCCCAGGACAGCGCGATGTAGCGGGTGTCGCCCTCCTTGAGCAGGGTGCGCACGCTGGCCCGGGAGCCCTCGAAGCCCAGCCGCATGTCCGTGGTCAGGGTCAGGTTCATGTCCCACTGGGGGGCTCGGCCGACGCCCTGGTGATAGACCTTGTCGGTGTACTCCCACTCGATCGCGGCGCGGCCGTAATCAGGTACCGGTTCGCACTCGATGACCGTCTGCACCTCACCCTTTACGCAGCGGATGGTGCGCAGCAGGACGTGCTCGGCCTCGTAGTCGGTCGGGGTGCGCTTTTGCCAGCGGGACAGTTCGGACTCGTGACGCCACGGGCCGAGCAGCAGCGCGTCGCGCACGATGATCCAGCCGGTGTCGGTGCCCCAACTCGTCTCGAGCACCATCGTCCCGGGCAGATAGCGGCGCGCGACCGGGACCGACACATCGGTCGGAGCGATCCGAAACGTGCCCGCATGCCGACCGAGGATCGCGCCGAACACGCTCGGCGAATCCATCCGCGGTAAGCACATCCAGTCGATCGAACCGCCGGGGGAGACGAGCGCCGTGGCCTCGCCGTCGGACAGGAACCCGTAGTCGCCGATCGGCACGGCACGCGGTGCGATGAGGGCGTCGTCCGGGGCATCGATCTGGCCGGCTGTGGTGTCCATTACGGGAGACTCCCGCTCTTGCGCGATGCGTTCAACTGCTGCGGGTCAGCTATTTTGACGGGCACCTGCGGCCGCAGGCGCACAACGGCGGCACGCCCGGCGCGTTCTGCAGCGGCGCAGGCGATCAGGACGGCGACGGCGACGAGTCCGTCGGCCCAGAAATGATTGGCCGTGGCGACGACGACGAGGACGGTCAGCACGGCGTGGGTCGGGCCCAGCCAGCGCCACCGCCCGCTGCCGATCCGCCAGACCGACCACCCCACGAGCACCGCCCAGGCCACATGCACCGACGGCATGGCCGAGAGTTGGTCGGCGTCGAATCCGAATCCGTACACCGACTGCCCGTACTTGACCGCGGTGTCCTCGTACCCGGGGAGCAGTCGGGGTGGCGCGACCGACACGAGTTGGATGAGCAGGCAGACGAAGGTTGTCAGCGCGAGAACCCGTCGGACCGGTCGGTAGCGGTCCCGGTGTCGGATGAACAGCCAGAGCAGGAACACGAACAGCACGCCGAAGTGCATCGTCGCGTAGTAGATGTTGGCGAACTGCGCGGTCCACGCGTTCGAGGTGAGCAATCGCTGTACCGCGGCCTCGGAGGGTAGGTGCCAGTCCCGCTCGATGCGCTCGATCCAGTCGGCTCGGTGGAAGGCGTCCGTGGTGCCGAGAACCGAGAGTTCACCGGCGAATTGCCACAGCGTGTACAGCGCAGAGATCATGGTCGCCTCGCGACCGAACGCGGCCAGTCGCCTGGCGCGATCACCTCCCGCGCCGAGCCCGACGGAGACGGCCCCGATCGCCAGGGTCAGGACGCCGGCCTGTTGCCAGCTCAGTGCGATCCCGGTCACCTGCTCACTATGCCGGTTGGCGGTGGAACCCGTGCGATGGGGCGCGGTTGCGATGGGAACAGATCCTGCCCGCTCGACGCTGTAGCCGGGGCGCCGACGGGCGACAGGACACCGGGCGGAAGGGTAGAGATGACGCGACGCGGTGCGACG
>JBDTFN010000331.1:0-7667 GCA_039937915.1 Jatrophihabitans sp. | reverse complement strand
GTCGACGTCGGCGTATCGGGTGAAGCGCAGCCCGTTCGTACCCGGTTCCCCGACCAACCCGGTCAACCACGCGTGGGTCGCGTCTTTGTCGTGCAGGGCGTCGTAAACCCAACGCAGCCCGGCCTCGGTCTCGACCGTGCCCAGCAGGACGTGCACAAGGGCCTCGGACGGTTCAGATCGCGCCACGAGGGGGACCTGATAGGTCTCCACCTCGCCGGTGTCATACGTCGCGCGCGCCGTCCAGATGGTCACCTGCGGCGACGTCGACAGTTCGGCGAGCCGGTTGACCTCGACGGTGAACCGCCGACCCTTTCCGGGAAACCAGCGCTGGGTCTGAATCCACGGTGCGATCAGATCGCGCACCGAGTCCGGGATGGCATTCACAGCCCACCCTCCTCGTGTTCGGTGTCGATCGCGGCGGGCTCCGCGAGCGAATGCGGGACTCGGGGGATGCGCAGCCAGTAGAAGCCGTGTCCGGCCAGGGTGAGCAGATAGGGCAGTTCGCCGATCTTGGGGAATTGCGCTCCGCCCATGAGCTCGATCGGCTCCGCGCCCTGCCACGGGCGCAGGTCGAGTTCGGCCGCCTGCGGGAAGCGGGAGAGGTTGTTCACGCAGAGCACGATGTCATCGCCGAATTCGCGGATGAAACTCAACACCGACGGGTTGCTGCCGCCGATGTCGGTGAACGTCCCGACGCCGAAGGCCGGGTTGTCCTTGCGTACCTGGATCATCCGACGCGTCCAGTGCAGCAGGGAGGACGTGTTGCGAGTCTGCGATTCGACGTTCGTCACCTGGTAGCCGTAGATCGAGTCCTGATTGGCCGGCAGGTAGAGCCGACCTGGGTCCGCGGTCGAGAAGCCGGCGTTGCGGTCCGGTGTCCACTGCATGGGGGTTCGGACGCCGTCGCGGTCACCGAGCCAGATGTTGTCGCCCATCCCGATCTCATCGCCGTAGTAGAGAACGGGAGAACCGGGCAGCGAGAGGAGCAGAGCGGTGAACAGTTCGATCTGGTTGATGTCGTTCTCGAGCAGCGGGGCCAGCCTGCGCCGGATGCCGATGTTGGCCTTCATCCGCGGGTCCTTGGCGTACTCGTTCCACATGTAGTCGCGCTCTTCGTCGCTCACCATCTCGAGGGTCAACTCGTCGTGGTTGCGCAGGAAGATGCCCCACTGGCAGTTGCCCGGGATCTGCGGCGTCTGCTCCATGATCTCCGAGATCGGGTAGCGGGACTCGCGGCGCACGGCCATGAAGATGCGCGGCATGACCGGGAAGTGGAACGCCATGTGGCATTCGTCGCCGCCCTTGTCCGGATCCCCGAAGTACTCCACGACGTCGGCCGGCCATTGGTTCGCCTCGCACAGCAGCACACGGTCGGGGTAGTCGCGGTCGACTTCCTTGCGTACGCGGCGGAGGAACTCATGGGTCTCAGGCAGGTTCTCGCCGTTGGTGCCGTCGCGGACGAACAGGTAGGGCACCGCGTCGAGGCGGAAGCCGTCGATGCCGATGTCCAGCCAGAAGCGCAGTGCGTCGAGGATCGCGTCCTGCACGTCGGGGGAGTCGAAGTTGAGATCCGGCTGGTGGCTGAAGAACCGGTGCCAGAAGTACTGCTTACGGACCGGGTCGAAGGTCCAGTTCGACGGCTCGGTGTCGACGAAGATGATCCGTGCTTCCGGGTAGCGCGTGTCGTCGTCGCCCCAGACGTAGAAGTCTCCGTACGGGCCGTCGGGGTCCTTGCGGCTGGCCTGGAACCACGGATGCTGATCCGACGTGTGGTTCATGACGAAGTCGATGATCACCCGGATGCCGCGTTCATGCGCCGCGTCGAGGAAGGTCTTGAAGTCCTCGATGGTGCCGAACTCGGGCAGGACGCCGGTGTAGTCCGCGACGTCATAGCCCCCATCGCGCAGCGGTGAGGTGAAGAACGGCGGTAGCCACAGGCAGTCGATGCCCAACCACTGCAGGTAATCCAACTTGTCCTGTAGACCGCGCAGGTCACCGGTGCCATCGCCGTTGGAGTCGGCGAAGCCGCGGACGAGGACCTCATAGAAAACGGCACGTCGGAACCAGTCCGGCTCGCGGCGCTCGGTGGTGTCGGGCGAGGGGACCGGGCGTTGCTCGAGTGCGGTCATCAATCCTTCCGGGGTCAGAGCGGCAGTGGATGGGGTGGGAACGGTCGTCAGTCGAGAACGTGGAACACGTGCGATGAGCGAACGTGCGGGTCCAGCCGGACGTAGTTGCGCTCGCCCCAGTGATACTCGGTGCCGTCGAGCAGGTCACGCACAGTGAAACCGGTCTGCCAGTCTCGTCCCAGCGCAGCGAGGTCCAGGGTCACGGTGCCCTCGCGCCATTCGTGCGGGTTCACCGTGCAGGCCACGATGATCGTGTCGCCGGTGGCGTCGTCGCGTTTGCTGAACACGGTGATGTCGCGGTTATCGACCTCATGGAACGTGACGTTGCGCAACTGCTGCAGGGCCGGGTGATCGCGCCGGATCCGGTTGAGGCCGCCGATGAACGGCGCGAGTGAGCGACCGTCGGCGATCGCCGCGGCGAAATCCCGGGGCCGGAGCTGGTATTTCTCGGAGTCGAGGTACTCCTCGCTGCCGGGCTTCGCGGGCAGGTGCTCGTAATGCTCGTAACCGGAGTACACGCCCCACGTCGGCGAGAGCGTGGCAGCCAGGACCGCGCGGATCGCGAACGCGGCAGGACCTCCGGTCTGCAGGTAGCCGTGCAGGATGTCCGGCGTGTTCACGAAGAAATTCGGGCGCATGTAGTGGCCTGACTCGCCGAGTTCGTCGACGTAGTCCTGCAGTTCGTCGCGCTCGGTGCGCCACGTGAAGTAGGTGTAGCTCTGGTGGAAGCCGATCTTGCCCAACTCGTGCATCATCGCCGGGCGGGTGAAGGCCTCGGCGAGGAAGAGCACGTCCGGGTCGGTGCGCCGCACCTCGGCGATGAGCCACTGCCAGAAGTTGAGAGGTTTGGTGTGCGGGTTGTCGACCCGGAAGATTCGCACACCGGCCGACATCCAGTGCCGGACCACCCGCAGGCACTCCGCGTACAGGCCCTTCGGGTCGTTGTCGAAGTTGAGCGGGTAGATGTCCTGGTACTTCTTCGGCGGGTTCTCCGCGTAGGCGATGGTGCCGTCCGGTTTGGTGGTGAACCACTCCGGATGCTCGGTCACCCACGGGTGGTCTGGCGCGCACTGCAACGCGAAATCAAGGGCGATCTCCATGCCCAGTTCCCGCGCCCGGGCGACGAAGGTCGTGAAGTCGTCCATCGTCCCCAGATCAGGATGGATGGCGTCGTGTCCACCGTCCTTCGAACCGATCGCCCACGGTGAGCCGACGTCCCAACTCGCCGCAACGAGGGTGTTGTTGGGGCCCTTGCGATTGACCGTTCCGATCGGATGGATCGGCGGCAGGTAGACGACGTCGAAGCCCAGCGACGCGACGTAGTCGAGATGCTCGGTCGCGTCCTTGAACGAGCCGTGTCGGGCCGGCTTGGCCGGATTCACCGGATCGCCGGCCAACTCAGCCCCGATCGACCGGGGGAAGAACTCATACCACGAGCCGAAGAGCGCGCGGCTGCGATCGATCCAGAGCGGGTAGCGCGGCGAAGCGGTGACGAGCTCACGGATCGGGTACCTGTGGACGAGGCCCTGCAGGTAGTCCTCCAGGGCAGGCGCGACCCGGTGTTCGACATCGAGAGTCTCGTCGCGCAGGGAGGTGGCCGCCGCCGCAGCCCTCGCCCGCTCGTTCCTGGGCAGCGTCCGGGCGAGTTGGTCGAACAGCCGGGCGCCGGCTTCGAAGTCGTTGGCCAAGTCCTCGCTGCCCTGTCCGGCCTCGATCTTGACCGTGACCGCGTGATGCCAGGTCGAGCACGGATCGCTCCAGGCCTCGACGGCGAAGGTGAACGGTCCGGGTTCGTCGAACACCACCTCGGCATGCCACCGGTCCGTGCCGGGCGCACCCGGTTCCATCCGCACGGTCGTGACCTTGCGTCCCGCGGCGTCGCGGACGACGACACTCGCCCCGACCGCGTCGTGGCCCTCACGGAACACGACGGCGGAGATCGGCAGCGGTTCGCCCGGAACTGCGCGCGCGGGGAATTCGCCCGTGCCGGTGGAACCGACTACGGGCCTGACATCGGTGAGTCCAAATCTTCCTACCACTCAGAACACGCTACCCAGATGCACGCTGCGGTCACCATGAGCCGACGTCCCGGTCGTCGGGGTGCGGCTGATCCGCCGGGCTTGTCCCGTTCGGCGATGTCACTACCGGGAGCGCGTCGTGGAGTGGCGTCCCGCTCGTTCGGACAAAGAGCTTGTAAGCCTTTCCGGTGCTGCTAGCGTCGCACCACGTGAAGGCTCTTCGTCGACTCACCGTCCGCGCTGCGTACCCCGCCGAGTTGTCGGCCCTCGGTCCACTCGTCGCGAATCTGCGCTGGTCCTGGCACGCCGACTCGCTCGACCTGCTGGAATCGGTCGATCCCGCGCTGTGGCAGGTGTGCGGTCACGACCCCGGCCGGATGCTGGGTGAGGTGACGGCTGAGCGGTTCGCGACGCTCGCGCGCGACCGTAAGTTCCTACGTCGTCTCGAGGACGTCAGCGACGACTTGGCCGACTATCTGTCGGCGCCGCGTTGGTACCAGCACCAACAATCCATCGGCCTGGACCTCCCTGAGTCCATCGCGTACTTCTCCCCGGAGTTCGGCATCGCCGAGGTGTTGCCGCAGTACTCCGGGGGCCTCGGCATCCTCGCCGGTGACCACCTCAAGTCAGCCAGCGACCTCGGCGTACCGATCATCGGTGTCGGGCTGCTCTATGGGGCGGGCTACTTCCGTCAGTCGCTGTCCACCGACGGATGGCAACTCGAGCAGTACCCATCGCTCGATCCGCAGGGCCTGCCGATCACGGTCTTGAACAACGCCGACGGGACGCCCGCCCGGGTAGCCATCGCCCTGCCGGAGTCCCGGACGCTGCACGCGCAGATCTGGGTCGCGCAGGTCGGCCGCGTCCCGCTGCTGCTGCTCGACAGCAACATCGAGGAGAACGACGCCGACGCCCGGCAGGTCACCGACCGGCTCTACGGCGGCGGGGCAGAGCACCGTCTCGAACAGGAACTGCTGCTCGGCATCGGCGGCGTGCGCGCGATCCGCACCTACTGTGCCGCGACCGGAATGAGCGCTCCCGAGGTTTTCCACTCCAACGAGGGGCACGCCGGTTTCCTCGGCGTGGAACGCATTCGGGAGCTGGCCGAGGGAGCTGGGCTCGGTTTCGACGAAGCTCTGCAGGCTGTCCGGGCGGGCACGGTCTTCACCACGCACACGCCGGTGCCCGCTGGGATCGACCGCTTCTCCCGCGACCTGGTCGCGGCCCACTTGCTGGGGATGGGGGAACTGCCGTCCGAGCGGATTCTCGACCTCGGTGCCGAGAATGATCCGACGATTTTCAACATGGCGCACATGGGACTTCGGCTCGGACAGCGGGCCAACGGTGTCTCGCTGCTGCACGGCCAGGTCAGCCGTGGCATGTTCGCCGATCTTTGGCCCGGTTTCGACAACGCCGATGTCCCGATCACCTCAGTGACGAACGGGGTACATGCCCCCACCTGGATGTCGCGCGAGATCCTGGACATCGCCGAGCGTGAGGTCGGTGCGGCCGCCGTGGCGCAGGGCATCGGGTGGGATGCGATCGACAAGATCAGCGACGCTGGACTGTGGAAGGTGCGCAACACGCTGCGCGCTCGGCTGGTGGAGGAGATCCGTCGCCGGATTCGCGCGTCGTCGGTCCAGCGTGGGATGGCGCAGGCCGAACTGGCCTGGACCGGACTGGCGTTCGATCCAGACGTCCTCACCATCGGTTTCGCCCGCCGGGTGCCGTCGTACAAACGGCTCACCCTGATGCTGCGCGACCCCGAGCGGCTCAAGGCGCTGCTGCTGGATCCAGCGCGCCCGATCCAGATGGTGATCGCCGGTAAGAGTCACCCGGCCGACGACGGCGGCAAGCAACTGATCGCGCAGATGGTCCGCTTCGCCGATGACCCGGCCGTACGGCACCGGATCACCTTCCTGCCCGACTACGACATCGGCATGGCCCGCTACCTGTACTGGGGCGTGGACGTCTGGCTGAACAACCCGTTGCGTCCGCTGGAGGCCTGCGGCACATCAGGCATGAAGGCTGCCCTCAACGGTGCGCTCAACCTGTCGATCATGGACGGGTGGTGGGACGAGTGGTTCGACGGCGAGAACGGCTGGGCCATTCCGTCCGCCGACGGCCTGGTCGATCAGGATCGGCGCGACGACATCGAGGCGGACGCGCTCTACGACCTGATCGAGAAGAGCGTCGCCCCCCGCTTCTACGACCGGCAGAACGGTGTGCCGACGCGCTGGGTCCAGATGGTGCGGCACACGCTGCGCACGCTCGGGCCCAAGGTGCTTGCCTCGCGCATGGTCAGCGAGTACGTACGCCGGCTGTATGCGCCCGCTGCAGCGTCGTCACGGGTGATGCAGGCCGACGGCTTCGCCGCCGCGCGCGAGCTCGCGGCGTGGCGGTCTGGCGTGGTCGCGGCCTGGCCGGCGGTGACGGTGTTGCACGTCGAATCGCACTTGTCCGGTACCGACGCCCAACTCGGCGGCACGCTGACCTTGCGAGCCGAGGTTGCCCTGGGTGGTCTGCGCACCGACGACGTGACCGTCGAGGCGGTCTTCGGCGCGGTCGACGACGAGAATCGGATCGTGGACTGTGCGACGGTTCCGCTGCGGATGGCCGAGCAGATCGATGGCACGGCGCGGTACGAGGGCGAGATCCCGCTCGAACGCACTGGCAGTTTCGGCTACACGGTGCGGGTGCTGCCCAACCACGTTCTGCTCGCATCACCGGCTGAACTCGGGGTCGTCGCAGTCGCCTGATCTTGGCCCCAGGTGAGCGATGCGGGTCAGCCGGCCAGGAACTCCGCGAGCCCGGTGAGCAGTCGGTCGACGTCGGATTCGTCGGTATACGGTTCCAGTCCCACGCGCAGGCCGCCGTCCGGGAGCCCCATCCGCCGGGCCGGCTCCAGGGCGTAGAACGTGCCGGCGGGGGCGTTGACGCCGCGCTCGGCGAGGAACCGATACGCATCCGCTGCCGCCTGCGCTGCGAAGGTCATCAGCAGGGTCGGGGTGCGGCGCGCAGCACGCGAGTGAAGCGTGATGCCGGGTAGGTCGCGCAGTGTCGACTCGATGACGTCGCGCAGGGCATCCTCGTGCTGCTCCGCCGCGCGCATCGACGTGACGATGCGCTCACGCCGAGCACCGGTCGCATCCGCGTCAAGATCGGCGATGAAATCGACGGCAGCAGTGGCACCGGCGAGCAGTTCGTAGGGCAGCGTGCCGAGCTCGAAACGCTCGGGGACCGCGTCCGAGGACGGGGCGAGCTTGTCCGGGTGCAGGGTCTCGAGCAGCGCCGGAGCCGCGGCGAGCACGCCGCAGTGCGGCCCGAAGAACTTGTAGGGCGAGCACGCGAAGAAATCCGCGCCCAGGTTCGTCACGTCGACGGCGGCATGCGCGCTCAGATGTACTCCGTCGACGAACAGCAGCGCTCCCACGGCGTGCACCTGCGCCGCGATGGTCGTGACATCGGGACGGGTGCCGATCAGGTTCGACGCGCCGGTGACCGCGACCAGCCGGGTGCG
>JBDTFN010000330.1:0-5903 GCA_039937915.1 Jatrophihabitans sp. | reverse complement strand
TGGGCCTCGATCGGCGCCATGACCTGTTACCTGCTCGGTGTCGGGGGCGTCGTGGCCTTCCTGCGCATCGAGTGGCTGATGGGCGATGAGGCGCTGCTGCCGCTGCGGTTGTTCCGTGACCGCACCTTCAGCCTCTGCTCGGTGCAGTCCGCGGTCATCGGCATGGGCATGTTCGGCGGTATCGCATCGATCCCGCTGTATCTGCAGATCGTGAAGGGAGCATCACCCCGCGACGCTGGTCTGCTGATGCTGCCGTTGATCGGCGCGATGATGATCGCGTCCCTGACCTCGGGGCAACTGACCTCGCGCACGGGCCACTACAAGATCTTCCCGGTGATCGGATCGTTCCTGATGGTCATCGGGATGTTGACGATGACGCAGATCGGCGCCGACACCGCGTTGTGGCAGACAGACATCTACATGGCGATCTTCGGACTGGGCATCGGCCTGAACATGCAGAGCATCGTGCTCGCGATGCAGAACGCGGCCGAACCACGCGACATGGGCGTCGCGACGTCGGCGGTCACGTTCTTCCGACAGGTAGGCGGCTCGCTGGGGACGGCGATCTTCTTGTCGATCCTGTTCTCCAACGCCGCGTCCAACGTCCCGAAGGAGTACGCCAAGGCACAGAACGACCCTGCCTTCCAGGCCGCTATCGCCGCGCACCCAGAGCAACTGAAGGTCATCACGGGCGGCCTGAGCCTCGACGACACGTCGTTCCTGGCGAAGCTGGCCAAGCCGATCTCGCACCCGTTCCTCGTCGGGTTCTCCGACGCGATGGACATGGTGTTCCTCGTCGGCGGCCTGGTGCTCGTGCTGTCGATCGTGTTGACCATGATGATCAAGGAGGTTCCCCTGCGAATGATCTCTGCCCAGCAGGCGCGGGTCGCCGCTGAGAGCGCGGCCGCGGCGACGGCGGCGCCGTCCGACCTGGCCATCGTGGCGCAGACCGATCAGGCGGACCAGGAACGCGACCACCCGAGTGAGGTCGGGGATCTGTCGCGCGTTGACCTCGCCAAGTAGGCGTGCTCGGGTGAACACGCCAGAAGACTGGAAATGCGAGTACGACCGCGCAGCCCTACGCTTCGCATGATCTGATCGGCGGGCGCCAGGTGGTGCCCGTCCCTTCGAGTAGGGGTGGCTCATGTCCCACGGCGAGAAGCGCGAGTCCCATGTCGAAAAGCGCGAGCTCATCACCACGTTGAGCGGCTACGCGACCTTCGCAGACTGCAGTCGCGACGACATCGAGGCACTTGTCGCGGCCGGTGGCCCGTTCGCGTTGCCGGCTGGCTGGCCGCTCGTCCAGGAGGGCATACCCGCGGACGCGTGTTATGTGCTCACCAGCGGCGACGCGCGAGTTTTCCACCAACGCCAGCAGATCGCCGAACTCGGCGAGGGCGACCTCGTCGGTGAGATGTCTCTGCTCGACGGTGGCCAGCGCCGCGCGACGGTGACGACCTCGAGCCGGACCAAGGGTCTGCGCATCGACAACGCCGCGCTGCACGAGGTGTTGACCAAGCACCCGAAGCTGGACGAGGCGTTCAAGACCGTCTACACGGCGCATTCAGGCACCGCATAGATCCGTTCTCCAGGTAACGGAACCGTCACGGTGATTCGTGACGAACTGCTGTTACCCGGCTGCACTCGACGGCGCGCCCGAGTCGCGTCGCCGCAAGGGTGGAGTCGTCGGTCCGCCGCCCCGCTCGCGACTTCGGTCACGGGTGGGGCGGTGCCACATGCGGGTTGGTCCGGGCTGTACGCGTCGGGATGAGGCGCATCGCCGACGATGCCGACGAGATGGTGGCCAGGGGCGGGGTCGAACCGCCGACCTACCGCTTTTCAGGCGGTCGCTCGTACCAACTGAGCTACCTGGCCGTGCCGTCGCGGTCACCCGCGCCGGTCTCAAAGACTACCGGACCCCGCCGAGCGCTTCGTCGTAGCGCACCCAGACGAGATCGACGAGCGCCGGGTGGACGCCGAGCGGATCGCTGACGTACCCGTCCGCGCCCGCGGCTGACCGAGCTGCATCGACAAAATGTCCAGGCGCGAGGAGGTAGCTGGCTACGTACACGGGCTGGGGCAGCGCGGCCAACCGGAGGACGAGGTGGCCGCCCATCGTGGCGACTGCGACGTCTCGGTGGAGGCGTCGACCCAGCAGATCGGCCGCGTCGGACAGTTCCACGGTGGCGCCCGAGCGGGTCGACCCGGCCCCGAGCAGCACGACGGTGCCCCCGGATGGCAGCGCGCCGAGGCGGCTGACCAGGACGTCGATGAGCAGCGGGTGCGGGCCGAGGTGACGGGCGACCACCGTCGCCGGGAAACCGGCCACCGCAGCAGGGATGTCGGTCTGGACGTGGAACCCGGTCGAGAGCAGCAACGGCACCAGAACCGTCGGGGTGTCATCGAGAGCGTCGGGCAGGCGCGGAGCGACGACGTCGAGAAAACAGAGATCGACGCGGGTACCCGCACGCCGGGCGGAGATCTCGGCGACGAGAGCCTCAGTGGTGGCCCGCCCCTGCACCGACGCGGTGCCGTGCGCAACCACCAACAGGCGGTGCGCGATCTCATGCATGGCGACCCCGACGGGACTTGAACCCGCGACCTCCGCCGTGACAGGGCGGCACGCTAACCAGCTGCGCTACGGGGCCTTGGTGGAACAGGCCTTACTGCGTACCCCCAACGGGATTCGAACCCGTGCTACCGCCTTGAAAGGGCGGCGTCCTGGGCCTCTAGACGATGGGGGCGATGGAGCCGCTCTCATGCTAGCCCCGCTGGTGGACCTGCTCAGCATAGGGGACGCCGGCCACGGTCCGTGCAGGAGCCCTGGCAGCGCGCTGGCACTGACCCGGTCGACGGGGCCGCAACCACCTAAGGTCACAGAAATATAACGGACAGAGTGGAGTGGCGTGAGCGCCGACAGCACACCGCGACCGACCCGGTCGGCACGGCACCGACGTCGGCGACCGGCGCTGCGCCGCGCCCTGATCGCCGCCCTGACGTTCTCCCTACTGCTCGCGATGATGTCGGCCGGGGTCGGCATCTGGGCCTACACGAAGTACAACGGCCAGATCACCCGAGAGAACGTCCTGCAGACGCGCGACGTCAACATCGTCGAGCCCGTGGCGCAACGGCATGCCCAGAACTACCTGATCATCGGCTCGGACAGTCGGCAGGGCAAGGACGCCAAATACGGCAACACCCCGGGTGCGCGGTCGGACACCACGATCCTGGTCCACCTCGCGAAGGACGGGAGGCACGCGAGCGCGATCAGCATTCCGCGCGACTCGTGGGTACAGATTCCGCGGTGCAAGGACCACGCCGGCGCCGAGATCGCGGCGCACGAGTAGATGTTCAACTCGGCGTTCTCGCTGGGCGGGGCACGGTGCACGATCGCCACCGTCCAGAAGTTGACCGGCATCTCGGTCACGCACTTCCTGCAGGTCGACTTCGCTGGCTTCAAGGCGATGGTCGACGCGTTGGGCCGAGTGCCGATCTGCAGTCCAGAAGTGGTGAACGACTCCGCGAGCCGGCTACACCTGCACGCCGGAATCAACGAACTCGACGGCGCGCAGGCGCTGGCCTACGTGCGGGTCCGGCACATCGGAGACGGTTCGGACCTCGGTCGGATCAAGCGGCAGCAGAAGTTCATGGGCGTCGTCCTGCGGGAGGCCACCAGCGGGGGTCTGCTCAGCAGCCCGAGCCGGCTCACCGACTTCCTGGACGCCGCGACCAAGTCCCTCACAGTCGACAGCGGGACCAGTTTCAGCGACCTGCGCACGCTGGCCTCGGCGATGCAGGGGTTGGACCCCACACGGGTCACGTTCCTCACCGCCCCCATCGCCAACCGCGACTACTCACCGCCGGGTACCTCCCTGACCGGCAAGGTCAAGATGGATACCGCTGCTGGCGCGCAGGTGTATTCGGCGCTGATCCACGACCGCACCCTGCCGAGCAGGACGAAGAAGAAACCCGCCACGCCCTCGCAGTCGGCAGCCGTTGGCGCCAAGCCCAGCTGCACGCTCTGACTTCATCGGCCGGTCAGCGACGCCGGCGGTCGACGAGGCGCCACACGATGAGCAGCAGGATGCTCCCCACGACGGCGCCGATGAACGTCGTCGCCTTGCGCAGATCGAAGTGGTCCTCGAACAGCACCGAGGCCAGGCTGCCTCCGGCGTAAGAGCCGACGATGCCGAGTAGGGCGGTCCCGATACAGCCGAGACGGTGCGGGCTGCGCACCACGAGCCGGGCGAGTGCACCGGCGAACAGACCGACGAAGAACAGGGCGATGAGGGACCAGAGCATGCGCCGATTGTGCCTGGTGGCACCGGGCGGATCAGGAGGTCGGGCGCATCCCGAGCAGGCGGATGCCGTCCTCGTCACGCAGGACCGCGGTGATCCACCCACCGCAGCGACCGTGCTCGACGAGGTCAGCGGAATCGGGGAGGAGCTCGACCGGCTCGAAGCGGCGGTGCTCCCAGTTCGTCCTGGCCCGGTGTCCAGCCGCGGCCAGCGGATAGACCGATTGGTCCGCGGCGAGCGCGTCACGAGCGGACGTCAGGTGGGCGATGGCGTCGTCGAGCGCCCCGACGAGGGCCGGGTTGCCGTCGCACCAGGTGGTTACGAGCTCCGGCCGGGTGCGGGCCACCCGGGAACCGGACATGTACGAACCGGCGGCCAGTGAGAGCCCGAGTGGGCCACCGGCCAGCCCGGTGAGCGCGAGTGCCTCGGCCAGGACGTGCGGCAACCCGATCACCCGTGCCACGGCGGTGTCCTGGTCGGCGGCCGTGGTGGGAACGGGGCGGGCACCGAGGTCGCAGACCAGTGCGGCCAGGCGGAGCCAGGCGTCGATCGGGGTGTCCGCCTCGAGGGTCAACGCCCATGGGCAGTCGCGGAACAGCAGGGGGTTCGACGCGTCCCACCCGGTTTCCTCCACGCCGGCGAGCGGGTGCCCGCCGACGAAGACCGCGCCTGGCGCACACTCGCGTACGGCCTGCAGCACCGGGCGTTTAAGGGTGCCGACGTCGGTGACCACCGTGCCGGGACGCAGATGCGGAGCAAGGGACCGCAGCGCTGCGGTGACCTCCGGCAGCGGCATCGCCAGCACGACGAGATCCGCGCCGTGCACGGCGACGGCGTCCGTCGGGGCAAGCGGGAAGCCGGCTGCGCTAGCCGCGGCCGCGGTGGCGGGCGCGACGTCGAAACCGACGACCTCGAGACCCGCTTGGCGCACCGCCCGCAGCAGAGATCCGCCGATCTGGCCCAGGCCGAGGACTGCTACCCGGTGAAACCCTGGCGTCGCGTCGGTTCGCGGTCCTGTTTCGGTCACCGCGCGACGGTATCGCTTGTCTGAAGACGACTATCTGCCGCCGGGCTTCCGTGCCAGGATCGAGACCGGTCGGGTGTGATTCGGCGCAAGGGCGACGAAGGAGAGGTGGTGGAGCAGATGGCACAGCGGGGATTTGCGATCGCAGCGTTCAGGGACGGCCCGGAATGGCGCATCGAGCCGATGCCTCCCACCGTGTTGGAGGATCTCGGCGTCCTGCTCTCGGCGCTTCGCTCACAACCCCCGGAGGGCGACCCGTTCGTCGTCGCCTGCGTCGAGGACGAGTTCTTCGTCATCGCGCGCAAGGACGGCCAGCGGATCTCGCTGCTGCTGTCCGACCTGACCGCCGCGGTCGAGTTCCCACTCGCCGAGCAAGCGATGACGAGATTGGGCGAGGACCCGCCCGCCGACGACGAACTCGATGAGGTCTGGCCGGTCGGAGATCTCGACCTCTTCACTGATCTGGACGCGCCGGAGGACTGGATCGAGGACGTCCTGGACGACGACGAGCTCGTACCGGAGGAAATGCTGGAGACGATCATGGAACGACTGGAGTTGAGCGAGGCCTACTCCCGGGCGA
>JBDTFN010000329.1:0-4342 GCA_039937915.1 Jatrophihabitans sp. | reverse complement strand
CCTGGAAGTACACGTCCTCGATGTCCTCGACCGTGGCCGCCTCGGGCAGGTTGACGGTCTTGGAGATCGCACCGGACAGGAACGGCTGGACCGCCGCCATCATCCGCACGTGACCCATCGCCCGGATGGCCCGCGCACCCATCGCGCAGTCGAACACCTCGTAGTGCTCGACGCGAAGCCCTGGCGCATCGATGACGTGACCGAACTCGCCGATGTACTCGACGATCGCCTCGACCTGTTCCTCCTGGTAGCCCAGGATGCGTAGCGCCCGCGGAACGGTCTGGTTGACGATCTGCATCGAGCCACCGCCGACCAGCTTCTTGAACTTGACGAGGGCAAGGTCAGGTTCGACGCCGGTGGTGTCGCAATCCATCATCAGCCCGATCGTGCCGGTCGGGGCCAGCACCGAGGCCTGCGCATTGCGCCAGCCGTTCTTCTCCCCGATCTTGTTGCCGCGTTCCCACTCGGCAGTTGCCAGCTTCAGCACGGAGCGGTCGTTCTCGTGCAGGGCGCGCACGCTGTCGTTCGCGGCGGCGTGCTTACGCATGACCCGCGCGTGCGCTGCGGCGTTGCGGGCGAAGCCCTTGTAGGGGCCGACGACACCGGCCAGTTCGGCCGAACGACGGTAGGCGACGCCGGTCATCAGCGAGGTGATGGCACCGGCCAGGGCCCGACCGCCCTCGGAGTCGTAGGCCAGCCCGGTCGCCATCAGCAGCGCACCGAGGTTGGCGTAGCCGATGCCGAGTTGGCGGTAGTCCCGCGTGTTGGCACCGATCGCCTCGGTCGGGAAGTCAGCGAAACAGATCGAAATATCCATCGCGGTGATGATCAGCTCGACCGCCTTGACGAACCTCTGCCCGGCGAAGGTGTTGTCCGGCTCGAGGAACGTCATCAGGTTCAGCGAGGCCAGGTTGCACGAGGTGTTGTCCAGGCTCATGTACTCCGAACACGGGTTGGACGCGGTGATGCGGCCCGTCTCGGGGTTGGTGTGCCAGTCGTTGATCGTGTCGTCGTACTGGATGCCCGGGTCGGCGCACTCCCAGGCGGCCTCGGCCACCTGACGAAACAGGCCCTTCGCGTCAACGGACTCGATGACCTCACCGGTGCTACGGGCCCGCAGCCCGAAGTCGGTGCCCTCGTCGACCGAGCGCATGAACTCGTCGCTGACGCGCACAGAGTTGTTGGCGTTCTGGTACTGCACCGAGGTGATGTCCGAACCACCGAGGTCCATGTCGAAGCCGGCGTCACGCAGGACGCGGATCTTGTGCTCCTCGCGTGCTTTGGTGGCGACGAACTCCTCGATGTCGGGGTGATCGATATCCAGCACGACCATCTTCGCCGCACGCCGGGTGGCGCCACCGGACTTGATGGTTCCGGCCGACGCGTCCGCACCGCGCATGAACGACACCGGCCCGGAGGCGGTACCACCGGAGGACAGCAACTCCTTCGACGAGCGGATCCGGGACAGGTTCAACCCGGCACCCGAGCCGCCCTTGAAGATCAGGCCTTCCTCCCGGTACCAGTTCAGGATCGAGTCCATCGTGTCGTCGACGGACAGGATGAAGCAGGCGGAGACCTGCTGCGGCGAGGTCGTGCCGACGTTGAACCAGACCGGGGAGTTGAAGCTGAAGACCTGGTGCAGCAGCATCCAGGTGAGTTCGTGCTCGAACACCTCGGCGTCGGCGGCCGACGCGAAGTAGCCGTTGCGCTCACCGCTCTCGCGGTACTTGTGCACAACCCGGTCGATGAGCTGACGCAGCGACCATTCGCGGACCTCGGACCCGACGGCCCCGCGGAAATACTTGGTGGTGACGATGTTGGCTGCGTTGACCGACCAGAAGTCGGGGAACTCGACCCCGCGTTGTTCGAAGTTGATCGTTCCGTCGCGCCAGTTCGTCATGACGACGTCGCGACGCTCCCAGTTCACCTCGGCGTAGGGGTGCACGCCCTGCGCGGTATACACGCGCTCGACCCGCATGCCGTCGGCTGGGTAAACCCCGGCCGGGGTGGGCCGATCGGCCTCGGGGCGGTCGTTCGGAGAGTCGGAGTCGATCGTGTGGGTGACGTCGGCCTCGGTCATGGGCGGTGTCCTTCCTGAGCCTGCATTGTTCGGTAGTGATGAGGATGTGCTGGAGTTCGTGGTACTGCGGGTGGTCATGAGACGGCGAAACCCGGTCTCGACCTACGGCGCCTGAGCGGGCCGGTCGTCTGCACTCGCCGAGCCGGCGTGCTCGGCTCGCAAATCGAGGATTGCCTTCTCGAAGTCCTCCGCCGAGGTGAAGGCCTGGTACACGCTGGCGAAGCGTAGGTAGGCGACCTCGTCGAGATCACGCAGCGGCCCAAGGATCGCCAGACCGACGTCGTCGCTGGGGACTTCGGCGACCCCGGTCGCGCGGATCGCCTCCTCGACGGCCTGGGCCAGCAGGGCCAGTGCGTCCTCATCGACCGGTCGGCCCTGGCAGGCCCGGCGGACGCCACTGACGACCTTGCTCCGGCTGAACGGCTCGGTGACCCCGCTGCGCTTGATCACCGCGAGCGTGGCCTCCTCCACCGTGGTGAACCGGCGACCGCACTCGGGGCAGGACCGCCGACGGCGGATGACCTGGCCCTCGTCGTGCTCCCGGGAGTCGACGACGCGGGAATCGGGATGGCGGCAATACGGACAACGCACCAGACCACCCTCTCCCCGCGAAACGACTTCGCTCTTGACGTCATGGACCGCCGACCTGTGGACGACGCTGTCAACAACTTGGGGGTTGAGCTGTGGACTACAGCGATAAGCTGTGGACACTGAACCCCAACTTGTGGACGAACTACATTGTTGCAACTACTACATGTAGGGGTGAACCGTAGAGCCGGACACGATGTTCCGCAAGGGGCGATCACGGCGAGTCGTGGAATTCGTCACTCGATTCGGCGGCATCCGGCCTATCGCGTGCGGATCTGCTGACCTGGCTCGAGCGTCGCGCCGTCGAGCTGGTTGAGGGCGCGCAGATGATCGACCTCAGCCCGCGGGTCACGATCGGGAGCAGCGCGACCTGCGATCGACCAGAGCGTGTCGCCCGGTTGCACCGTCACCACGGCGGGCCCGGTGGGCGCAGTCGTCACCGCCGGCGCGGAGGCCGCGGCGAGCCAGACCAGAACGGCACCGAGGCAGGCCACGAACACCGCCACGACGAGCACGCCGCGGCGAGTCAGGCGCACCGGCACCCGGCCCGCATCGGCGGGAGGACGCAGCACGGTGATCGATCCCGACCGCGCGGGTGCACCCACGGGCACTGGCAGATCGGTCGGGAAGTCGACAAGGTCCGACAACTCCCGGCAAGCGCTGCCGACCACGTAGGGACGGGAACGCGCGGGAATACGAACCGACGGAGGGAACTCTGTTGCAACCGACATTTCGTGCTCCTGATGGGTCTCGGCGTGCGCTATGTTCATCGAACAGACATTCGAAAGAACGTCTGATCGAATGTGTACCAGCGGGCTCTGACAAAAACTACGAGCGACGGCGTGTCGTTCGAACAAATGTTTGAGTTCGGCGCACGATCCGGCTAGCGTCCGGCTCACTTGATCACACCGGACATCACTCGTACGACCGCAGGAATCGGAGGCCACACGTGCCGCAGAACAAGGCCGACAGCGCAGAGAGACCGGCGACCGGAGCGTCATCGGCGCCGGCCGAACCCGGTCCGGGAACGGCTGACGTCGAGCAGGTCCCGCGGCGCCGCCCCGGGCGTCCCAAGGTCACCGAGATGCCCGATCCGGTCACCGGACTGACCCGTCGCCAGCAGGCAATCCTCGATGTGATCCGCGATTCGGTGGAGCGCCGTGGCTACCCGCCGAGCATCCGCGAGATCTGCGAGTCCGCAGGTCTGGCCTCGACCTCCAGTGTCGCCCACCAACTGGCCATGCTCGAGCGCAAGGGGTTCCTGCGGCGCGACCCCAACCGTCCGCGCGCGGTCGACGTCCGGGATCCGGGGAACATCGGCGGCTCCGGCAAGGGCAAGGCGGCGCGCCGCGCCGTCGCGGTCTCCGATGACGCTCCCCGCGGTGAGACGCCGGTCTTCGTGCCGGTGATCGGCCGCATCGCCGCCGGTGGTCCGATCCTCGCTGAACAGATGATCGAGGACGTCTTCCCGCTGCCGAAGTCACTGGTCGGCGACGGCACGCTGTTCCTGCTCAAGGTCGTCGGCGACTCGATGATCGATGCCGCGATCGCCGACGGCGACTGGGTGGTCGTGCGCCAGCAGGAGAACGCCGAGAACGGTCAGATCGTCGCCGCGATGATCGACGGCGAGGCGACCGTCAAGACGTTGCAGCGCCGCGACGGGCACGCCTGGCT
>JBDTFN010000328.1:0-12163 GCA_039937915.1 Jatrophihabitans sp. | reverse complement strand
TCGACCGGGCCGACGGTGTGCAGCGCGTCGTGGGCGTAGTCGACGTTGCCGAACGCGCGCCACGCGACCTCGGCGTAGTCGTGCACGTTGCAGTCGGCGTCCACGACGACAATCAGCTTGGACAGCGACAGCAACCCTGCGCCCCAGACCGCGTTCATGACCTTCTGCGCGTGCTTGGGGAATCGCTTGTCGATCGAGACGATGACGCAGTTATGAAAGACACCGGCCGCCGGAAGGTCGTAGTCGACGATCTCCGGAACGGTGAGCTGGATCAGGGGCAGGAAGATCCGCTCGGTGGCCTTGCCGATCGGGCCGTCCTCCTGGGGCGGGCGTCCGACGATGATCGACTGGTAGATCGGGTCGCTGCGCATGGTCAGCGTCTCGACCTTCATGAACGGGAACGGCTCGACCGGCGTGTAGAAGCCGGTGTGGTCGCCGAACGGGCCCTCGGGCATGCGCGCGCCGGGCTCGACCCAGCCCTCGAGAACGACCTGCGCGGCGGCCGGCACCCGCAACGGCACCGACACGCAGTCCACCAGGTCGATGCGGTCGCGATTCACGAAGCCGGCGAACAAGTACTCGTCGATGTCGGCGGGTAGCGGAGCGGACGCGGCGTAGGTGACCGCCGGCGGGGCGCCGAAGGCGATGGCGACGGGGAGTCGCTCGCCGCGGCGCTCGGCCACCGACGCGTGGTTGGTGGAGTCCTTGTGGATCTGCCAGTGCAGGCTGACCGTGCGCGAGTCCTGGAGTTGCAAGCGGTACATGCCGAGGTTCCGGGCGCCGGTCTCAGGATGCTTGGTGTGGGTCAGACCGAGGTTCAGGAACACCCCGCCGTCCTCGGGCCAGGCCAGGATGCCGGGCAGCAGCGCCTCAAGATCTATCTCATCCCCGCGCTGGACGATCTCCTGGCACGGCGCGGACCTCACCTTGCGCGGCGGGACCGACCGCAGCTGACCGGCCTTGCCGAGCGCATCCTTCAGCCCGCTGATGCCCCGGGGGAGTTCGGGCTTGAGCAGGGCGGCGATGCGCTGCCCGATCTCGTCGAGGTCCTGCACGCCGAGCGCGCGAGCCATTCGCCGCTCGGTGCCGAAGGCGTTGAGCAGTAGCGGCATCCGGCCGCGGGTGGGGTTCTCGAACAGCAGCGCGGGGCCGTGCTCGCGCAGGGTCCGGGTGAGGATGCCGGTCACCTCGAGGTGCGGGTCGACCGGCACCCGGACGCGGACGAGGTCACGGTCTCGTTCGAGCGCGGACACGAAATCCTGCAGATCGGCGAAGCCGTTGGCTGACACGTCCTCCAGTATCCCTGGCAGCGGCTACCCTCGCGGCCATGGTCCAGGTGCTGCTCGTCGAGGACGATGCAGCGATCCGCACCGCTCTCGTGCGTGCGCTACGCGACCACGGGCACGTCATGTCCGCGGTCGGTTCGGGGCTGCCCGCGCTCAGCGCCGTCGTCGAAAACAAGCCGGACGTGGTCCTGCTGGATCTCGGTCTGACCGACATCGACGGAGCGGACGTGCTGTCGATGCTGCGCGCGGTCAGCGACGTCCCGGTGATCGTGGCGACGGCCCGCGACGACGAGGCCTCCATGGTGCGGTTGCTCGATCTCGGCGCCGACGACTACGTCATCAAGCCGTTCACCGCGGCTCAGCTCAATGCCCGGATCCGCGCGGTCATGCGCCGCTCGGGCAAGTCCGACGAGGACCCGGTGATCACCGTCGGCGGGTTGATGATCGACACCCGCAGCTACGAGGTCACCGTCGACGGACGGCCTGTGGAGCTGGCCCGCAAGGAGTTCGAACTTCTGCTCGCCCTCGCCCGTCGGGCCGGCGAAGTCGTGTCCAAACGAGACCTGCTCGGCGAGGTGTGGCAGCTGGCCTGGGGCGGCTCGGACCGCACCGTTGATGTCCATCTGTCCTGGCTGCGTCGCAAGCTCGGCGAGACCGCCGCTGACCCTCGCTATCTGCACAGCGTCCGCGGCGTCGGGGTCCGGTTGACCGCACCCGCGAGCCCCTCTTGAGGCGCCGGATCCTGTTGCTGGTCGTCGGGATGACGGCCCTGGTCGTGCTGGCCTTCGCCGTCCCGCTCGCGATCCTCATCCACAACGACGCCTACAACGAGGGGCTCGACGGGCTCCGCAAGGAGACCGGTGACATCGCGCTGTTCCTGCGTGAGGAGAACTCGACGAAGACGCCGGCCCAGATCAGGACGAAACTGGCCGGCCTGGACTCCGCTCGGATGGCCTCGGTGCAGCTGCCGAGTGGTGACACCGTCGGACGCACGCCGCCCGGCGGCCTCAACGACGCCCCCGCGGCGCCCGGGAGTTACGGAGGTCCGTCGCTGGATCGCGGTCCTCGCGTCGACAGGGCACGACGCGGCGGCGCGGCCGACATTCGGGTCGACGCCTTCCGCGACGGCCAGCTCGCCCAGTTGCGAGTCCCGGCGTACCGGGCCGGGCTCAGCCTCCGCACGCCGGGCCGCGCCGATCCGGTGGTGGGCTACACCGTGCGGGTCTACGCCGATGACAACACCCTGCGGGCCGGTCAGACCTCGCCCCTGCTCCTGCTCGGCGGCGGCGCGATCCTGCTCCTCGTCCTCGGCGTCGTTGCCGGTGAGGTGCTGACCCGTCGCATCGTCCGACCACTGGTGTTGACCGCCACGACGGCCCAACAGTTGAGCACCGGTGACACCGCCGCTCGCGCCCCGACCAGCGGCCCCGCGGAGGTCGCGGCCGTCGGCCACGCACTGAACCGCCTCGCCGATCGCATCGATCAGCTCATCGCCGAGGAACGCGAGACCACGGCCGACCTCTCACACCGCTTACGCACGCCGATGACCGCGTTGCGACTGGACGCCGAGGCTCTGCGCGACCCGGCCGAGGCCGAGCGGATCGGGGCGCACGTCATCACCTTGGAGCGGATGCTGACCGCGATCATCCACGCGGCCCGGCGTCCGCAGCGCGAGGGTCGGATGCCCTCGGTCGACGCAGTCGCCGTCGTTCGCGACCGGGTCGGGTTCTGGTCCGCGCTGACCGAGGATCAGGGGCGGACCGCGACGGTGACGCTGCCGCCCGGTCCGTTGCCGGTGCGCGCCGCGTCCGAAGATCTCGCCGCCGCCATTGACGCGCTACTCGAGAACGTCATCGCTCACACGCCAGAGGGGACGCCGTTCTCGGTACGGCTCAGCGCCACCGAGGAAGGGGTCCGCGTCCAGATCGCCGACGACGGTCCCGGCCTGCCGCCCGATGCCCCGGTCCGGGGGCGCAGCGATCGCGGGTCGAGTGGTCTCGGGCTCGACATCGCCCGGCGCTGCGCCGCGGCCTCGGGTGGCTCGATGACCCTCGGGCAGAGCCCTTCCGGGGGCGCAATGGTCACGCTCGACCTGCACACGGCGTGACGCAGAGCTGGCTCCGAGCTCGTCTTGACGAAGCCTTGACGATCCGGTGACGTCCACCTGACGTTTTTAGGCGCATGGTTGTTATATGACAGGCAGCCCGCTCGGTTCCCGCACCCGCACCGTCGCCACGGTCGCTACCGCCTCTGCCGCGCTGCTCACCGCCGGACTGGTCGCCGGCGTGATCGCCACCTCCGACGCGCAGGTCGCCGGGAGCAACCCGGGAACGACGCCGACGACATCTACCGATGGCGAGTCGACGACCAGCGACGCAGGCTCGACGAACACCGGCAGTGGCACGCTCGGCTCGGTCGATAATCAGAACACCCCCGCGCAGGGCGGGAGTAACGGGTCATGAGCGACGCTTGCGGAGCGAATCAGAAAGCAGTCAGCGACGCTTGCGGAGCGAGTCAGAAACCTCGGCCATGACCGCCACCTGGAGCGGGTCTGCGTGGAGCTGCGCGGTGCGTCTGGTCGTCGAGGACGGGCAGGTGATGAGCCGTGCGAGCTCCGACCTCGTCGGGCTACTGGAGCGCGTCGATCTCGCTGCAAGCCGGTTCCGCTCGGATTCGGCGCTCACTGCGCTCAACGACAACTCCGGTCGCCCGAGGGCGGTCCCGAAACTGCTGGCCGAGCTTGTCGGCGCGGCCCTGGACGCTGCCGCGCGCACCGGGGGCGCGGTCGACCCCACGATGGGGGTCGCGATGCGCCGCATCGGCTATGACCGCGACATCACCGAAGTGGGTGACGACGCAGCGCCGAGCGTTACGACACCGCCGACCCCCGGCCGGTGGCGCGCGCTACGACTGCACCGCGCCGCCGGGTTGATCACGATCCCGAACGGCGTCGACCTGGACCTGGGAGCCACGGCCAAGTCGTGGACGGCCGACCGCGCGGCCGCGGTGCTGAGTGCCCGGTACGGCACCGGGGTCCTCGTCGAGATCGGCGGCGACGTCGCCGTCGCCGGACGACGGGACGGCGGCTGGGTCATCCGGGTCGCCGAACAGGCCGGAGGCCCCGGCGAACTCGTCCGGATTCATCGTGGGGGGATCGCCACCTCGACCACCACCGTGCGGACCTGGCGGCGGGCCGGACGAACCGTGCACCACATCATCGACCCGGCCACCGGCGAACCCACCGATGGCCCGTGGCGCACGGTGACGGTCGCGGCGGCGTCCGCGCTCGAGGCCAATACCGCGAGCACGGCGGCGATCGTCAAGGGCCCCGCAGCGCTCGACTGGCTGGTGGGACAGCACTTCGCCGCGCGGCTCGTCGATCAGGACGGGCTCGTCCACACCACTCCCGGCTGGCCGCTACGCAACACCGAAGCAGACGACCTCTTGCTCACCGGTGGCCGGACATGCTGACCTGGTTCCTCGCCCGCGGGGCCGGACTGTCGGTTCTCGTCCTGCTGAGCGTCTCGACCTGCCTCGGTGCTCTGGTCTCCGGAATCGGTGATCCGGATCGCCGATTCGTGATGCAGTACCTGCACCGCGCAGCCGCCGGACTCGGGCTGGCCGTCCTCGTCCTGCACATCACCTCGATCCTGGCCGACTCCTACGCCCATGTGGGCTGGCGTGGCGCCCTGATCCCGTTCACCGCGGGCTACCGGCCGGGGTGGGTCGCCCTCGGCTCGTTGGCCGCGTACCTCTTCGTTCTGATTGCGATTCTGGGCCTCGCGCGGGGACGGATGGCCGGCACGGTCCGTGGGGCACGGATCTGGCGCGGCCTGCACGGGTTCGCCTACGCCGGTTGGGCCATGGCGATCGTGCACGGCTTCTCCTCCGGCAGCGACAGCGACCTCGGCTGGGTCCGGATCCTCTACGTCGCCTGCATCGCCGCCGTGGTCGGGTCGATCGTCGCGCGCCTCGCCCAGGTTCGCCGCCGCGACCCGGTCACCCATCGCCTGCTCGCGCCGCCACTTCGCACCCCGCCGAGGCAGGGAGCGTCCCGATGACCGCGCTGCTCCACCGCGCCGGACCGAACTCGGAGCCGGACACGACCGCGTGGGCGATCGGTGCGCCGCGGCTGCTCGCCGGTCTGGAGCGCGTGCAACGACTCAATCTGCCCGGACACCACGCCGTTCACGGCCCCATCCCGGGAGCGGACCGCGATCATTTGCTGGCGCAGCTGGACGCCGCAGGGATCTCCGGCCGTGGCGGAGCCGGATTTTCCCTCGCCGCCAAGGTGCGTGCATTGGCCGAGGGGCGGGCGCACGTCGTGGTGAACGGGACCGAGAGCGAACCGGCCAGTCTTAAGGACCGTGTCCTGCTGCTGCGCAGCGCGCATCTGGTGCTCGACGGCGCGCTCGCCGTCGCGGCAGCCGTCCGCGCGCGGGACGTCACCGTCGCGGTGCACGACGAGTTCGTTGCGGCGAGCGTACGAGCGGCCGTCAGCGAGCGGGGCGACGCTCGTCGGGTGGCGGTTGTGGTCATCGCCGGCGGGTTCGTCTCGGGCGAGGCGCGGGCGGTCGTCCGAGCCCTGCGCGGAGGTCCCGCCCTGCCGCCGGGCCGCCGAACGCCACCCACCGCGGACGGTGTGCTGCTGGCCAACGCCGAGACCTTCGCGCAGGTCGCGGTCCTGTTGCGGCTCGGACCGCATCGTTTCGGCGAGACGGGCACGGGTCGCGAGCCGGGTACGACCTTGATCACCGTCGGCGGGGCGGTCGGTCGTCCCGGGGTGGTCGAGATCCCGTTCGGCACCCCGTTGGGCATCGTCCTGGCCGCCGTGGGTTCTGCTGAGCCGCAGGCGGTCGTGCTCGGCGGGTACCACGGCGGCTGGCACGCCCCGATCCCGCAGATCCGGCTCTCGCGCGACGGCCTGGCCGCGGCCGGCGGAACGTTCGGCGCCGGAGTGGTGCTGGTCGTGGGCCGCGACACCTGCGCGCTCGGCGAACTCGCGCGGGTCGCCGGCTGGCTGGCCGCTGAATCGGCCGGTCAGTGCGGGCCGTGCGTATTCGGCCTGCCCGCCCTCGCACGCGATGCGTCGGCCCTCGCCGCCGGGCACCGGACCGCCGTCGCTGCCGCCCTTGGCCACGCTCGCGTCGTCGATGGCCGCGGCGCGTGCGCGCACCCCGACGGCGCCGCCCGCTTCGTCACCTCGGCCGTGCACCTGCTGCGGGACGAGACCGATCGGCACCGCGCGGTCGGAACCTGTGGCCGCCCGGTCCTGGGCCACCTCCCGCTCAGGCTCGGGCGATGAAGACCGCGATGGATTCGGCTCGAGTCGAGATCGACTGGACACGCTGCGACGGACACGGTCTGTGCCATGCCCTGCTGCCGACCCGGTTCGATCTCGACGAGTGGGGCTTCCCCATCATTCGGAACGCCACGGTCACCGCGGCGCAGACCGCAGATGTCCGTCGTGCCGTGGCGGCGTGCCCCGCTCTGGCCCTCCGGCTCACCGCCGCGCCGACCCGTTCACGCGACTGCTGACCTGGCTCTCAGATGGACTTGAGGAAGCCTTGACGCTGTGGTGATGCCCCGCTGAACCGGATGCCGCGATCGTGTCGGACATGACCCACCAACTCGCCGCAGCACCACCGCCGACGGCCACCGTCGACGTCGAGATCGTCGATGTCGAGATCGTCGTTCCCGTCCACAACGAGGAACAGGATCTGGACCGCAGCGTGCGCCGGCTGCACAACTTTCTGTGCATCAGTTTTCCGTTCCGCGTCGCCGTCACCATCGCCGACAACGCGAGCACCGACAGCACCTGGGACCGTGCGCTCGCGCTCGCCGAAGAGCTCGATGGGGTCCGTGCCGTGCACCTGGACGCCAAGGGTCGTGGCCGCGCGTTGCACCAGGTGTGGTCGGCCAGCACCGCGCGGGTGGTCGCCTACATGGACGCCGACCTGTCCACCGATCTGGCCGCGCTGCTGCCACTCGTAGCACCGCTGCTGTCCGGACACAGCGACGTCGCGACCGGTTCGCGGCTCGCGCACACGTCACACGTCGTCCGCGGCCCCAAGCGCGAGGTCATCTCGCGCAGTTACAACCTGCTGCTGCACACGACGCTGCGCACCCGGTTCTCCGACGCACAGTGCGGGTTCAAAGCGATGCGTATCGAGTGCGCCCGCGCGCTGCTCCCCCACGTCCAGGACACCGCCTGGTTCTTCGACACCGAACTGCTCGTACTGGCCGAACGCAGTGGCATGCGGATCGCCGAGGTCCCCGTCGATTGGGTGGACGATCCCGACAGCCGGGTCCACATCCTGCATACCGCTGTGGCGGATCTGCGCGGCATCGCCCGGCTGGGACGTGCCCTACTACGTGGCGACCTACCTCTGCGCGAACTGCGTAATGCGGCCGGACGCAACCCCGAATCGGTCGCCGGGGTCCCCGCCTCCTTGACCCGCCAGGCGTTGCGTTTCGGGGCCGTCGGAGTTCTCTCCACGCTGGCGTACCTGGTTCTCTTCGTCCTCGCCCGGCCGACGCTCGGGGCGCAGGTCGCGAACCTCACTGCGCTCCTGTTGACCGCGGTCGGCAACACCGCGGCCAACCGGCGATTCACCTTCGGCGTCACCGGAGGCGGTGCGGGACGCCATCAGCTACAAGGACTGATCGTCTTCGCGATCGGACTCGGACTGACCAGCGGCGCCCTCTGGGCGCTCACGTCACTGACCGCGCATCCGACCCGGGTGCTCGAACTTGCCGTACTCATCGGCGCCAACCTGCTCGCCACCGCCGCACGCTTCGTGCTGCTGCGTGAGTGGGTCTTCGGACGGAAGGCAGCAGCATGACCACCACGATCACTCCCGGCGACGTTCCCGCGTCAACCCCCTGGTCACGCGATCCGGTGGACGAGGGCCGGGCTGACGCGCCCGCGCCTCCACGTCGGAACCGGCCGCTCATCGCGGGAGCGCGCGGCGAGCGGACGACCCTGGCCACCCTGCTCGTCGCCACCGCGGTGCTCTATCTCTGGGGCCTGGGCGCGTCCGGCTACGCGAACGAGTTCTACTCCGCCGCGGCCCAGGCCGGGACGCAGAGCTGGAAGGCGTTTTTCTTCGGCTCGTTCGACTCATCGAACTTCATCACCGTCGACAAACCGCCCGCCGCGTTGTGGCCGATGGAGATCTCCGGACGGATCTTCGGCTTTACCTCCTGGTCGATGCTCGTCCCGCAGG
Source organism: Jatrophihabitans sp. (assembly GCA_039937915.1). Lineage (GTDB taxonomy): Bacteria > Actinomycetota > Actinomycetes > Mycobacteriales > Jatrophihabitantaceae > Jatrophihabitans. The sequence continues at coordinate 3,648 of JBDTFN010000328.1, read as the reverse complement.
CGATCGAGGGCGTGCTGGCGGTCTGGCTGCTCTACGCATCGGTCAGGCGATGGTTCGGCCACGGCGCCGGGCTGCTCGCAGGGGGCTTGCTGGCGCTGACGCCGGTTGCCGTGCTGATGTTCCGGTTCAACAATCCGGATGCCCTGATGACGCTGCTGATCGTCCTGGCCGCCTACTGCACCACCCGTGCAATCGAGAGCGCGTCGACGAAGTGGCTGCTGGTCGCCGGTGCCGTGATGGGCTTCAGCTTTCTGGCCAAGGGATTGCAGCCGTTCACCGTCCTGCCGGCGCTGGCCCTGGCCTATCTCGTGGCCGCGCCGACGCCGCTGCGTCGCCGGCTCGTGCAACTACTTGCCGCCGGCGCGGCACTCGTCGCAGGTGCGGGGTGGTGGGTACTCGCCGTCGACCTCACTGCCGCCTCGTCCCGCCCATACATCGGCGGTTCGGGAGACAACTCCGCGCTCGGTCTCGCCTTCGGCTACAACGGCCTGGACCGGCTCAGCGGGTCCACCAGCGGCGGCGGGGCCAACTTCAGCGGCAACACGGGTTTTGGCCGCTTGTTCAACGACCTGAACGGCGGGCAGATCTCCTGGCTGCTGCCGACCGCGGTCGTGGGGCTGGTGGCGCTCGGCGTGATCAGCCGGCGACGCCCGCGGACCGACCGGACCCGCGCGGCCCTGCTGCTGTGGGGCGGCTGGCTCGTCGTCACCGCCGGGGTACTCAGCTTCGCCGGCGGCATCATCCACACCTACTACAGCGTCGAACTGGCGCCCGCGGTTGCGGCCGTTGTCGCGATCGGGACGGTCGAGCTCTGGCGAGCCCGTGCGGCCGTCGCCGCACGACTCGGTCTGGCCGCTGGAGTCGTCGTGTCCGCGATCTGGAGCTACGTCCTGCTCGACCGGGTGCCGAGCTTCGCCACCCCGATGCGGCCCCTACTTCTCGCGCTCGCGATCGCCGCCACGGCCGTCCTGCTCGCACCGGCGCTCTTGCGGCGCAGTGGGCTGGTGACCGCCGTCGCGGTGGCCGGAGTTCTCGTTCTGGGTGGAGGTTCAGCGGCCTACGCCCTGAACACCGCCGGCACGGCGCATACCGGATCGACGCCGTCGGCCGGACCGGCGAGCGCGACCGGTGCCGGGTTCGGCGGCCCGGGCGGGCCGGGTAAATCGGGGCAGCAGGGCGGGCCGGCCCGCGGCCAGTTCCCCGGGGTCGGGCGATTCCCGGGCCCGCCCGGATCGGGTCAACGCGGCCAGACCGGGCGTCCGCCGAACGCCGCAGGAGGCCCGGGTGGCCGTAGCACGGCGAATGCCGCCCTGTCCGCTCTGGTGAAGCAGACGGACACCACCTGGGCCGCCGCGACCATCGGCTCCCAGACCGCGGGTCCGCTCGAGCTCGCGACCGGTAAGGCCGTCATGGCCATCGGTGGGTTCAACGGCCAGGACGCATCACCGACGCTGGCCCAGTTCCAGGCCCACGTCCACGCCGGGCAGATCCACTACTTCATCGGCGGCGGTAACCAGGGCGGGCCGGGGGGCGGCCGCGGCACAGGTGGTCAGATCTCCACCTGGGTCGCGGCTCATTACACGGCACGCACCGTCGGCGGATCGACTGTCTATGACCTGACGCAACCCACGTCGTGACCAGCACCAACCGAAACGTCCCACCTCAGCTCGACCGCTCCACCCGCCGCGTCGAGTGGCCCACACAGCCGGGTACTCCGAGGCCAGCGACGGGTCTAGGAGATCCCGGCGTAGGAGTGCAGACCCGAGACGACCAGGTTGATGATCAGGAAGTTGAAGGTGATCGAGGAGAACCCGAGCAGATTGATCCAGGCGGCCTTGTTGCCCTTCCAGCCGGCCGTGGCGCGGGCGTGCAGGTAACAGGCGTAGATGACCCAGCCGATGAAGGCCCAGGTCTCCTTCGGGTCCCAACCCCAGTACCGGCCCCACGCAGCCTCGGCCCAGATCGAGCCACAGATGACCGCGACGGTGTACAGCGGGAAGGAGAACGCGACGATTCGGTAGGCAGCCTTGTCCAGAGTCTGGGCCGACGGCAGGCGCTCGGCCAGGTTCGTCAGCGGACCGCGGCGGGGGACGACGGTCGTTCCGTCAGCGGACGACGCCGTGGCCGCCGCCGCCACGACCGCGAGGCGGTCGTGGCGCGATTTGATCAGGTACAGCACCGTCATGACCGCGCTTGTCATCAGCGCGCCCTCGGAGATCGAGATCAGCACGACGTGGATCGCGAGCCAGTACGACTGCAGCGCCGGGACCAGCGGCTGGGCCTCGGAGTAGAGCACCGTTCCGGCCAGGAACATCAGCAGGACGACCGGCAGCAGGATGAACCCACCCAGGTGTCGGATCTGCGGAGCACGCCACATGACGACCAGGAACGAGATCACCGCGACCAGCCCGGCCACCGACGCGAACTCGTACATGTTCGACCACGGGACGGCGTCGACGGCGACCGCGCGGATGGTGAGCGAGGCGAGCTGGACCAGCAGGCCCAGCGCGGTGATCGCGACCGAGAGCCGGCCGATCTTTTCGGCCATCGGCCGCTTCGCCGGCCGGGTGATCGACGGACCCGGCGCATCGACGGACGGTCCTCCCGCGCCGACGAGTTGACGACGCGGCGCGGCGGCCTTTTCCGCTGCCGTACGCCCGACCCGTCCGAAGGCGTACTCGGCGGTGTAGCCGACCATGGCCAGCGTGTACGTGGCGATTGCGGTCGTGAACAGCCCGTCCGAGAGGTGGGCCATCGACCCGTTGACACCAGACATGCCTAGTCCTTCTTTCCCGAACCGACGCTTACCGCGCCAACGTGGTCATCGGTCTCGCTCGCGACGTGCTCGGCGCCCTCGTCCGCTGTCACTGAACGCAGGCGGTCGAGCAAGGACGAGAACTCAGCGGTGAAGTTCCCCGAGTCGCTGCGGGCGAGCCCGCCGACAGTGACCACGGTAGGTGATCCGTGCTCGCCGGTGCGGGCCGGGGCGATGCGTATCCACAGGCGCCGACGGCGCACCCCGAGCGACAGCGCCAACCCGATCACCATGGCCGCCGCAGCAATCAACAGATACCCCTGCGTGGGGTCGTGCGACACCTGCAGGCTGACCCAGGGCTTCCAGCCGTCGAAGGTGATCGCGATCCCGTTCGGGAAGGTCTTCGTCTGGCCGATGACCAGGTTCGTCGGCTTACCGATCTGCTTCAGCCCGGACGTGGTGAGGCGGTACACCGACTCCGGTGTCCCGTTCGGGTTGATCGCGCCGATATAGACGAACATCCCGAGGATGGGGTTCTTGACGTCCGCCGACACCGAGGTGACCAGCCCGGACGCGCCCAGGCCAGGCGTGGGGGCGAAGAAGCCGGAGATCCCGACGTCCTGGCTCTGGTTCGGCTTGCCGAGCAGCTTGAACGCACCCTCGGAATAGAGCGTGCTGGCGTCGGTCGGCAGGAACGCCTGGGTCTCGGTGCGGGAGGTTCCGTCCGGCATCCGGACGGTGACCGTGGGCGCGTAGCCGTGGCTGATCAGGTAGACGCGGTCGCCGTCGAGACGCAGCGGATTGTTGACCGTCAGCGCGTACTTTCGGGGGGCAGCGTCCGGCTCCGGCCGGTAGGTGAGATCGGCGCGGAAGGTGCGCGGCTCCCCGTTCTT
>JBDTFN010000327.1:0-3407 GCA_039937915.1 Jatrophihabitans sp. | reverse complement strand
TACCTGCGCGATTCCGGTCACCCGGTGCACTGGACGGCGACCACACCGGCCGAGGTTGCGGGCGTACTGCACGCCCAGGACGAACTCGGCACCGCAGGATTCGGGCTCGTGCTCGCCAATCCGATCGACGAGTCCGAGGAACTCGATCGCACCCTGCACGATGTCACCGTGGACGCCGGGCTCGCGGCGGCCGACGCCGCCGGAATCCAGGGCAAGGACGTCACCCCGTTCCTGCTCGATTTCTTCCACCGCGAGACGCACGGCGCTTCCCTGACCGCGAATGTCGCACTCGTCCTCGCCAACGCTCGCCTGGCCGCCGAGGTGGCCGCCGCGTACAACGACTCGCCAAGGAAGCCGTGACCCACGTCGTCTGTATCGGCGACCTCATGGTCGACGTGGTGGCGCACCTACCGGGCCCGATCGAACCCGGCTCCGACCTGCCGGCCCCGATCGGGCTGCACGGCGGCGGCGCGGCCGCCAACGTCGCGGTCTGGCTCGTCGCCGACGGCGCGCGCGCGACGTTCGTGGGCCGCATCGGCGACGACGGGCTGGGGCTGCGGGCCGTCGACGAACTGACCAGTGCCGGGGTCACCCCGGTCGTCGAGATCGACCCGGCTCTGCCAACCGGTACCTGCATCGTCCTGGTGGACGAGTCCGGGGAACGTTCAATGGTTCCCTCGACCGGCGCCAACGACGCGCCGGGCGACGTCGGCCTGCTCCCACTGGACGCCGACTGGCTCTACGTCTCGGGTTACGCGCTGCTTGGAGCGGGATCTCGCCCGTTCGCTCTCGAGGCGCTGGCATTTGCCCGCGGCCTGGGCTGGTCGATCGCGATCGACGCCGCGTCGGCGGCACCGCTGGCCAACGTCGGGGCCAGGGCCTTCCTCACCTGGATCGGGACCGACGTGGTGTTGTTCGCCAACACTGCCGAGGCGCAGGTGCTCAGCGGGCTGGCCGAACCAGCCGCCGCAGCGCAGTACCTGGCGCTGCGCTGCGGCACGGCGGTGGTCAAGCGCGGCGCCGGCGGTGCCGTGTGGTCTGACGGGTCCAGCGTCCGCTCGGTACCCGCGGTGCAGGCCCCGGTGTATGACTGCACCGGTGCCGGCGATGCGTTCGCGGCCGGTTTCCTCGCCTGCACCGGCGACACGGACGAGCGTCTCGCCGCGGCGACCGCCCTCGCCGCCCGTGCTGTGCGCCACCCGGGCGCCAGACCCACCTGAGTCACGAGCTCTGAGTCACGTAGTCGATGTCCGAACCGACGAGGTCCACCCGTAGACCGGCCGCGTCCATCGACAGCTTCTGGACGTCGATCTCGAACGGGATCTTCTGCAGCAGCGGCTTGACGTTGAACACCGCATCCAGCACCTGCGACAGCTGACCCCCCAGGGAGCCGAGGCCGTTCACCTGGGCCTTCCCGAACGACAGCGCACCGTCGACGAGTTCCGGAGCGGCCGTGATCGTCGGCGTGAAGGACTGACCGAGGATGGTGATCTTCTTCTTCGCCCGGACCCGGCCCTCGCCGGCGTAGCTGAGGTCGACGCCGAGCGAGTTGCTCAGCGAGGCGTAGCTGATTGTGCCGATCGCGCTCGCGTGCTGCACGTGGAACCGCTTGAAATTCCGGTCCGCGCTCACGTGGTCGAGGGTGACCTGCATCCGAGTGAAGGTGACCGACACGCCTCGTCCACCCACCGGGACGTCGGTCGCGTCGACACTGACCTGGTCGAACTTCCCGGTCGCGAGTTGGGTGAGGAACGGGAACCCGCCGATGGACACATCCGGTTCGTGCGCCAGATGCTGCGAGTCCTGCAGTGTCGAGGCGGTCGTCTGCTCGGCGACGTAGTTGCCGACCCGGTCCGCGGCCAGCAGGAGCACGACGAGCGCCAACACCGCCACGAGCAGCCGGCGGGCGCCCCGGCCGCCGCCGGCGGAGTTCTTGACCATCGTCAAATACTGGCATGCCGCCCCGTCCAGGCTGGATGCGTAGGATCACCGCAGTCTTGAGGGTGTCGACATCGACGATGGAGGTCCGCGGCCGTGGCCGAAGAATTCGGCCCGTATCGCTTGGAAGAGGTGATCGGGCGGGGCGGCATGGGTGTCGTCTACCGCGCCTTCGACACCCGACGTGATCGCACGGTGGCGCTCAAGCGGCTACCTGCCGATCTCGCCGGCGACGAGAACTTCAAGGCTCGGTTCCGCCGCGAGAGCAAACTGGCCGCCCGTCTCAACGAGCCGCACATCATCCCGATCCACGATTTCGGTGAGATCGACGGCGAACTGTTCATCGACATGCGCCTGGTGGACGGCGTGGACCTCGGCCGGTTGATCGCCGACGAGGGTGGAAAGCTCTCCCCGGAACTCGCCGTCGATGTCATCGCCCAGGTCGCCGCCGCGCTGTCCGCGGCGCACAACGCCGGGCTGATGCACCGCGACATCAAACCGTCGAACGTGTTGGTCACCGGCGTCACTGCCGAGGATCGGACGAGCCCGTTCGCCTACCTGGTCGACTTCGGCATCGCCCGCGCGATCCTGGGGACCGAGGGCACTGCACTGACCACCACGACCGACTGGTTCGGCACCGTCGCCTACATGGCGCCAGAGCGCATCAGCGGGGCGTCGGGTGACAGCCGATCAGACATCTACTCCCTGGCCTGCCTGCTCTACCAATGCCTGACCGGGCAGGCGCCGTTCACCGGCGAGGCCCTGCAGGTGTTGTTCGCGCATGTCAACAACCCACCGCCGTCAGCCACCGCCGTTCGCAGCGAAGTGCCGGCTGGTCTGGACGCGGTGATCCGCAAGGGGATGTCCAAGAACCCCGACGATCGCTATCAGACCGCGAGCGCCTTCGCCGCGGCGGCCAAGTCCTCGATCCGCGGTGGCGCGCAGGCCCGCTCCGAGACGCAGGTCCTGCCGCAGAAGACAGCGCCGTTGCCCTCGACGCCGCGACCGGCCGGCCCGCCGCAGTCCTTCCCGCCGCCGTCGGGACCGCGGAACTCCGTCCCGCCGCGGCCCGCCGGCCCGTCGCAGTCCTTCCCACCCCAGTCGGGGCCAGCGCATTCGATCCCGCCGCGGCCCGCCGGCCCGCCGCAGTCCTTCCCTCCTCAGTCCTTCCCACCGCCGTCGGGACCACCGCAATCGATCCCGCCGCGGCCCGCCGGCCCGCCCCAGTCCTTCCCGCCCCAGTCCTTCCCAGCGCGCTCTGGTCCGCCGAACTCGGGGCCGCCGAACTCGATCCCGCCACGTTCCGGACCGCCGAGGCAGCCGGGGAAACTGGCAAGCAACCGCGCGCTGGCGATCATGATCGCGATCGCCGTGATCGTCGCCCTGGCTGCCGTCGTCGCCGTCGTCGTCTCGGTCAACGGTGGCAACACCCAGGCCGACGGACCCTCGACCACGCCCAGGGTGTCGAC
>JBDTFN010000326.1:0-17353 GCA_039937915.1 Jatrophihabitans sp. | reverse complement strand
CAGCTACTTGGGCTGGCTCGGCGAGGTGATCTTGATCTTTCCGGCGATGATGTCCTTCTTCACCTGGTCCAGTTCGCTCTTGAGGCCCGACGGGACCTTGGAGTCGAACTCGTGGAACGGCGCGAGGGCGGTGCCGTCGTTCTCCAGCGTCCCGACGTAGCTGCCGGTCGGGAACTTGCCGCTGGCTGCGGCCTCGGTGTAGATCCGCACCGAGTCAGCCAGGTTCTTGGTGACACTGGTGAGGAAGTACTTGCAGAACTGCGAGACCGATTCGCAACCATCGGTGTCGACCCAGATCACGCTGGCCTTGCCACCGCTGGCCTGCGCCGCGGCACCCGCGCCCAGACCGGCACCGCCGGCGACCGGGAAGATGATGTCCGCGCCCTGCTGGATGAAGGTCTGGCTGATCTGCTTGCCCTTGTTCTGGTCGGTGAAGGACTGGGCGAAGGTGCCGCCCTTCTGGTTCTTCTCGTTCCAGCCCAGCACCTGGACGTTCTTGCTCTTCTGCTTGTTGTAGTACTGGACGCCTTCCCAGAAGCCGTCCATGTAGATCGTCACCGGCGGGATGTTGAGCCCGCCCCAGGTGGCGACCTTGCCCGACTTGGTCATACCGGCCGCGAGATAACCACCGAGGAACCCGCCCTGCGCGGTGTTGAACTGCAGGCCGTAGACGTTCGGTCCGGAGGAGGCGGAGTCCACCTCGGCGAACTGCGATTTCGGGTTCGCCGCGGCAACGGACTTGACGTTGGCCGACATCAGTCCGCCGACGGCGATGATCGCGTCGCAGCCCTTGGTCACTTCAGCCTTCAGGTTCGGGGTGTAGTCGTTACCCGACTGCGAGGGCACGTAGGAGATCTGGATCTTCGGGTTGCCGGCCTGCGCCGCCTTGAGTCCGGCGTAGGAGGACTGGTTGAACGACTTGTCGTCCACACCGCCGGTGTCGAGCACCATGCAGGCCTTGAGTGCGCCCCCGGCGGCCGCAGCAGTGCTGCCACCACCGCTGGCCGGGGCTGCCGCACTGCCGGTGCCGGCCGGTGGGGTCGAGCTCTTGGCGCTGGTGGTCTTGCTGCCGCACGCGGCGAGCGCGAGGGCGGTGGTGACGGCACAGGCGGCCGCCACTGCAATACGCATACGCGTCAAAACGATCATTCTCCTTGAATCGTCGGCTCTGGGCCGGCCTGCTCGAATGCCGACACCGTATGCCCTGTCGGTGACCTGGCAACACCCCCGATAGGCCCTTGCGCGCCGTCGTTGACCAGATCGTTGCGTGGGCGGGTTTCCAGCACCGGACGCGTCGGGCCTGACGGTTGTTTCGTAAACGACTGTCGTATGCAAAGGTAACGGTGCTCACACCGTCGAAAGGCTGCATCTTGCGTAGGAAGCTCGGTTTGGTTGCCGTCGTGGTTGCCTTGTTCAGCCTGGGTCTCGCCACCCTCTTGGCGTTCTACGTCCCGGATCGCGTGAAGAAGACGCCCCTGGACCTCGACGTCACGCTCTACGGCACCGGCTCCGGGCTGTACTTCAACGCCGCCACGAACACGGCCGCGCCGGTCAAGGTCCGCACGATCCGTCACGTCAAGAGCGACACGTCGGCGTCGGATGGCAACACCCTCGTCGTCAACCAGGGTCTGTGCATCGTCCGCGATACCGGCGGCACCCCCACCTGCTCGCGCGGCGATCAGTTGATCAACGTGACCACTGAGCGCATCGCCGCCAATCGGGTGACCGCCCTGGCTCAGAAGGGGTACCGCAGCCCCGCCGACAACTCGATCGTGAGCCAACTCGACGGTGCGGACGTAGAGCACGTCGGCCTCACCCTGAAGTTCCCGTTCGACGCACAGAAGAAGACGTATCCGTTCTGGGACTACAACCTCAAGACATCCCAGGACGCCCGCTACACCGGCGAGGACAAGATCGACGGCCAGAAGGTCTACGTCTATCAGACCAGCACGCCGAAGACGGCGTACGAGGTCTTGCCGGGCGTGAAGGGCTTCTACACCGATAACCGCACGCTCTTCGTCGAACCTGAGACCGGCTCGATCATCAAGAGCGAGGACCAGCAGCTCAAGCAGTTCGCTAACGGCAGCATCGCCGCCAAACTCAGCCTGGAGACCTCGCCGGAGTCGGTCAAGTCACAACTGAAGACGGCGCGCGATGGCATCGACAAGCTCCACGGTGTCACCACCACCTACCCGATCATCTTCCTGATCATTGGCATCGTCGTCGGTATCGGTGCGGTCGTGCTGCTGATCGGCGCCCGCGATCCCGACGAGCGCACGCCTGCCAACCGATACGAATCCGACCCGGTCAGGGTCGGCTGACCGTCGCCGGACAGCCGGATCCAGCGAGCGAAAGAAGACTGACGTGACCGACACCCTGACCCAGCCCCGCCCAGAAACCCCGCCGGAGTCCCAGCGCAAGGGCGGCCTCTGGGACCGCCAGCTGCACTCCTATCCCGACAACAGGCGGCGCTCGCTGTACCTCGGGATCACCGTCCTCGCGACGATCGTCCTGTACTACGAGCTCTACGTTCAGGGTGCTGTCGCAACCCAGATCATCAGCCACTACGGCTTCACCTTCACCGAGTTCATCGTGATCCTTGCGATCGGGAACGCCTTCGGCGCGTTCGCATCGCTCGCCGCAGGTCTGGCCGACCGCTGGGGACGCGCGAACCTGGTCGTCATCGGCCTGTTCATCACCGGCCTGCTCATCGCCTTCGCCCTGCCGCACGCACCGAGCCGGTTGGCGTACGGAATGGCCTTCGCGGCGCTGAGCATTGTCGAAGGCGTCGTGCTCGTCGCCAGTCCGGCGCTGATCCGCGACTTCTCGCCCCAGGTGGGACGCGGCGCAGCAATGGGCTTCTGGACCCTCGGCCCGGTGCTCGGCAGTCTCGTCACCACCGAGATCTCCAGCAATACGCTGAACAGCCACCCGGGGTTCCGTTTCCAGTTCTACCTCTGCGGCGGAATCGGTCTGGCCGTCGCGGTCATCGCCTTCTTCCTGCTGCGAGAACTCTCGCCCGCCCTGCGCGATCAGCTCATGGTCAGTCTCGACGATCGTGCACTGATCGAGGCCCGGGCCAAGGATCTCGATCCGGAGCAGGAGATGAAGGGTGCCTGGCGGGAGATGTTGCGCGTCGACATCGTCGGCTCAGCCTTCGCCATCGGCGTCTATCTGCTGCTGTACTACATGCTCGTAGCGTTCGCGGTCATCTACTTCGCAACGGTGTACGGCTATTCCGAGGCCCGAGCAAACTCTCTGCTGAACTGGTTCTGGATCGCCAACGCGATCTCCCTCGTCGTCACCGGTCTGCTCTCGGACAAGGTGCGCGTCCGCAAGCCGTTCATGTTGCTCGGCGCTGCCGTAGGTCTGGTCGGGGCCGGCTTGTTCGCCTCGTCAGCAACCGATGCCTCGGTCAGCTACTACACGCTGGCCTTCTACCTCATGCTGTCGGCGATCGGCGGAGGACTGGCCTACGTGGCCTGGATGGCGGCGTTCACCGAGACCGTCGAGAAACACAACCCGGCGGCCACGGCCACCGGCCTGGCGGTATGGGGCTGGATCCTGCGAGCCATCGTCACCCTCGGCTTCCTGGCCCTGATCGTCGCTGTGCCCGCGACCAGTGTGCTGGTGGACAAAGGCCAGCGTGCGAAGGCGCTGCTGGCCAAGTACCCGACCCAGATCGCCACCCTGTCCAAGATCGATCCGATCACGGCGAGCTTCTTGTCCGACCCCAAGAATGTCGCAGCGCAGGGCCAGGCCGTCGCCGAGATTGCCGGCAACGGCGTGACCCTCGTCGACGTGGCCATCCTCAACGACATCCAGACGAACTCGGCCGAGCAACTCAAGACGCTGATGGCCGTCAGCATCGGGGCGTCGCTCACCCTGCTCGACAAACCGACCGATCCGGCCGCCCTCAAACAGGCGATCACCGACGTTGCGACGAAGTTCAACATCTCGCCGGCCGAGGCCACTAATCGGCTTCTCGCCGCCGCGAAAGCCATCCCGCCGGCGAGCCAGCAGATCCTGCTCACCAAGGGCGCGATCATCCAGGGCGCGGTGACCCAGTTGAAGGCCGCCGCGCAGATCCCGGCCGCCGATCAGGCGTTCCTCGCCAAGAACGGCAGCGACGTGAAGCGGGCCCAGGTCGACAACCCCAAGCAGTGGAAGCGCTGGTGGATCATCTGCGCCTTCGGTCAGATCGTCTTCATCCCGCTCATCTTCCTGCTCACCGGACGGTGGAGCCCGAAGAAGGCTCGCGAGGACGAGCTGGCGCACGAGGCCCTGGTCCAGCGTGAGATGGCCGCCATGGGCGCTACCTTCGGTGGCCCCAATCCCTCCTCAGCGCAGGGCCGGCACAGCGACGACGACCGCGACGACGACTCACCGCTCGTGCCGGGATTCGACCCCGGACCCGACGACGACACCGTGCGGCTACAAAAACCTCCGCAACGGCCGCCCGAGCAATGACGGCCGCGCGATAGGTCGATCAGACCGGTCTCCATTTTCCGCGGCCCGGGTGTCGGAACCGCGTCCACGTCGCAGGCCCGCCTAGCCTTTGCCGAATGCGACTGCGGGGGACGTGCACTGCGCTGGCGGCGCTGCTGATCATGGCCGCTCCTGGCGGGTTGGCCGTCGGCGCGGCGGCCAGCCCGGTGCCGCCACCGGCGCCCGTGCCGACCGACAGCGGGAATTCCCCCGCGGTACCTGACCCGCACCCTCCGCTGGGTGGCCGCAACGCCGATGGCGAGGCGGTGGGCGGGCCACGTCTGCTCAGCCGCGGGAACGTGTTGCCTGCGGGCGCCCCGGCGCTCCCGGACGACCTCACCGCACAGGCGTGGATGGTCACCGATCTGGACACCGGCAAGATCCTCGCCGCACGGGACCCACACGGCCGGTACCAGCCGGCCAGCATCCAGAAGTTGCTGACGACTGTCGCGCTGCTCCCACTGCTGCCCGGTTCGCGGACGGTGACCGTCTCCCGAAAATCAGCTGAGACCGAGGGGTCACACGCCGGGCTCGTTGCCGGCGGCAAGTACACGATCGATCAGATCTTCGAGGGCCTACTCCTGGTGTCGGGCAACGACTGCGCTGAGGCGCTGTCCGCTGCGGCCGGCGGGCGCTCACAGACGGTCGCGCTGATGAACCGCACTGCGCTGGATCTCGGCGCGGTCGACACCTACATCCAGACACCATCGGGGTTGGACGGTTGGCAGCAACTCACCAGCGCCTACGACATGACCTTGTTCCTGCGGGCCGCGCTGGCCCAACCGCGGTTCCTCGCCTACGACAACACCGCCAAGTCCGTGCTGCCACGACAGCAGATCAATGGCTTCGGCCCGGTCGAGTTGTACAACCAGAACCTCGAGTTCCTGACCACGGTCAAAGGCGCTCTCGCCGCCAAGACCGGCTTCACCGATGCTGCTCAGCACACGTTCGTCGGCGCGATCAAACGGGACGGGCATCGCTACGGGGTCGTCCTGCTGCGCGCTCAGCGCTACCCCGACGACCAGTGGGTGCAGGCGAAGAACCTGGTGAATTGGGCCCGGAAACTGCCAGCGTCCGCCGCCGCGGTCGGAACGCTCATCACCCCGACCCCGCCTGCGGCCTCGAGCAGCGCCTCGGCGACTCCCGACCACGGCACCTCCGGTGGCGCGTCGTCGCGCTCCATCACGGCTGACGGCGGCGGCTTCCCAGGTTGGCTTCAGATCGTGCTCTCGGTGATTCTCGTCGGCGGAGCCACCCTGATCACCCGGCGCGCGCTCCGGACCAGTCGCAGCCGCTGAACCGCTTGCGGACCCGTCAGTCCTCGCGATGAGGCCGGGTCACGGCCCAGGTGGCCACCGCGCCGGCGAGTGCGCCGGCACCGACCAACGTGGCGCCCACCGCAGCAGGAGTGACTGCTGACGATTCGCGCTCCTCGGCCCGTTCGTCCTGAGCATCCTGCGTCGGCACGATCGGGATGCTGTTCGCCATCCGGTTGGCCGTGTTGAGCGTCGCGATCCACGCGCACGAGAACAGCATCCAACGGGCCACGAGTTGAATCCACACCAGTACGGCCAGGATCCCCGCGAACGGCCCTGCCGTCGGGCTGTTCGCGGTGTGCGCGATGGTGAACGTCCCGACGATCTTGAGGATCTCGAAGCCGACGGACGCGAGCACGGCGCCCTTGATCGCCACCAATTTGTCGACGTCGACCTGGGGCAGGCGCACCAGCAGCCACCAGAAGATGAGCGAGTCCCCGGCCACGGCGATGGCGATGCCGAGCAGCTTCAGAACATACGTGGAGCCGGGCAGATCGCCGAGCCCGAGCGCGGACAGGATCTGGTCGGTCAGCGAGGTGCCGACCACGGTCAGGGCCAGCGAAACGACGATGCCGAGTCCCAGCCCGCCCAGCACCAGCAGATTCCCAAACTTCTCGGCCAGGAAGCCGCGCTTGGCCTTCGCGCGACCCCAGACCCCGTCGATGGCCTCGCGGAGGTTGCCGATCCAGCCCAAACCGGTGAGCAGCACGCCGACGAGCCCGACGATGCCGACGCCGGCGCGTTTGTCGATCGCCGTCTGCAGGGCGTTCTTCAGGGTGGTACCGAAAGCGCCTGGCACCTTGTCGGTGATGTGGGCGAACAGATCGGCCTCGACGCCCGGTTGTGAATGCAGCACGAAGCCGGTTATCGACACCGCGAGAAGTAACAGTGGGAAGAGAGCGAGAAAACTGAAGTACGTGATCGCCGCGGCGTACTGATTGCCGTGGTTGCGGCCGAGCAGGCCCCACGCCTCGAGCACGTGCCGTAACCAGGTCCAGCGTTCCTGCGCCGCCTGCCAGCGTCCGGTCGCCTTGTCCTTTATCGCGGCGACGCCGCCCTCGTCCTGATCCTCGGCGGTCTGCGGAGCGGCGTCGATCATTGCTGACCTTTACCCGGATTCGCGTCCGTTGGTACCGCCGAGGGGAAACTCAGTGCGCCAGGTCCATCTACCCTGCTCCTCGCGGGAGAACAGCACGATGCTCTCGACGGCGAATCGGGCAACAAACCCCGACAGGCCCTCGTAGGCCTCATCCAATGCCTCGTCATCGATCTTGTGCGCGACGGTGACATGCGGGTGGTAGGGAAATTCGAGCTCGCGGGTCAACGGCCCGCGGCGAATAGCACCCTCGAGGATCTCGCACTGCGAGACCCCGGTCGCGATCTGGATGAACACCACCGGCGACAGCGGGCGAAAGGTGCCGGTTCCGGCCAGGTGCATCGAGAACGGCTCGCAGTCACGAGCGGCGGCGGCCAGATGCGCTTCGACGTCGTCGATCTCTGAAGCTGCAACCGCGGTCGGCGGCAGCAACGTCACGTGTGGGAACACCAGTTCGGCCGCCGGATCCCTCACCTGGCGACGCCAGTTCGACAAAACGGTGGCGTGCGGCTGCGGGATCGCCACCGCGACGCCGACCACCAGATCGTCAGAGCTCACGGGGCGACGAACCCGACCGCCGCATAGGCGCGGCGCAGCGTTTCGTCGGCGATCTCGTTCGCCCGCTCCGCCCCGCGAGCCAGAATCCGGGACAGTTCGCCGCGGTCGTCGAGTAGTTCCTTCGTCCGGCGTGCGAAGGGTTCGACATAGGCGGCGACCGCGTCGGCAACCGTGACCTTCAACGCGCCGTAGCCCTGCCCGTCCAGGCTCGCGGCGAGCGACTCGACCGACTCATCGGTGACCGCGGACAGGATGGACAGCAGATTCGACACCCCCGGCTTCTCGATCGGGTCGTAGCGGACCTCCGTCCCGGTGTCGGTCACGGCTCGCTTGATCTTCTTCGTCGTGGCGGCGACGTCGTCGAGCAGGTTGATCGTCCCGGCGTCGGGCAGTGACTTGCTCATCTTCGCGCTGGGGTCCTGCAGATCGAGGATCTTGGCGGTGCCGGGCAGGATGTAGGCGTCCGGAACGACGAAGGTGTCGCCGTAGCGGGCGTTGAAACGCTGCGCGAGGTTGCGGGTCAGTTCGATGTGCTGGCGCTGGTCCTCGCCGACCGGGACGTAGTTCGCCTGGTACACCAGGATGTCGGCGACCTGCAGGATCGGATAAGTGAAAAGGCCGACGCCGATGCGGTCATGCCCGAGCCTGGCCGCCTTGTCCTTGAACTGCGTCATCCGGCTGGCCTCGCCGAAACCGGTGAGGCACTCCATCACCCACGACAACCGCGGATGCGCTGGAACGTGGCTCTGCAGGAACAGTGAGCAGCGATCCGGGTCCAGACCCGCGGCCAGCAGTTGCGCGGTCGAGACGAGGGTGCGTTCGTGCAGTTGCTCCGGCGGCGGAGGCTCGACGGTCAAAGCGTGCAGGTCGACGACACAGTAGAACGCCTCGTTGTCGTCCTGCAGGGCCACCCATTGCTTCACCGCCCCGACGTAGTTGCCGAGGTGGAAGGACCCCGCCGTCGGCTGGATACCGGACAGCACACGCGGGCGGAGAACAGGGTTGGACACCATGATCGGTCGATTGTTCCACTCCGGGGTCAGCGTCCGGCGACGGGTCAGACCGGGTCGTCGTCCACGCCGCTGTGTTGCGGCGTGAGCCGGATCCGCGCCGCGCGCCGACCCTCGACCCGTACGACCGTGAGGCGCAGTCGCTCGTGCTCCACGACGTCGCCGGGCTCCGGCAGGCGGCCCAGGTTTGCCATGACGAATCCACCCAAGGTCGAGTACGGACCCTCGGGCAGTTCCACCCCGGACACCTCAGCCACATCGTCGAGATTCAGGTTCCCGTCCACCTCGATGTCGCCACCGGCCAGCCTGCTGGAGCCGACCGCGTCCGCGTCGTACTCGTCGCGGATCTCTCCGATGACCTCCTCGATGAGGTCCTCAAGCGTGACGATGCCGTCGGTACCGCCGTACTCGTCGATGACGATGGCCATGTGGTGGCCCTCTCGGCGCATCTCCGACATCGCCTCGAGCACGTGCTTGCTGCCCGGCAGCACCTTGACGTCACGAACCAGCGCGGCGACGGTCCGGTCACCGTCGTAGCGCAACGTCGGGATCAGCAGGTCGCGAATGTGGATGAAACCCAGCACGTCGTCGTGCCCACGGCCGACCACCGGGTACCGCGAGTGTGGGGATTCGCTGGCGACCTTCGCCGCCTTCGCGACCGTCATCGCCCCATCCAGGAACGTGACCTGCGTGCGCGGCACCATCACCTCGTCGATGGCCCGCTCACCGGCGGCGAAAATGTCGTCGATGAGCGTGCGCTCGTCGTTGCCCAGTGACTCGTGGGCGGCCACGAGCCCGCGCAATTCCTCGTCGGTGATCGGCGCCCGCCCTGCGTTCGGGTCACCGCCGAGCAGGCGGACGATCCCGTTGGTCGATTTCGAGAGCAACCAGATGACCGGGCGGAAGAACGCAGCGACCCGCTCCAGCGGCGGCGCGAAGAACAGCGCAGCCGACTCCGCTCGCTGCAACCCCAGTCGCTTCGGTGCCAGTTCGCCGACGACGAGGGTGACGAAGGAGATGATCAGCGTGACCCCGATGACGCCGAGCGCCGTGGCCAGACCTCGCGCCGTGCCGCGCTTCACGAGGTAGTCCGCGACCTCGTGAGAGATCGTGACGGCGCCGAAGGCACTGGACAGCAGCGCAGTCGAGGTCACGCCGATCTGGACGGCGGCGAGAAAACGGTTCGGGTCCCCGACGAGGCGGGCGATCGCCGCCCCGCCGCGCCGACCGGATTCGCCCAGCCCACGGACCTGACTGTCCCGCAGCGAGACCAGCGCTATCTCGGCTGCAACGAACACACCCTCGATGACGATGAGCAGCATGACGATGCCGATATTTATCAGCAGATCGCCCATGCCGCCTCCCCCGGACGTCGCTGTTGACGTTCCGGCCCAGCGTAAGGGGCCGCGCCACTGCTGCCCGGCACTACCGGCGCGCGGTTATGCCGATGCGGCGCGGACGGTACGTGTCTGCCCGCGTCCCGTCGTGGCGGCCAGCGGCGCGACGGATGCGACCGGGGCGCTGCCACGGAGCAGGACCTTCGCCACGTAGCTCGGGTCGTCGGTCATCGGGACGTGCCCGACACCGCGCATCATGAGGTGTTCGCCGTGCGGAACTACCCGTTTGGCCGTCTCGGCCTGCCAGGGTGGCAGGACCATGTCGCGCGCGCCCCAGGCGATGGTCACCGGCACGTCCTGCGGTATCGGCTCGCTGAACGGCTCCGCTTCAGACAGCAGGGTGCGCAGCGCGGGTCGGGCACGCAGGAAAGCACGAGCATCGCCGATGGCCTGATCCTGCGAGACCCGGGACGGACGTGCCACGAGAACCCCGTACATGACCTTTCGTCCCGCCGCGCTGCGCGCCAGCAGTTCGACCGAGTCGCCCATGCGCTCGGTCAGCGAACACGCCCGACTGAAGATCGATCTGGTGTAGCCCCACTCTCGGGAGTTCTGCCAGAAACCGGCGGGAGAGAGCGCGGTCACCGAACGAGCGTGACCATGGGCTCCGGCGTAGAGCGCAACGAGCCCGCCGAGGGAGTTACCGGCCACGTGTGGGCGGTCCAGCCCGGCTTCGTCGAGGAACTGCTTGAACTCCTCGCGCAGCACCTCGGCGACCGGACGGCCGTCGGTGACGAGATCGGTGGACTCGCCATGGCCGGGGAGGTCGACCAGGATGACCTCGCGATGATCGACCAGGCGGTCGAGGACGGGGTACCAGGCCTGCCTACGATGCGTCACTCCGTGAACCAGGACCAGCGGTTCGCCGGACCCGTGCCGCTCGTACGAAAGCAATGCGCCTCCTCGTCGATGGCCACGACGAAGGAGTCTTCACCGACGCGACATGGGGACGTTACCCATCCGGCACGTTCTGCACGTAGTGACCGCCGTCACCCGCGGAAGAATTGGCCCCACTAATATCGGCCAGATGACCGCCCCACGCTCCTTCAGCGCGATCGACGACCTCGCCGACAACTATCTCGACGATGTGGTCGCACTCGACCCGATCCAGGCTACCTACTTCGGGCTTCCGGGTCAGGACCACCGCTTGCCGGACCTGGACCCGGACTGGCACGAGGCGCGGTCATCCGCCCGCCGTCGCACCCTCGAGGCGCTGGAGCAGCACGACCCCGCCGACGCCACCGACCGGGTGACCGTGGCCGCGCTGCGCGACGAACTCGGCGTCAATGAGGAACTGCACGCGGTGAGCGCCGACCTCGGCCAGCTCAACAACATCGGCTCGCCCCTGCAGGCCGTGCGTGACGTGTTCGACCTCATGCCCACCGCCGGTGCTGCGGATTGGGACACGATCGCGCGACGCCTCGCCGGGGTGCCGCGCGCGCTGCAGGGATACGCGCAGAGCCTGCTCACGGCGGCCGGGAACGGAGCCGCACCGGCCCGACGACAGGTCGAGATGGGTGTGGCCCAGTGCGGGGCCAATGTCGGGGCGGACGGCTTCTTCGCCACCTTCGTCGCTGCGGCCCGCATCGGGGACGTGCCGCCGCCCGAGGCGATCCGCACCGATCTGGAGCGCGGCGCTCGAGCCGCGTCCGAGGCCTACGAGGCGCTCGCGTCATTCCTGCGTGACGAACTCCTCCCGCTGGCCCGCGAAGAAGACCCGGTCGGCCGCGAAACGTACGTCCTGCACTCGCATTCCTTCCTCGGCACGCGCGTCGACCTCGACGAGACCTACGAGTGGGGTCAGCAAGAACTCGCCCGGATCAGGGTCGAGATGGCCACCACCGCCCAGCGGATCAAGCCCGACGCTTCGGTCGGTGAGGCCATGGCGTTCCTCGACAGCAGCCCGGCCCACAAGCTCGTCGGGACGGCCGCACTACAGGAGTGGATGCAACGCACCGCAGACGACGCCGTCGCGGCCCTCGCCGACACCCACTTCGACATTCCCGAGGCGATTCGGCGGATCGAAGGGCGGATCGCTCCCACCCAGCAGGGCGGCATCTACTACACCGGCCCGAGCGAGGACCTCGTCACCCGGCCCGGGCGGATGTGGTGGTCGGTACCTCCGGACGTGACCGAGTTCGACACCTGGCGGGAGCGCACGACCGTCTACCACGAGGGAGTCCCGGGCCATCACCTCCAGGTCGCGCAGACTATGTACCGGCGCGAACTGCTCAACCGGTGGCGCCGGATCGCGTCCTGGGTCAGCGGGCATGGCGAGGGCTGGGCGTTGTACGCGGAACGGCTGATGGCCGATCTCGGCTTCCTTGACGACCCCGCCGATCGCCTCGGGATGTTGGACGCCCAGTCCCTGCGTGCGGCCCGGGTTGTCATCGACATCGGCGTCCACTGCCGACTGCCGGCGCCGGCCTCGGTCGGGGGCGGCGAGTGGGACTGGGACAAAGCCTTCGCGTTCCTCGCCGAGCACTCCAGTTCACCGGCGAGCGTGCGCCGGTTCGAGCTCGAGCGGTACTTCGGCTGGCCCGGTCAGGCCCCGTCCTACAAGATCGGCGAGCGGCTGTGGTTGCAACTGCGCGACGACGCCCGCGCCCGGGAGGGCGACGCCTTCGACCTGAAGGCGTTCCATCGGCGTGCGCTGGACATCGGGTCGGTCGGTCTCGACGTCCTGCGCACCGCGGTTCTGGACAACTGACCGCAGTCGACGGACCACTTCAGTCCTACATTGCGAGAGAGCTCTCGCAATGTTAGTTTCAAGCTCCGTCCACTCTGCAGGAGTCCGCATGCCCGCTGCCGACATGTCCCCGTTCGACCTCGTCATCGCCAACGGTCGCTGGTTCGACGGGACCGGGGCATCCTCGGCGATCAAGCACCTCGGCATCCGCGCGGACCGGATCGTCGCGGTGAGCGACGAACCCCTGGACCTGACCGGCTGCCCCGAGATCGTCGACGCCGCGGGCAAATGGGTCACCCCGGGCTTCGTCGACATCCACACCCACTACGACGCCGAGGTGCTCGTTGCCCCGGGACTCACCGAGTCCGTTCGACACGGCGTGACGACGGTGCTGATCGGCAACTGCTCGCTGTCGACGGTGTACGCCGATGCGCTGGACGCCGCCGACCTGTTCAGCCGGGTCGAGGCGCTCCCCCGTCCCCAGGTGCTCGCGGCGCTGTCGCAAGCCAAGACCTGGACGAGCCCCGAGTCCTACCTGACCGCTCTCGAGCAGCGTCCGCTCGGGCCGAACATCGCCCCGATGCTCGGGCATTCCGACGTCCGCGCGTACGTCATGGGGTTGGATCGCTCGACGGACGAGAACGTGACCCCGACCAAGTCCGAGCTCGCGCGCATGCACGCGATGCTCAGCGACGCCCTCGACGCGGGCTACCTCGGCATGTCCACCATGACCAACCCGTGGGACAAGCTCGACGGCGACCGGTTCCGCTCGCGTCAACTGCCCTCGTCCTACGCACGCTGGCGGGAGAACTGGTCCCTCAACCGCATCCTGCGCCGCCGTGGCCGGGTGCTGCAGAGCATCCCGAACCTCAACACCAAGGTGAACGTCGCGCTGTTCCTGACCGGCAGTACCGGCATCGGCCGTAAGCCGCTCAAGACCTCGCTGCTCTCGGCGGCCGACCCGAAGTCCGACCCGTGGCTGTATCGAATCTTCGGACCGCTCGCCCGGATCGTGAACGGACCCGGTCGCGGGCACTTCCGCTGGCAGCACCTGCCGGTGCCGTTCCAGGTCTACGCCGACGGCATCGACCTGGTCGTGTTCGAGGAGTTCGGCGCCGGTCGCGCGGCCCTGCACCTGCAGGACGAGTTGGCCCGCAACAAGTTGCTGAGCGACCCGGAGTACCGCCGTACCTTCCGCGTCGATTATGAGAAGAAGTTCGCGCCACGGGTGTGGCACCGCGACTTCCACGATGCCGAGATCGTCGAATGCCCGGACGCCTCCGTTGTCGGCAAGACGATCGGGTCGGTGGCCGACGAACGCGGCATCCACGTCGTCGACGCCTTCCTGGACCTCGTCGTCGAGCACGGACGAGCTCTGCGCTGGCGGACGACGATCACCAACGCCCGTCCCGAGATCCTGGAAAAGCTGGCCCAGCAGCCCGGTATCCAGATCGGCTTCTCCGACGCCGGCGCCCATCTGCGCAACATGGCGTTCTACAACTTCGGCATCCGCTTCTTGCGCCGCGTCCACGAGGCCGAGCAGGCCGGGAAGGCCTTCCTGACCCTCGAGCGCGCGGTGCACATGCTCACCGGCGATCTGGCCGACTTCTTCGACATCGACGCCGGGCGCATCCGGGTCGGTGACCGCGCGGACCTCGTCGTCATCGACCCGGCCGGTCTGGACGCCAGCACCGATGACTACCACGAGGAGCCGCTCGCCGAGTTCGACGGCCTGCGCCGGATGGTGAACCGCAACGACGCCGCGGTCTGCGCGACGATCATCGCCGGGGACGTCGTCTACCGCGCCGGTACGTTCAGCCCCGGTTACGGACGCGAGCGAAGGACTGGCCGTGTCTTGCGGGCCGGTCGTCGCGGCGGTTCCACGTCGATTGGCGTCGCGACGGCGAAGCGGCGCAGCGTACCTACGGCGTGAGTGCACCGGCCCGCGTCCGGCCGACCCAGCGGGAACGTCGCGAAGCGACCATCGCTCGCATCGTCGACGCGACGATCGACGTGCTCGGCGAACTCGGGTACGCGCGGACGACCGTGACCGAGATCGGCACCCGCGCCGGGGTGTCCCAGGGCGGGATCTTCCGACACTTCGACACTCGCCTGGACGTCATCGCCGCTGCCGCGATCGAGGTCACCAGCCGTCAGGTTGCGGCCTTCGAGCATGCCGTGGCCGACACCGACGGATCCGTCCGGTCGCTGTTGGAGCTGACTCGTGCCGCCACCCGAGCACCGGTCAACGCGGCTTGGCAGGAACTGCTCACCGCGGCCCGTACGGATTCCGCGCTGCGTGATCGCTTGGCCCCGGTGGTCGAGGTGCTTCGTGACCGGATCGTCGAGCTGGCCGCAGGTCGGTCGGCACTGCGAGCAGTACCGACCGACCTCTTGCGTCCACTCGTGCTGACCATCGTGCAAGCCTTCGACGGCGAGGCGCTCGCCCGGTCGGTGCTACCCGACCCGGCGACCGACTCCGCCCGTCTCGACCTGTTCGACACCATGATCAGGTCCCTCGTCGAGTAACTCGGTCAGGCGTTGAGCTTGGCCAACTCGTCCTCGACCATCGCCTCGTGCTCCTCCTCCATCCTGCGCGCCTTCTTCGGGCTCCACGGCCCGACCAGCAGGAAGATCAGCGGGATGAACACGATCTCGCCACCCACGGCGATGAAGAAGTAGGTCCGCCACTGCTTGGGTGAGTCGGCAGCCGCCTTCTGAGCCTCGCCGAGGATCTTGGCGTCCGCCGGCGTGATGTTCTTGCCGAGGGCCACCAGTTCGTTCTGCCCGTCGACGACCTGCTGACCCTTGCTCTGCAGCAGCAGCAACTGACCCACCGGAATCGTGGCGAGGTCCTGCAATCGCTTCTGAGCCTCGGCCGGCGTCACCTTGAGCTTGGTCACGATCTGGCCCACGGCCTTGGTCAGGGCCGCGGTGTTGGTCTTGTCCGTGAGCAGGGTTGCGATCGTGGCCGGATCGATCGCCTGGGCCGCCTGGATCGCTGGCCCGTGGTCGGCGTTCAGCTTGGCGATGGTGGCGACGTCCGCGACCGGGATCCCCTTGAGCTCACTGATTGCCTGGATGCCGGCGGCCTGATTCGTCGGGTCCTTCGCCAGCGCAGCCGACGTGGCCGGCGAGAGCTTCTGCGCAGTCGCGATCTCCTTGGGGTGCGCGGCCGCGATCGCCTGGGCGACCGGCCCCTTCTCCACGAGCGTCGAGACGGTGCTGATGACCGTGGGGACGAAGAAGACCGACACCGCGATGACGATGCGGATGACCAACCCCCACACGGCCAGGCCGGTGGCGGTCAGGGCCGGATTGCGCTTCTCGACGGTCTCGGTGAAGCTCGCCATCCACGGCGCGTAGGCCGTACCGAGGAAGATGCTGATCAGAACGAGCAGGATGACGAAGGTTGAGTAGCTCGTCTCCGGGTGAGTTGCTCGGGTGGCGAAGATGAAGGTTACGACGATCGCACCGACGGCGCCGACCACCATGAACGGTTTGCGCACCCGGACCTTGTCCGAGACGATGCCGACGATGATCAGCGCCAGGGCGTTGAACGTCCAGTTCCAGTTGCCGAGGGCGTTGGCCTTGCTCTGCGAATAGCCGAAGATCGTCTGGAAGTAGACCGGGAAGAATCCGACGGCGATGTAGTAGATGATCAGGAACACGCTGATCGCGAAGGCCGAGCCGACGATATCGAGCTTGAGCATCTGCCGGAACGGGTGCTTCGACACGGCCTCGACGTCGATGCCCTTTGCACGTGCCTCGACAAGAATCCGGTCCTTCGAGCTGACCATCACCTGGTCGCGCAATTGCGGGGTCAGTTCACGCAGGAACACGAAGGACAACCCAGCCACTACGAGGCCGACGACGCCCGCAGCGATGTACTGGTGGTGCCACGGAGTGGTCACGCTGGTGCTACTGAGCTGGATGCTGACCACCAGGCTGCCGAGCACCGGGCCCAGAGTCCAGAATCCCATCGCGGAGGCGCGGCCCAACTGGGGGCTGAAGTCGCGGATCAACGCCGGCGTGGCCACCAGGATGACGCCCTCGACCAGGCCGATGGCGGCGAACACGATCGCGAAGCCGAGCTTGCTGTCCGCGAGCGGGATGCCGACCAGACACAGCAGCGCCACGACCACGAGGCCGATGGTGATGATGTTGACGCGGCCGTACTTGTCGGCGAATCCACTGACGAACGAGGCCACCGCACCGAGGATGTAGCCGACCACGGCGATGTAGACGTAGTACTTGAACGACATCCCGTAGTCGACGAGGATCCCGTTCTTCCCCTTGGTGCCAGCGGCCACCGCGCCGGCCAGATAGAACTGGTAGTACAGGACGATCGTCGCCAACACGACAATGCCCAGTGAAAGGTATCGCTGCCCCCCGCTGGGGTAGGCGTCGAGTTCGGTCCGTCGTTTCGGTCGACTGATCGCAGTGCTGGTCACAGGCCTCATCACAATCCCGGTCGCAGTGGACCGAAAGAATGGCCGTGACACTGATCTGCGACACGGGCCACGATGAGAATTACTCGCGTGATGCGTTGTGGTCAATCATTCTCGCCGGTGTGGCGCGAACCGTTACAACTCGGCGATGTCGGCCTGTTTGGCGCGAACCGCCTCAGCGGCCTCCTTGAGCCCGGCCAGCTCGGAGTCGGTGAGGTCCCGCTCGACGACCTTCTTGACGCCCTCGCGGCCGATCTCGGCCTCGACACCGAGGTAGACGCCGCTGATGCCGTACTCTCCGTCCACCCAGGCGCACACGGGGATGACCGCGCCGGAGTCTTCGATGAC
>JBDTFN010000325.1:0-7946 GCA_039937915.1 Jatrophihabitans sp. | reverse complement strand
GGCCGCCGCCGGAGATCTTGAATATCACTGTCTTGGTCTGCCCGACGTATCCGGTCTTGTTCGCGCGACGTAGTACAGCGATGTTGGCGTTGCCCGGCTTGCCGTCCGGCAGACCCAGGGTCTGGGTGAAACCGCCGTCCACGAGGCTGACGACAGCCGATGCGCCGGAGGGGATAGCCGCAACCACGTACGTGTCGCCGGAGGCCGAGGGGAGATCGCGCGGCGTCGAACCGTCGATGACCAGGCTGGCCCGGGTACCGCCGGAACTGCTCACGTCGCCTGGCCCGTAGCTGACCTGGAAGGCGATCAACTTCTGACCGGCGGGAGCCGAGCGGGCGTCATCGCCTGATCCGTAGCGAGCGATCTCGCCCGCACTGGCCAGCGTGACCTTCGTGGATTTGCCGACCATCGTTGCCCCGGTGAGCGACGGCGGCGGCGAGGTGGAACCGAGCGAGGTCGTCGTGAGCAGATCCTTGTTGGCCGGCGGCGGCGCGGGCACCTCGAGATTGCCGATGCCGTCCGGAGCTTTCTTGCCGTCCGGACGCACCAGATCGACGTCCCCGAGTGAGGTCGGCTGGATGGAGGTCAGGTCGCTCTGCGGCGTGAGGGTCACCTTGCCGTTGGACTGCTCGTGGGTGAGCGGCACCCGCAGGTACGCCGCCGACTTCTCGCCGTCGACGAACAGCACCGGTCCGCAACGAAGGGCGTCCTCGACGTCAGATTTCTTCGCGCCCGAGCCGGTGGTCTTGGGTCGGGCGAAATAGCACCGGGTGTCGTCATTCTTCGCGCCATGGCGTGTTTGGACGGCCGTGTCCAGCGCTGTCTCGGCCTTGGTGAGCGTGGTGGCCCCCGCCGCCACCTCCAAGCCGTCGAAGGTGAACGCGGGCGGGTCGTCCGGCCAGGCGAGGAAGGTGACCAGCCCGGCGACGACGGCCACGACCGCCACCCCGGCGATGATCAGAGGTGTGCGGCTTCGCCGCGGGGGAGGAGTCGGTGCCCACTGGCTCGGCGCGCCCTGGGGCTGCCATGGGCCGGCTTGTGGTGGCACCGGGTGCTGGGCGGCGTACTGGTCCTGCGGGGTTGGCCAACTGCCGTGCTGCGCTGGTGACTGGTAGCCGCTCTGCGCCGGCGGGTAACCGCTTTGCGCCGGCGCGGCCCAGGTCGGCGCGGGGTCCGGGTGCGAACCGCTCTGGGGCTCTTGGGCGTGGAACATCGGGGGGGCACCCATGCCGGCCAGGTCTCCCCGGCGCACGGTGGCATCGTCCGGCGGCGCGGCGGGGCCCTGGCCGGGGGCGTTCGGCGTGTTCGGCCGACGCTGACCGGTCCAGTTCTCACCGTCGAAATAGTGCTGGGCGTGCGGGTCCTGGGCGTCGGGGTACCAGCCGGCGTCGGCCATCGGATTCACTCTCCATGCGGTCGCTGCGAACAGTGATCTTCACATGTCCACCTAGGAACAAACCAACGCGGGCGTCGGGACGGCGGTGCGGGCGCTTCCTTAGGATCGGGTCCATGGTCGACAGTACGAGAGGGACGGCATGACCTCATCGAGGACGGCGGCGGGCCGACCGCGACCAGCACCGCGAGCGGCACACCACGGATCGACCGGCCCTCAGGAACCTGGCGCGATTCGCCTGCCCGAGGTGAAACAGGAGCGGATCGACGGCCTGCGCCGGATGAAGCGGATCGCGGTCAGCCTGTTGTTGGTCGCCGCTGTGGTCTACGTCCTGTGCCGCGTCCTCGGCGACGACCATGGTGTGTGGGGTTACGTGCAGGCGACCGCCGAGGCGTCGATGGTGGGTGGTCTGGCCGACTGGTTCGCCGTCACCGCACTGTTCCGCCATCCGTTGGGGATCCCGATTCCCCACACGGCGATCATCCCGAACAAGAAGGACCAGATCGGTGAGGGACTGGCCGGCTTTGTACAGGAGTACTTCCTGACCACGGAGGTGTTGGCCGAACGGGTAGCTGCCGCCCGGGTGCCGGAGCGGTTCGGCGAGTGGCTCGCCGACCCCGAGCACGCCCACCGCCTGGCCGAGGAACTCAGCAACGCGATCAGCGGACTGGCCACCGTGCTCCAGGACGACGAACTACGGCACTCGGTTGCTGCCTTCGCCGACAAGCGTCTGCGCGAAATGGACATCGCAGCGTTGCTCGCCCGTCTGATCGAGGCCATCTGCGACGCCGGTCAGCACCAGGCAGCACTTGGCACCTTCCTGCGCGGCGCGCGTCATTTCCTCGACGACAACCGAACCGTCTTTCGACGGCAGGTCTCCCATGAATCACCGGACTGGGTGCCGGACTGGCTCGATGACCGGGTGTTCAACAAAGGGTTCAGCCTGCTGCAGTCCTTCCTCGACGATGTCATCGACGACGAGGAACACGGCCTGCGCAAGGGCTTCGACCAGAAGCTGCGGGAACTGGCCGAGCAACTGCGCCATGACCCGGACCGGATCGCGCGCGTGGAGGCGGCACGAGACCAGATCCTGGATCACCCCAACGTCCACGAGTACCTCAACAATCTCTGGGACGCGATGAAGGCGCTGCTGTTGAGTGAGACCGAGGACCCCGATTCCGACCTACGGCGGTCGGCGGAATCGCTCACCGTCCGCGGCGGGGAGGTGCTGCGTGACGATCCGGTGATCAGGGACAAGGTCAACGAAGCCCTGCAACGCTTCACCGGTCACGTCGCCCTGAACTACGCCCAGGACCTGACCGACGTCATCTCCTCGACCGTGGCCAGGTGGGACACCGATGAGACGAGCCGACGGCTCGAACTGCAGGTCGGTCGTGACCTGCAGTTCATCCGGATCAACGGCACCGTGGTGGGCGCCCTCGCCGGCCTGGCGATCTACACCCTCAGCCAGATCTTCTGAGCGGTTCCACCCGGGCAGGCACGGCGGCGGGCTCGGTACGAACGACGACGTTCAACGCGGCCAGCCACACCAGGCAGGCGCCGAGCATATGGAAGCCGACAAGAAGTTCTGGCAGGTGCAGGAAGTACTGCGTGTAGCCGATGACGCCCTGGGCCAGCTCCACGACGAGCAGGATCACCGCCGCCCGCCGCAGTTGCTCGGCTGCGCGCACGGCATAGACCAGCACGAGCAGACCGACCGTCAGTCCGATCAGCACCATGACGGCGTCGGCGTGCAGTTGCGCCACCGACGACGGCTGCAGACCGGTGCGTCGTATCCGACCGTGGGTGAGGTCCCCGGCGTGCGGCCCGCTTCCGGTGACGACGGTGCCGATGACCAGAGTTGCCAGGGTGGCTCCGGCGGTGAACCAGGCGATGAGGCGAGCGCGGGGGTCGACGACGAGCCGTTCGACCGTGCCGTCTTCGCGAAGTCCCCGAACCCGCCACCACAGCACGAAAGTGACGGCGATGATCGCCATCGACAGCATGAAGTGTGCGGCCACCAGCCAGGGATTCAGGTGGGTGAGCACAGTGAGACCGCCCAGCACCGCCTGCGCGGGGATGCTGAGAGCCGCCACGGTGGCAGTGCGGCGTTCGGTCCGGCGCACCATGGCTACCGTCCAGGTCGCGACCGCGATGATGACGAGCACGAAGGTCAACTGGCGGTTCGTGAACTCGATGATGCCGTGCAGTGCCGAGGCACTGGTCGGGGTCAGCGACTTATCGGTGCAGCGTGGCCAGGTGGGACAGCCGAGTCCGGAGTCGGTGAGTCGTACCGCGCCACCGGTCACCACGATGACGACGTTCGCGATCACCGACGCCAGGGCGAGACGGCGCAGGGCCTGTGCGGTCTGTAGTCGCGCCGGCAGCCACCGCACCTCGCTGGGTCCGGACGACGCAGGGGCCAACCCCGGGTCGGTGCTCACTCCCACCGGAACCACCGTGCCGCGGCAGGCAGGGCGACGACCGCCCAGACGACGAGGGTCAGCAGGTCCTTCACCGGGACGTTGCCGCCGTGTTGCAGGACGGCGTGCAGCCCGTCGGAGAGTGCAGCCGACGGCAGGTACTGCAGCACATGCTTGGCCGCGCCGTAGCGGTCGAGCGGGATCGCGATGCCGCCGGCGAACAACAGCACCAGCCAGATGAGGTTCGCCGCCGCGAGGGTCGCTTCGGCCCGCAGCGTGCCGGCGACCAGCAGCCCGAGCCCGCCGAAGGCGACGGTTCCAAGGACGACGAGCAGCAGCGCCTGAGCGGGGTTGCCCTCCGGTCGCCAGGCCAGCGCGAACCCGACGGCACAGATGAGGCCGACCTGCACGAGTTCGAGCAACAGCACCGACAAGGTCTTGCCGCCGATGAGGACCGAGCGCGGCAGCGCGGTCGCCCCGAGGCGTTTGAGCACGGCGTACTTGCGCTCGAAGGCGGTCCCGATGGCCAGACCGGTGAAGGCGGCCGACATCACCGCGAGGGCGATGATGCTGGGCACGACGAAGTCGATGCGGCGCGGTGAACCGAGCGAGTACAGCAGGGGAAGGTTGAAGAAGAACAGCAGCAGCAGCGGAATGAGCAGCGTCAGGCCCACCTGCTCGCCGTTGCGAAGCAACAGCTTGAACTCCATGCCGGTCTGCGCGACCAGCATGCGAGCGCGCGAGGCAGCGCCGGGCGCGGGGACGTAGGAGGTCGTCTGCGGATTCATCGCCGCATCACGTCCGCAACTCCCGGCCGGTCAGGTCGAGGAAGACGTCCTCGAGGGTTCGCCGCTCCACGGCGAGATCCTCGGCCATGACCTGCTGGCTCGCGCACCACGCAGTGAGGGTAGCGAGCAGTTGCGGGGTGACCTCTCCGCTCACCAGGTATTGCCCGGGTTCGGGCTCGGCGACGCCGCACCCCGGCGGCAGCACCACTCTCAAGGACTCGATCGCCAGGCCGGGCACGGCTCGGAAACGGATCTGTCCCTCCGCGCCGGCCCGCGTCAGCTCCTGCGGGCTGCCCTGCGCGACGATCCGTCCCGCGTCGATGACCACGACGGTGTCGGCCAGCTGCTCGGCCTCGTCCAGGAAATGTGTGGTCAGCACGACGCTGACACCGTCGTTACGCATGGCGCGCACGAGTTCCCAGGTGCCGCGCCGCGACTGCGGATCCATGCCCGCTGTCGGTTCGTCGAGGAAAACGAGCTCAGGACGGCCGACCAGAGCGAGCGCGAGCGACAGTCGCTGCGCCTGGCCTCCGGACAGCCGTTTGACCGCAGTGCCCGCAACATCGGACAGGCCCACCATGGCGAGCATGGCGCCCGGATCATGGGGATGTGCGGCGTAGGCCGCGAACAGCTTGATGAGCTCGAGCGCCGTCGCGCCGGTGTAGCCGCCCACCCCGTCCTGGAGCATCACCCCGACCCTGGGTCGCAGGATCCCGGCGTCGGCGATCGGGTCGTGGCGCAGGACGCGGACCGAGCCGGAGTCGGCCCTGCGGAAGCCTTCGCAGATCTCGACGGTGGTGGTCTTGCCGGCTCCGTTGGGTCCGAGCAACGCCAGCACCGATCCACGCGGG
Source organism: Jatrophihabitans sp. (assembly GCA_039937915.1). Classification (GTDB taxonomy): domain Bacteria; phylum Actinomycetota; class Actinomycetes; order Mycobacteriales; family Jatrophihabitantaceae; genus Jatrophihabitans. The sequence goes on along the minus strand of JBDTFN010000325.1, from coordinate 2,491 downwards.
ACGTTCAGTGACAGCCCGTTGACGGCGCGCACCGCGCCGTAGGTCTTGACGAGATCGACGATCTCGACGGCAGGGGAGTCCACGGACACCCGGTCAGTCTAGGAACGAGCGGCTGTGGGGAGCGCGCCGCACCGGCCGCGGTGATCCAGGACCCAGCCCGAGCTCCTCCGATGGCCTATTCGGCAGCCTTGACGTTCGAGCCGAACGTGTCGACGTACTCCTGGCCGGACAGTTGCTGGATCGCCGTACGGATCTGTTCGGTGACCTCACGCAGCACGCGCGCGCTGCGCTCGGACTCGGCCAGATGACCGAAGTGCATCGGCGCCCCGAACCTCACCGCGACGGGGGCGCGATGCCACCGTCGGGAGTCCGGGGGCTGGACCTCGCGGGTGCCGATCAGGCCAACCGGCACGACCGGAGCGCCGCTGCGCAGCGCCAGGCGGGCGACGCCGGTGCGGAACTTGTGCAGGCGACCGTCGGGGGACCGGGTGCCCTCGGGATAGATCCCGAGCGCCTTGCCATCGGCCAGCACATCGACGCCGATGTCGATCACTGCTGCCGCCGAACGCATGTTGCCCCGCGCGACCGGGACATGACCGAGCCCGTTGAAGATCTTCGCCAGCACGGCGCCGCGCAGTCCTGGGGTCGTGAAGTACTCGGCTTTGGCGAAGTAGAAGATCTGTCGACGGGCCGCGAGCGGGGTGAAGAACTCGTCGGCGACGGACACGTGATTGGCCGCGATGATGACTGGCCCGTGCGTCGGGACGTTGTCTAGGCCGGTGACCTCGGGTCGGTATACGGCCCGAAGAACCGGGGCGAGCGTCAATTCCAAAGTCCGGTACAGCACTCCGGAAACGTACCCGCAGTGAGATCGGCCGCACAGCACCTGGTCGCCCTACCCGCCGCCCGTCGAAATAGGTCATACTGATGTAGTGAAATTCCAGATCGAGCAGGAGGCGGGCGCTCGTAGCACTGGTGCCCCCACCCTCGATCGCACCCGGGACGTCGTCGCGCGTCATGTGTTGGAGCGTGGCCCGCAGACCGCGGCCGCCCTGGCCGATCAGCTGGGACTGTCGCCGGCGGCGATCCGACGGCACCTGGACGCGCTGGTCGCCGACGGACTGCTCGTCGAGTGCACGCCACGGCCGACCAATCGACGTGGGCGTGGCCGTCCCGCCCGCACCTACGCACTGACCGATGTCGGTCGGACGGCATTCCCGCACGGCTACGACGATCTTGCCAACACCGCATTGCGTTATCTCGGCGCCACCGGCGGGGACGAAGCCGTAATGGCCTTTGCCGAACACCGCGCCCAGACCCTCGTCGACCGCCTCGCCCCGGACGTCGACCCGGATGCGCCGATGATCACACGCGGCGCGGCCTTGGCTCGCGCCCTGTCGGCCCACGGATACGCTTCGACCATCGAGACGGTGGGCGATGCGGACGCCGTCTCCGGCGTGCAGATCTGCCAGCACCACTGCCCGGTCGCCCACGTCGCCGCCGAGTTCCCGCAATTGTGTGAGGCCGAGACCCGCGCCTTTGAAAAGGTGCTCGGCACGTACGTCCAGAGACTGGCGACCATCGCCCACGGCGACGGCGTCTGCACCACCCACGTTCCCGTCCTCGACGCATCTCTCGTCGGCGGAGAGCGCCGTAGTGACCAGCACACCCCCACCCGATCCGGGAGGAACCAAATATGACCACCACGCCCACAGCGCCAGACCGTGTGCTGACCCAGGACGAGCAGATCGACGCGCTCGGCCGCTATGGCTTCGGTTGGGCTGACAGCGACGTCGCCGGCGCCGCAGCTAAGCGCGGACTGTCCGAGGCAGTGGTCCGCGACATCTCGGCGAAGAAGAGCGAGCCGGAATGGATGCTGAACTACCGGCTCAAGGCACTGGGCATCTTCGACAAGAAGCCCATGCCCAACTGGGGTTCTGATCTGTCCGGGATCGACTTCGACAACATCAAGTACTTCGTGCGGTCCACGGAGAAGCAGGCCGCGACGTGGGACGACCTGCCCGACGACATCCGCAACACCTACGACCGGCTGGGGATCCCCGAGGCCGAGAAGCAGCGCCTCGTCTCCGGCGTGGCCGCGCAGTACGAGTCCGAGGTCGTCTACCACCAGATCAACGAGGAGCTGGAGAAGCAGGGTGTCATCTTCATGGACACCGACACCGCGCTCAAAGAGCATCCTGAGTTGTTCCGCGAGTACTTCGGCTCGATCATCCCGTCCGGGGACAACAAGTTCTCCGCGCTCAACTCGGCGGTGTGGTCTGGCGGCTCGTTCATCTACGTGCCCAAGGGCGTCCACGTCGAGATCCCGCTGCAGGCCTACTTCCGGATCAACACCGAGAACATGGGCCAGTTCGAGCGGACGCTGATCATCGTCGACGAGGACGCCTACGTGCACTACGTCGAGGGCTGCACCGCTCCGGTCTACTCCAGCGACTCGCTGCACTCGGCCGTGGTCGAGATCATCGTCAAG
>JBDTFN010000324.1:0-5663 GCA_039937915.1 Jatrophihabitans sp. | reverse complement strand
AGCACCGCCCCGGCCTCGTGCGCCGCAGCCGCGACCGCAGGCAGGTCGACGATGCTCATCAACGGGTTGGACACCGTCTCGACCCAGACGAGATCGGCGCCGACGCAAGCGGCGCGGACAGCGTCGGTGTCGGCCGGGGCGACGCGGCGGAGCACCAGGCGGCCGAGCGCCTCGTGCTCACGGAACGTCAGGACCGTGCCCGAATAGCCCTCGTCCGGGACGACGACCACTGAACCGACGGGCAGCCGATCCACCACGGCCGCCAGCGCGGCGATGCCGCTGGAGAACGCGAGCGCGCGGCCACCCTCCAGCACGCCGATGACCTGCTCGAACGCCGCGACCGTCGGCGAGACGGCGAAGCGTGCGTATCGGTTTCCGGACTCGTCGGTGCGGTAGGCCGTGACGGGCACGATGCCGGTGTTGAGCGGGTCGCCGGGTTCATGCGGGCGTCCCGTGCTGACCACGAGTGAGTCGGGGTGCAGGTCCATCCGGCCACGCTAACCCTGCCCCGAGGGGCAGCGCGCCGGGGCACGTCCGAGCCGACGTCGCGCCATAGCGTTTCTGCATGTCGATCCCTGATCCGCACGCCATCCCGGAGAACGACGCCGACTGCGCCGAGTACCTGACCGAGGCCGACCAGGCGTGGGAGGCCGGCAACGCCGATCTCGCCTACGACCTCTACTTCGCGCTTAGGCAGGCCGCGTCGGCGACGGGCGACCAGAAGAGCCATGCGTCGCACCGCTTGGCGCTGACCGCGATGAATCGGGGGGACGTCGACGCGGCGTGGAACTTCGCCACCGACTCCCATGAGCCCGGAGCGGCGGACCTGCTGCACTCGCTGGACAACGCAACGCCCGACGACCCTGCCGTCGACCCGGACGTCGTCCCCCAGACCATGGAGCAGACCGAGGACTGGTGGCAGGCCGGGGCTACGGCTCGCGGGGCCGGTGACTACGCCCTCAGCCAGCGGATCTTCTACTCGATCGCCATCTCCACCTGTAATCCGCCGATCACGATTGCCAAGGCCGAGTACCTCGTCGCCGAGGCGCTGCACCACACCGGCGACGATACGAACGCGCGCTCGTGGCTGGAGAAGGCACTGCCCGGTCTGGAGGGCGCCGAGGAACTGGAACCCGCGCGGGCGCTGTTCGGCGAGATCGGAGTCGTCTCGCATCCCGACGCGTCCAGCCCCGCCGCCCAGCACGTCGTCGACGGGGTCGACAACTACCAGTACGGGGATCTGCCCGCCGCCCGCGCGTTCTTCGAGGCCGCACTGCACGCGGACGGCCCGGACGAGGTCAAGGGCCGCGCGCACTACTACCTCGGGGCAATGGACTACCAGGACCACCACTACGCCGATGCGCGCAACCACATCGATATTGCGGCGGCCTCGGCGCCGGACCAGGAGCGAGGGTGGGCCGCGCAGATGCTCACCTGGGACTGGCAGGAGGCGCCGTCGCCCTGAACGCCCCGAGGCCGTCCGTAGGATGGTCAGGTGAGTCTGCACCTCTACGACACTGCCGCCAGGTCGGCGCGGGCCTTCGTGCCCCTCGTCCCCGGTCGGGCGTCGATCTACCTGTGTGGGCTCACCGTCCAGGGGCCGCCCCACATCGGGCACGTGCGCAACTGGATCAACATGGACATCCTGCGGCGCTGGCTCGCCCACGATGACTACGAGGTCACCTTCGTCCGCAACGTCACCGACATCGACGACAAGATCATCGCCAAGGCGGCCGCCGCGAAAGAACCGTGGTTCGCCCTGGCCTTCCGCAACGAACGCGAACTCGTGCACGCCGAGCAGACGCTGGGGTGCCTGCCGCCGACCTACGAACCGCGGGCGACCGGGCACATCCCGGAGATGATCCTGCTCATGGCGCGCCTCATCGACTCCGGGCACGCCTACGTCGCCGACGGTGACGTGTACTTCGACGTCCGCTCCCACCCGTCCTACGGCTCGCTGTCCGGGCAGAAGATGGACGAGATGCAGGCCGCCGGGGACTCGTTCGGAGACACCCGCAAACGCGACCCGCGTGACTTCGCCCTCTGGAAGGCGGCCAAGGCCGGGGAGCCGTCCTGGCCCACGCCCTGGGGTTACGGCCGCCCGGGCTGGCACCTGGAGTGCTCGGCCATGGCCACGAAGTACCTCGGGAGTTCGTTCGACATCCACGGCGGCGGCCTGGACCTCGTCTTCCCGCACCACGAGAACGAACTGGCCCAGTCCACCGCGGCCGGGGACGGCTTCGCGAACTACTGGATGCACAACGGCCTGGTCACCATGGCCGGGGAGAAGATGAGCAAGTCGCTGGGCAACACGTTGCAGGTGCGCGAGGTCGTGCGCGAGCGGCGTCCGGTCGAACTGCGCTACTACCTCGGCGCGGCCCACTACCGCTCCACCATCGAGTACTCGCCGGCGGCACTGGACGATGCCGCCGCGGCGTACCGGCGGATCGAGAACTTCATCGCCAAGGCCTCGGAGGTCGTCGAGGCCAGTGTCGGCTCGACGCCGGACGCCTTCGAACGGGCGATGGACGACGACCTCGGCGTGCCCGCCGCGCTCGGCGTCCTGCACGACACGGTGCGGGCCGGCAACGCCGCCCTCTCCGACGGCGCGAAGGAGACCGTGCGCGAGGCGCTCGGGGCGGTTCTGGCCATGACGAAAGTGCTCGGGCTGGCCCCCGACGACTGGGCCGACGACTCCGCGGGAGACCTCGGCGACGTCGTGGACGCGCTCGTCCGCGTCACGCTCGACCAGCGGGCAGCTGCCCGGGAACGCAAGGACTACGCGGCATCGGACTCGATCCGCGACCAGTTGGCCGCCGCGGGTGTGAAGATCGAGGACACCCCCGACGGCCCACGATGGACGGTGGCCTGATGCCCGGCAATTCCGAACGACGCGGCGCGATCCGCAAGCAGAAGAAGGGCCCGCAGGTCGGCTCCGGCGGCCAGCGCCGCCGTGCGCTGGAGGGTAAGGGCCCGACGCCGAAGGCCGAGGACCGTAAGGGCCATTCCGCGTCCCGCCGGGCGGCCTCGGCCGAGCGGCGCGAGACGACGCAGGGCGTGAAACGCAAGCCGCGCGAGACGATGGCCGCCGAGCTGCTCGTCGGACGAAACCCCGTCGCCGAGGCGCTGCGCGCCAAGATCCCGGCCACCGCGTTGTACCTCGCCCAGGGCGTCCAGGCCGACGAGCGGGTCACCGAGGCGGTGCGCCTAGCGTCCAACCGCGGGCTCGCCCTGCTCGAGGTGAGCCGGGCCGAACTGGACCGGCGTACCGGCGGGATCCTGCACCAGGGCATTGCGCTGCAGGTGCCCCCGTTCGCCTACCGGACGCTGCCCGACCTGCTGGCCGAGGCGGCCGACTCAGGGGTACCGCCGCTGATCGTGGCCCTGGACAGCGTCACCGACCCGCGCAACCTCGGGGCGATCGTCCGCTCGGCGCTGGCTTTCGGCGCGCACGGCGTGGTCATCCCCGAACGTCGCTCGGCCGGCATCACGCCGACCGCGTGGCGCACGTCGGCCGGCACCGCCGCGAAGCTGCCGATCGCGCAGGTAACGAACATGGTCCGGGCGCTGAAGGAGTGTCGCGAGGCCGGTCTGTTCGTCGTCGGTCTGGACGCCGACGGCACCACCACGCTGGACGATCTGGAACTGGCCACCGATCCGTTGGTGGTCGTGGTCGGGTCCGAAGGGCGTGGCCTGTCGCGGTTGGTGGGGGAGACCTGCGATCTCACCGTGTCGATCCCGATGTCCGCCGAGGCCGAGTCGCTCAACGCGTCGGTGGCCGCGGCCGTCACCTTGGCCGAGGTGGCGCGTCGGCGCCGCGTGCGCTGAGCCTCAGCGGGGCAGGGCGCGGCGGACGACCTTGCCGGTCGCGGTGCGTGTCAGCGGCTCGGTCGTGACCGTCCACCGGCTCGGCACCTTAAAGTAGGCGAGCCGCTCGGCGCAGTAGGCGCGCAGGGTCTCGACGTCGGCCTCGCCGACGACGATCGCGGCCACCGTCTGGCCCAAATCGTCGTCGTCCACGCCGTAGACCGCGCATTCGCGCACGTCCGGGTGCTCGTCCAGCACGGCCTCGATCTCGGCCGGGTAGACGTTCTCGCCGCCGCGCAGGATGAGATCGGTCCGTCGCGAGGACAGGAACAATCGCTCGTCGCGCAGATAACCGATGTCGCCGGTGTGCAGCCAACCGTCGCGATCGATCGCCGCGGCGGTGGCGGCCGGGTCGTCCCAGTAGCCGGTCATCAGGAACTGGCTGCGGGTCTGGATCTCGCCGGACTCGCCGTCGGGCAGGACATCGCCGGCCGGATCGCAGATTCGGAGCTGCACGGAGGCGACCGCAGGACCCACCGAGTCCGGGTACAGGGTGAGGTCGACGGTGCTCGCGACGGTCGCCGCGGTGCAGCACTCGGTGAGCCCGTAGCTGTCGGCCAGTGACATCGCGACGGTCGGCACGGCCGCGCGGACCCGGTCCTTCAGGGCCGGCGAGGACGGGGCGGAGTTGATCGACATTGCGGCCAGCGTCGACAGGTCGTAGTTCTCGAGCCCGGGGTGGTTCACGAGCCGGTGAGCCATGGTGGGGACGAGCGCCCAGTTGGTGATGCGCTCGGCCTCGACCGTCCGCAGGACCTTGTCCGCGTCGAAGCGCCCGGCGTCCATGACGACGGTGTCGCCCGTCGCCAACCGGGGGACGGTGAGGTTGTGCAGGCTCGCGATGTGGAACAGCGGGGTGCTGAGCAGGAAGCGTCGCGGTTGGGTCCGCGGTGGCAGCCCGTTGGCGGCGGCCATTTCGGCAACCACGGCGTCGCTCATGCGGTGGAGCTCGATGACCGAGAGCATCGCGCGGTGTGAGTGGACCGAACCCTTGGGCTGCCCGCTCGTCCCGCTGGTGAAGATCACGACGGCCGCGTCGTCTTCGTCCGGACGTGGTGAGTCGGGTAGGTCGGCGGTCAGGGTGAGCGACGCGATGTCGGTGATCGGCAGGACGGGTACGTCCAGATCGGCGAGCAGCGCGGCGCGGCGCTCGTCGGCGACCACGACGCGGACGTCGAAGCGGGACAGCGACTCGACGGCTTCGCGCGCGGTCCACCATGCGTTGCCGGCGACGGCCACCCCGCCCAGCGCGGCGACGGCCCAGAACGCGACGCTCCAGTCCGGTGAGTTCGCGGCCAGGATCGCCACCCGATCGCCGGGCCGCACGCCGTATTCGTCGGCGAAGACGGTGGCCAGCGCGGCGACGGTGTCGTGGTGATCGGCGAAGGTGAGCCGGCGCTCGCCCTGCACGACGCACTCGCGATCGCCGAACGAACGGGAGTCGACGAGCCAATCGCGCAGTGACGTCCGGCGGTTCACGAACACCGGCAACTCGACCCCACGGACGTCGCCGGGGGCGAGTTCGAACTCCGCGCCGGGTGCGGTGAGGCGCGCCCGCAGGTCGGCGACGTATTCGGCGAGGACGGCGAGATCCGGCGCGGTGGTCATCAGGCGATCTTGCGCTTCTTGGTGGACTTGTCGACGTATTTGCGGGCCGGGACGAAGAACTTGTCCGGCGCGGGCTCGTTGCGCAGCTCGGCGACCTGCGTGCGTACCGCGCTCATGATCTCGTCGGTGATGGCGCGCAGGTTGGCCTGGGTCGGCTCCGCGCCCCGCCAGTGGCTCATGTCCAGCGG
>JBDTFN010000323.1:0-2797 GCA_039937915.1 Jatrophihabitans sp. | reverse complement strand
CGACCGCCGCGGCCAGGGCGGTGTCGTGGATCAGTCGCCCGGCCAGTACCCCGATGAGCGTCGAGACCAGGTTGCCGCCGAACACCGGCCACGGCTGGGCAAGCGGACTGGCTGGGGCGGCGAACAGCAGAACGGCGGACGCGCCGATCGGGGCGACGATGAAGGGCAGCGCCTGCGGCCCGACGTCCAGCAGTCGGCCGGCGACGGCAGCGACGGTGACCCCGATGAGCGCTCCGATCCCGCCGCGTAGGTAGTCCAGTCCGCGGTGCTGCATCGACCGCGGGCGGAAGCTGCGCAACCATGCCGCGGCGTCGCGCTGAGTTCCGGTCATCGAGCCCTCCGCGGTCGTCGCCGTCCGGGGAATCCAACCATCGACCGTTGCTCAGCCGGTGGGGTGCTCGTCGAGCCAGGCGAACAGGGCAGGGTCGCCGGACACGAGGCGCTGGACCTCCTCGCCACCATCGCAGCGGGTGAGCGAGACGGTCACCGAGTCCGCGGTGCGGTTCAGGACCCGCCACGCGCCACCGAACCGCTCCCAGCGGGTGATCACATCCGCCGGGTTCTCCTCAGATCGCGGCGCCGTCGTCATCGTCGTCCTGGCGGTACTCGCGGACCCGACTGAGCAAGATGCCGGCGCCGAGAAGCAGGCCCCCGATACCGACCACGAAGGTGAAGTTCCCGGCCACCCCGAACTCGCCGTCGGTGGCCAGCAGCACGATCGACAGCACCAGGATCGCCATCGCGATGATCGTGGGGAGCGCGAGCCGGGGGAGCGGAGGTGGTGGGGGCGGGACGTAGTGGTCGTCGTCGAGCCAGATCGGGTCCTCGACCGGTGGCGCGTTCAGCCGGGCCTGCCAGTTCTCGTCCTCCCGCCGCAGATCCCGCTCGGCCTGTCTGATCGCGGAATGGGTGTCGACGTGCCAGTCGGCGATCAGCGCGTTGAAGGCGCTGTCGGTATCGACACCGGCGAGCGGGTCGTCGGGCAGCGGCAGGTCGGGTTCGGGCTCGCCGAGGGCGCGTACGGCGGCGGCGACGATGGTCCGGGCGTCGATGCGCTCCTCAGACGCGACGAACAGGCGTCGGCGATCGTCGCTGGGGGCATGCGGGCCGCTGGACACGAGGTAGGCCGCGATCCGGGCCCGGCCGAGCGCGATGAGCAGGGCGGCACCGATCGCCGGCTCGACGTCGGTCAGCGGGACGTATGCCGAGGCCCGCAGTCCGTTGTCCTGCCGGTCTTCGGCGGGGTGCTCACTCACAGGGCTCCGCTCGTGGCGGCATCCGCCGTGCCGGTGCGCGGCGCGCTGAGCGCCCGGATGAAATCGACACTGCCCTGAAAGATCGTGGGCGCATCGTTGTCGAGGGTGGCGACGTGGAAGCTTTCCTCGAGCATGACCTCGCGGATGGTCGTGTTCACCGCGCCGGCCTTGAGCAGTTCGGCGGACAGGTCGTCGACGACGTGATCGACGCGCGAGCGGTACATCAGCACCGGCGCGGTCAGCTTGTCCAGATCGGCGACGGTGGTCTTCCACAGCTTCTGGACCGACGCGAACGCGATGATCGGTGTGCGGCCGTCGGCAGGCTCGGCCACACCGGGCTTCTTGATGTCCCCGCCGATCGACGGACGGGAGCGGATGAGGTGGGCGAGGTAGGGCGCCAGCTTCGCGTCCAGACGTCGTGTCCCGTAGGCGGGGTTGACCAGGACGATCCCGGCGACGCCGGCGGGGTGGAGTTCGGCCAACCGGGTCACCAACGAACCGCCCATCGAGAGCCCGACCGCGAACACGGTGTCGCACCGGGACTGAAGGTCCCGGTAACCGGCCTCGATCTCGGCGTACCACTGCGGCCACCGGGATTGGTTCGTCTCGCGCCAGGTCTGGCCGTGCCCGGGCAGCAGCGGCAGTCGGACGGTGAAGCCGGCCGCGGCGAGATGGTCGGCCCAGGGCCGCATGCTCGCCGGCGTCCCGGTGAAGCCGTGGCTGACCAGGACCCCGATCGGACCGCCGTCGGCGGCGAACGGCGCGGTCTCCTCGGTTGCGGGCACGACTCCATCATGCCTCCCGCGACGCGCGACGGGCGACCCTAATCCGGGGTTGAACTGGCCCGACGCGCTCAGGCGCGACTAGGATCCGGCCCGAAACCATTGCTCACCGTCCGGCTACGGCGACCCAGGAGGATCTGTTGGGGTTCTGGCTCGCCAAGTTCATCTTCCTCGGCCCCGTGCTCCGACTCTTCTGGCGGCCGTGGATCGAGGGGCGCGAGAACATCCCTGACGACCGGCCGGCCATCCTGGCCAGCAACCACCTGTCGTTCTCCGACTCGTTCTTCCTGCCGCTGCTCGCTCCGCGCAAGGTGACGTTCCTGGCCAAGGCCGAGTACTTCACGACCCCTGGGATCAAAGGTTTCTTCTCGAAGCTGTTCTTCTCCGGGGTCGGGCAGGTGCCGATCGACCGCGACGACAAGGACGCCGCCATGGCCGCGCTGAAGACCGGCGTTCGTGTGCTGGGGCATGGGAACAACCTGCTGGGCATCTACCCGGAGGGCACCCGGTCGCCGGACGGGCGCCTGTACCGCGGCAAGACCGGCGTGGCCCGGATGGCGCTGGAGTCCGGTGCCGTCGTCATCCCCGTCGCAATGATCAACACCGACGCCATCCAGCCCTCCGGACGCCTGGTCCCCAAGCTGCGTCCACGGCCGGGGGTGCGCGTCGGCAAGCCGCTGGACTTCTCCCGCTACGACGGCATGTCCGGGGACCGATTCGTCGAACGCTCGATGACCGACGAGATCATGTACGAGCTGA
>JBDTFN010000322.1:0-3688 GCA_039937915.1 Jatrophihabitans sp. | reverse complement strand
CACGAAGCGGCGAGCGGACTGTCTTCGACCCCACCGCCGCGCCACGACGAATCGTCCGAGGACGGCGGAAGGTCCTGTCATGCGGTCGTGGACGTCAAGCCAGGTGCGTGGCGCCGACGATATCGCTGCGGAAGGCGCTGACCGGAACCACGCTGACGTTCTGCCCCTCAGTCGGCGCCGAAACCATCAGCCCGTCACCGATGTAGATCGTGACGTGTCCGATTGGGCTGTACAGGAATACCAGATCACCCGGCTGCATCGCCTCGATGTTGACGTGATGGCCGTAGTTGTACTGATCGGCCGCCGAGTGCGGCAGACTGACGCCGCCCGCGTGCCAGGCCGCCATGGTCAGGCCAGAGCAGTCGAAGGCACTTGGACCGGCGGCGCCGAACACATAGGGCAGGCCCACCTGGGCCAGGGCGAAGCGAACCGCCCGCTGCGCGGCCTTGGAGCCGGTGCCGGGCAGGTTCTTCAGCGCCGTCGCCGAGGCGACCATCGGGTTGCTGGCCCGCAGGTACGCCGCCTGCTGGGCGGAATTGAGAGTGCTCAACAGCCGCTGATACTTAGTGATCTGCTGCTCGACGGCGACCTTCTTGGCCGCGACGTCGGTTCGCTCCTGTTGCGCCTGGCCCAGCAGGGTGGCTGTCCTGCTCGCCTGATCGCTCGCTTCCTTGCGGGCGATCGATACCCGGCCCACCACATCGGCGTCGTGGCTGGAGACAAGATTCATCCCCGTGAGCCGGTCGAGGTAGTTGCCTCCGCTGTTGCTGTCGAGCAGTGCACCAGCGGCGCCCATCGCACCGGACTCGTACTGAGCCTGCACGTTCTGGGCGAACTCGGCGTTGGCGCCGCGGTAGGCGACCTCGATGCGGCGCTGCACCTGCAAGGCTGCGGCCGCCTGCTTCTCCCTCGTGGCGACCATGACGCGGGCGTGGTCGAAGTTCTCGACCAACTGCGAGTTCTGCAGGGCGAGCTCACCGAGCTGCTTCTGCACCGAGTCGATCGAGGGCTGGCGGTGCGGTGCTGCCGACGCGGTAGTCGGACCGATTAGGGCGCCTGCCACCAGAGCGGTGACGACGATCACGGGCAGGGCATGACGCGGTAGACGAATCGCCACGGTTGGCGGAGCTCCTTCTTCCTCGACCGCCTACCGGGTTAGCTGACGGGTTCGGGCCAGGAAGTAGCCCTACGACGCGGCAGCGCAGGTGCGCGATGCTCTGTCGATTCACCCCGAACGTGCTCGGGTCCCCGGTTTACTGCCCTGCGTAGCGGGTACATCGACAGCGATTGCTGCCAGCGCACGCAGGACATTTGATGTAATTCGGCGCGACCCGCTCGGCGACGGCCAGTTCAGCCACCAGTAACCGATTAGGTCTCGGAAAGGTTACGACGCCGGGCGGGTCAAGTGCAACGTAGGGGTGGGCGTGTTGGGCCCCAGAGGTGTGCACCATCACGCACTCTCCCGCCCATCCGCTGACAAAGCGGACACCAATCGCAGTGGCGGCACCAGCCCGGCCGAGGCCAGCCTGCTGATCGCGTCGTGCTCGGCATCGTCGAGGTCGATCAGAGCGAGCGCGGAGCCTGATCGGTCGAGCAGGACGGTGACGACGCAGTCGCGGCAGGCGATGTCCCGTGCGACGCAGGACGCGCAGTCGATCAGCATGAGTGACTCCAGGTGGTGTCGGCGGTCGAAGGTCGTTGTTCGACACGCTAGAAACCCCCCCTGACAGTTTTGGTCTGAACCGAGGTGCGCGAGCGGTTCGCGATTCGGAATCCGCGCGTCCTGCGGGTTTTCGTCGTACCCCCGTCCTAGCTTTCCGAGCATGACGGCTACGACCCACCACCAGTTGGCACTGGACGAGCTCGGTGAGCCACTGCGGGCCACGACCTTCGTCGTCGTCGACCTCGAAACCACGGGCGGCTCGTCCCACACCGACGCGATCACCGAGATCGGTGCGGTGAAGGTCTGCGGCGGGCAGATTCTCGGCGAGTTCCAGACCTTGGTCGATCCGCAGCGGGCGATCACCCCGTTCGTCAGCGTCCTGACCGGCATCACCGACTCCATGGTGGCGACCGCCCCGACCAACGCGATTACGGTGCCGGCGTTCCTTGATTTCGCTCGCGGCTGCGTGCTCGTGGCGCACAACGCCCCCTTCGACATCGGCTTTCTCAAAGCCGCATGCGTCGAGTTGGCGCGGCCGTGGCCCGGGTTCGCCGTCGTGGACACCGCCGTGCTCGCCCGGCGGGTGCTGACTCGCGACGAGGTTCCCAACTGCAAGCTCTCGACCCTTGCGCCGTTCTTCCGGGCCGAGACCACGCCCACACACCGCGCACTGGAGGACGCCCGAGCGACCGTCGACGTGCTGCACGGTCTGATCGCCCGACTCGGCAACCTCGGGGTGCACTCGCTGCCCGAACTTCGGGCATTCACCGCACAGGTCTCCGAGGCGCAGCGCCGTAAACGCCACTTGGCCGATGGCCTGCCCGCCCTGCCCGGCGTGTACATCTTCCGCGACGCCCAGGGCCGCCCGCTCTACGTCGGCACCAGCCGAAATCTGCGCTCACGAGTACGTCAGTACTTCGTGGCCAGTGAGACCCGCAGCCGGATGGGCGAAATGGTCGGGCTGGCCGAGCGGGTCGACCCGATCGTCTGTGCCCACGCGCTGGAGGCTCAGGTGCGCGAACTTCGACTGATCGCGACGCACAAGCCCCGATACAACCGTCGATCCAAGTTCCCGGAACGCTCGGTGTGGCTCAAGCTCACCGTCGAGGCCTTCCCCCGGCTGTCGGTGGTGCGCGACGTCCGCGAGGACGGCACCGCGTATCTGGGTCCGCTGCGTAGCCAGCGTCAGGCCGAGGTCGTGCGAGATGCGATCCACGACGCCGTACCTCTGCGACAGTGCACCGACCGCCTGTCGTTGCGCCGGGTCGTCCGGGCGGCCTGTGTCCTGGCCGGCATCGGCCGTTGCGCTGCGCCATGCGAGGGCGGAACGACGCCGGACCAGTACGCGGCCCTCGTCGGGCTGGTGGCGTCGGCCTGGACCGGTGACGTCGCCCCCCTGGTGGCGCCGCTCGAGCGCAAGCTCGCGGCCCTGTCCGATGATCAGCGCTATGAGCAGGCCGGGGTCATCCGGGATCGCATCACGACCGTCGTGCGTGCGTGCGCCCGGATGCAGCGATTGTCCGCACTGCGCTCGGTCGAGGAACTGGTCGCGGCCCGACCCGACGGCGCGGACGGGTGGGAATTCGCCGTGGTCCGCTCGGGCACGCTCGCAGCGGCCGGCGTCGCACCGCGCGGGGTCGCCCCCTGGCCCGTCGTCGACGCCCTGCGCGCGACGGCCGAGGTCATCGACACCACGCGCTCGCCGCTGACCGAGGAATCCGAGTGCATCCTGCGCTGGCTGGAAACGCCCGGTACTCGGCTGATGCTGGCCTCCCATCCCTGGCAGATGCCGGCGTTCGGTGCCGGCCGGATGCGCGCCTACCTAGGCACCGGCGGGCCAGCCGGGCTACGCGGTGCCGCCGATCCGTTCGCAGACCGCCGCCGGTTACCGGTCACGAGCCGGCCGGCTCGTGCCTCGGCCTGAGCACCGGTCAGGGCGCTAGGGTGCGAGCGAGGACAACCGGGAGGGACCCCAATCGTGATCACCGCCATCGTCATGATCGCCGTCGAGGCCGACAAGATCCC
>JBDTFN010000321.1:0-3211 GCA_039937915.1 Jatrophihabitans sp. | reverse complement strand
ACGAGCGCGGCCCACCTCGCCGGCTGATCCGGACCCTCCCGGCTGAGTCAACCTTCTCGCTGCGTCAGCCCTTCGACAGCGACGGACCGCCGGGCGGGCCGTAGCCCGGCTGTGGCGGGTAATTCTGCGGTGGGTAGTTCTGCGGCGGCCCGCCGTAGGACTGCTGCGCGAGCTGCTTCTTGTGTCCACTGCGCCGCACCAGTCCGACGATGAGCAGGACGATTGCGGCGATGATCAGCAGAACCCCGGGGATGATCAGCAGGACGCCAACGACCAGGGAATTGGCGATCGACTCGCCGAAGGCCATCTTGGCCCCGGGCGGCGCATCGGTACTTTCCAACTGGACGGTGTACGTCCCGGACTTCGCGATGCTGAAGGTGAACAGCGCCAGGCCGTGGTGGTTGCCGAAGTCGTAGGTCAGCTTCGAGCTCTTGTTGTACACGGCGAGATTCACCGGGGCGCCCGACGAATCGGTGATGAGCATTCGGACGAACGCCTTCTGCTTGCCGGCCGTCGGCGACTCGTAGTAGCCGATGTACTTGCCGGTCCGGGTGAAGGACACGTCGCTGGAACGATCGGAGATGCTGACCCGCTTGAAGTCGTCGACCACCCCGAGCGTCTTCTTGGCCAGAACCACACCTCCGGCCACCGTCAGAATTATCCCGAGCACCCCGAGGATCAGGGCCAATCGAAGCGGGATGCGGCCACGCAGCCGCGGTTTGCCGTCCGCGGGCGGACCGTAGGCGGGCGACGCGGGCGGCGGCGGGTAGTTCGTCATACCGGGCATTCTGCCGGTTGCGAGGATCGCGTGCGTCAGGCGCCCGGACGTGTCGCGATTGTGGCCGTCAGAACGGAGATCGCGCGATCGATGTCGTCGTCATCGACATCCAAATGCGTGACGAGCCGCAGAAATCGCGGGCCCAGGGCCGAGACCAGGACGCCGTCAGCCGCGGCAGCCGCCGCGACCGACGGCGCGTCCGGGACGTCAAGCACCACGATGTTGGTGTCGACGGCGGACGCATCCGCGCCGAGTGCTGCGGCGATGCATCGCGCGCGGGCATGATCGTCGGCGAGCCGATCGAGGTGGTGATCCAGCGCGTACAGGCCAGCGGCGGCGAGGATGCCCACCTGCCGCATACCCGCGCCGTAGCGCTTGCGCCAGACCCGTGCCGCGGCGATGCGCTCGGCGCTGGAGACGAGCACCGAACCGACGGGAGCGCCGAGCCCCTTGGACAGACATACCGACACGGTGTCGAACGGTCCCGCAAGGGTGGCCAGCGGCGTCCCAGTCGCGACGTGCGCGTTCCACAACCGCGCACCGTCGAGGTGCAGGCCGAGCCCGGCCCCGCGCGCCAGCCCCACGACCGCGCCGAGCTGGTCGGGCCCCTGCACCGTCCCGCCGCCGAAGTTGTGCGTGTTCTCGACCGCGATCGCTGCGGTCGAGACCAGGTAAGGACCGGCGTTCGGGGCGATCAGCTCCGCGATCGCGTCCACGTCGAGCCGACCGCGGACCGCCTTCCAGGTCCGGAAGGTGATCCCGGAGAAGACCGCCGCCGCGCCGTGCTCGGCGCGGACGATGTGTGCCAAGGAGTCGCAGACAATTTCCTGACCGGGTGCTGCAAGCAGCCGCAGTCCGAGCTGATTGCCCAGCGTCCCGGACGGGACGAACAAACCGGCCTCGTGCCCCAGCAGCGCGGCCACCCGCTCCTCGAGCGCGTTCACGGTGGGGTCCTCGCCGTAGACGTCGTCGCCGACCTCGGCCTGCGCCATCGCTGCCCGCATCGCGACCGTCGGCCGCGTAACGGTGTCCGAGCGGAGGTCGACGCTCACGTCGTCGGGCGCGAGCGTCGCTCGGCCACTAACCGTTCAGCCACCCGGAACGCGAGTTCCAGCGACTGCTCGATGTTCAGTCGCGGGTCGCACGCGGTCTCGTAGCGTCGCGCGAGGTCGCCGGCGGTGAGCTCAGCCGTGCCGCCGATGCACTCGGTGACGTCGTCCCCGGTGAGCTCGACGTGCAGGCCGCCCGGGTGGGTGCCCAACTCGGCGTGGACGTCGAAGAATCCGTCGACCTCGTCGATGATGCGGTCCAGATGCCGCGTCTTGACTCCGGTGACGGTCTCCTCGGTGTTGCCGTGCATCGGGTCGCAGTGCCACACGACCTGGCGCCCGGTCGAGGTCACCTTCTCCACGATCGCGGGCAGCACGTCGCGGACCCTGGTGTTGGACATCCGGCTGATCAGGGTGAGCCGCCCCGGCTCGTTGAGCGGGTCGAGCCGCTCGACCAGTTCGGCGGCGAACTCAGGTGTCGTGGTCGGCCCGAGCTTCACGCCCACCGGGTTGGCGATGCGCGAGATGAAGTCCAGGTGCGCGCCGTCCATCTGCCGGGTGCGCTCACCGACCCACACGAAGTGCGCCGACAGGTCGTAGGCGCGCCCGTCCTCGATTCGGGTCAGCGCGCGCTCGTACTCCAGGATGAGGGCCTCGTGCGAGGCGTACAGCTCGACGCCCTCCAGAGCGGAGTCGTGGACGCCGCACGCACGCATGAACCGCACCGCCCGGTCGATCTCCGAGGCCAGCTTCTCGTAGCGGGCGCCGGTGTCGGTCGTGCGCGCGAACGCCGCGTTCCAGGCGTGCACCCGGTCGAGCGCGGCCAGCCCGCCCCCGGCATAGGCTCGGAGCAGGTTCAGCGTGGACGCAGCCGTCGAGTACGCACGCAGGATCCGGCGCGGGTCGGGGGTGCGGTCGCCGATGAGCTCGTTGACCATGTCCCCGCGGTAGGACCGCTGCCCCGTGGCGTCGATCTCCGACGAGCGTGGCTTGGCGTACTGCCCGGCGATGCGGCCCAGCTTGACCACCGGCATCGAGGCGCCATAGGTGAGCACGACCGACATCTGCAGCAGGACCCGCACCTTGCCCGCGATGTCGGCCTGGGAACTCGTCGCGAAGGTCTCGGCACAGTCCCCGCCCTGCAGGAGAAATGCCTCGCCCCGCGCCACCGCGGCCAGTCGGTCGCGCAACTGGTCGACCTCTGAGGCGACCACTAGCGGCGGCATGCCGGCCAGGGTCAGCGCCGCCTCGCGCAGCGCGACGTCGTCGGGCCACAGCGGCTGCTGGGCCGCAGGTCGGGACCGCCAGGAGTCCAGGTCGTCCACGAGGCGGTCGAGCGCATCGGGGGTCACCCTGGGAGCTTCTGGCGTCAACGTCACGTCAC
>JBDTFN010000320.1:0-7597 GCA_039937915.1 Jatrophihabitans sp. | reverse complement strand
TACAGGCCACCTCGTCGTTCCTGCTCTGGGCGACGGCGGCCAACGACTGCGGCTCCACCCTCACCCGCCAGTGCATGGTCGACAAGCTGTCCGCGGTGCACGACTGGACCGGCGGCGGCCTGCACGGCAAGACCGACCCCGGTGCGAACAAGGCGCCGGCCTGCGGTCTGCTGGCCAAGATCGACGGCACCAAGTGGGTCCAGGCCTACCCGAAGGAGAACGCGACCGTCGAGTGCGACGCCACGTACGCGGTGGACATCCCCACGAGCGCTCAGCTCGGGGTCAAGTTGAACTCCGACCGGATCGCGACGAAGTTCCTCACCAACTCGGTCATCACGCCGAAGAAGTGACGACTGTGCCGGCGCCGGGACGTGGCTGTGCCACGGTCCGGCGCCGGTCCGGTTCGCTCGACCGACGGACCCGCCCTGCGGGCGAGTGCGTCGAGATCCAGAACGTCCCCACCACCGTGACGAGTACGAAGGCAGGTGTGTACCGATGACCGAGTTCCTTACGTTCACCCTGGCCGGCCTCGTGCTGGGAGCGGTGTACGGGATCGCTGCCTCCGGGCTCGTGCTCACATATAACACGTCCGGAATCTTCAACTTCGCGCACGGCGCGGAGGCCATGTTCGGCGCCTTCGTCTACTGGCAGGTGCACGTGTCATGGGGCCTGCCGACCTGGCTCGCCCTGATCGTCGTGATCGGGATCTTCGCGCCACTGATGGGCGGGGCGCTCTACTTCGTCATCATGCGCGGCCTACGCAATACCGCAGAAGTGACCAAGATCGTGGTGACGGTGGCGGTGTTGCTCGGCTCGGTCGCGCTGTCGCAATGGATCTGGGATCCGCTCACCCCACGCTCGATCGACCTGTTCTTCGGTCCGACCAAGAAGGTCGAGATCTTCGGTGCCTTCCTGTCGTACCACGACATCATCACCTTGTTCGTGGCCGTGCTCATCATCGTCGGGATCTGGCTGCTGTTCTACAAGACGATGGTCGGCGTCGCGATGCGCGGCGTCGTTGACGATCCGGCCTTGCTGCAGCTCAACGGACACGACCCGCAGCGCACCTCCGCACTGTCCTGGATCCTCGGGGCGATGCTGGCCGTGATCGCCGGCGTCCTGATCACCCCGATCAGCGGCGGCTCGTTGGACGCCAACGCGCTCACGCTGCTCGTCATCGACACCTTCGCGGCCGCGATGTTCGGCCGGCTGCGCAGCATCCCGCGGACCTTCGTCGGCGCCATCGTCCTAGGCCTGGCGTCCAACTACGTGGTCGGCTACTTCCCCTCCGACTGGTCCTGGACCCCCAACTTCCGACTCTCGCTGTCGATGATCGTGCTCTTCGTGGTGCTGATCGTCGTACCGAGCGGCAGGTTGACCGCCAGCGCGACCCGTACCCGTGAGAGGTACCGCGTCCCCACCCTGCGGATGGCGTTGATCGGCGCCGTGGCGCTCATCGTGACCGTCGTGCTGATCCGCCAACTCATGGTGGTGGAGGACATCACCCAGCTCGCCCTGGGCATGACCTTCGCCGTCATGGCGTTGTCCCTGACGCTACTGACCGGCTATGCCGGCCAACCGAACCTCGGCGTGGTCTCCTTCGGCGCCGTCGCAACGGTGCTGGTGTTCCACAACGGCCTCACCGGGTATCGGGTGAGCGACACCATGACCTGGTGGGGCCTGCTGATCGCAGTCGCGATCACCGCAGTGGTGGGGGCCTTGGTCGCGTTGCCCGCGCTTCGCCTGCAAGGGCTCTACCTGGCGCTGGCGACGATCGCGTTCGGTGTCTTCATCTCCCGTATGGTCCTGGCCGACATCGGCCCGCACAAACTTTTCGGAATGAAGTTCTCGCTGTTCACCCAGGGCAGCCTGACCATCCCGGCGCTCAAGGTCGGCCCGCTGGACCTACGTGATCCCACCACGTTCTTGATGAGCGTGACGGTCGTGTTCGCCGTCCTCGGCGTCGCGCTGATCGCCCTGCGCAACAGCGGCTACGGGCGGCGGCTCGCGGCGATGAAGGACAGCCCAGTAGCACTGTCGATGCTCGGCCAGAACCTGATCGGGCTCAAGCTCGGGGTGTTCGCGCTCTCGGCCGCCATCGCCGGGCTGGGCGGGATCCTGATGTCCACCGCGCTGGGTACGGTCAACGTCGGCAACTTCGACATCCTGCTGAGCCTGTCCCTGGTCATGCTCACCGTCTCGGCCGGCATCGGTTACGTCACCGGCGCACTCGCCGGCGGCGTCCTCGCCGGCGTCGGGTTCGCCGTACTGGTCGGCACGTTCAACAACCTGGGCACCAGCAACCCCGGCTCGGCAAGCACCTACTCCGCGCTGGCCAGTTTCATCACCGTCCTGCCGGCCGTCATCGGCATCACCATCGGACGAAGCCCGAGTGGATTCCTGCACGAGCTGTTCGAGGGATACCGCCGGCTGCTCAACGCGAAACCGGTGCTCATCGGCGGCGCGCTGGTCGAAGCGCTGATGTACGTCCTGGCCCTCACCGACACCCTCGACAACTGGTGGTTCGGCATCACCACCTTCGCGTTGCTGTTCTTGCTTCCGGTGTTCGGCCAGGTCTTCATGCCCGCCGCGATGCGAGCGCCCCACGAGTCCGTGGCCGAGCCGGACCCGATCTGGGAGGACGTCGGCATCACGACTCCGTACACCCTCGACCTGCGTACTGAACTCGATCGTCGCCTCGGGCTGCCCGCGCCAGCCACTGAACTCGCCACCCGACGGCCGTCGGCCGTCGCCGCCGGCAGCCGGGGGGTGTGAGACATGGCCGTACTCGAGACCCGCGGCATCAGCGTCCGCTTCGGTGGACTGACCGCTAACGACGACGTGTCGATCGACATCGAAGGTGGCGCCATCACCGGGCTGATCGGCCCGAACGGGGCGGGCAAGACGACCCTGTTCAACGTCATGACCGGTCTACAGAAGCCGACCAACGGCGGAGTGTTCTTCGACGGCCAGGACATCACCGGCATCTCGCCCTCGCGCCGTGCGCAACGCGGCCTCGGCCGGACCTTCCAGCGCCTGGAGCTGTTCCTTTCCCTCTCGGTCCGCGACAACATCCGTGCGGCCGGCGACGTGTACAACGCGAACCACCGCGGCAACCGGGTCAAGGTGAACGCGGTGACCGACCAGGTGCTCGGCCTCACCGGGCTGGAGGACATTGCCGACCAGGACGTCGCCGACATCCCCACCGGCCGGGCCCGAGTCGTGGAGGTCGCCCGCGCACTCGTCGGTCAGCCACGGGTACTGCTGCTCGACGAACCGGCGTCGGGGCAGACCGAACACGAGACCGAGGTCTTCACCGACCTGCTCAAGCGGTTGGTCGCCGAAGGACTCACGATCTGCCTCGTCGAGCACGACCTGCCCCTGGTGATGGCGGTGTGCTCGCGGATCCACGTCCTGGACTTCGGGGTGCTGCTGGCCTCGGGCACGCCAGCAGAGATCCAGGCCAATCAGCAGGTCATCGACGCGTACATCGGCACGGCGGAGGCGACAAAATGACCGCGTCCACGCGACCCCTGCCGTCACCCCACGAGATTCCTGAGCCGCACGAGCACCCGGTCCTCGAACTCGTCGGCGTACGGGCCGGCTACGACGGCATCGAGGTGCTGCGCGGCGTCGACCTGGCGGTGCCGGTCGGTAGCGTCGTCGCCCTGCTCGGACCGAACGGCGGCGGCAAGACCACGACGATGCGGGTCTGCACCGGTCTCGTACGCCCGACCGGCGGCGAACTGCGACTTGCCGGCCGAACGGTCACCGGGGCCACCGCTACTCAGCTCGCCCGCCTGGGCGTGTGCGCGATTCCCGAGGGTCGCGGAGTCTTCGCCAACCTGACCGTGCGCGAGAACCTCTGGTTGGCGGCCCGTTCGCGGGCCGCGCTGCCGGCGATGGAGGAGGCGGCCTACGCCCGCTTCCCCAAGCTCGGTCAGCGTCGTAAGCAGCTGGCCGGGACGATGTCCGGCGGCGAGCAGCAGATGCTCGCACTGGCTCGCGCGCTCGGCACGAACCCCGCGGTGCTTTTGCTCGACGAGCTTTCCATGGGGCTCGCTCCGCTCGTGGTCGCCGAGATGTACGACGTCGTCGCCCAGCTGGCGGCCGATGGGATCTCGGTCCTGCTCGCCGAGCAGTTCGCACGGGTCGTCCTGCCCATCGCCGATCACGCCGCGCTGTTCGCCCAAGGACGGGTGATGTCCATCGGCGACCCAGCCGAGATCGAGCAAGAACTGTCGCGCCACTACCTAGGAGGATGACCACCGATGACTACCACTCCCGTGGACGAGAAGCGTCTGGAGCAGTTTCAGTCCGACGTCGCTGACCTGAAGATCCGCTCCGGGGGCGCGCGCGGCCCGGGCGTATGGCGGGTGATCGGTGTGGTCCTGATGGCCCTCGGCGTCATCGTCGCCTTCGTCGCCTACTTCACCTCGACCTCGCAGAGCGACTCCCGCGACATCCAGTCCTCGCTGATCCTCGCCGTGTGCTTCGTGGGCGTGGCCATCGTCGGCGCCGCCGTGTTCATCGCGGCCAGTGTCACCGCCACGCTGCGGCTGTGGTTGCTGCGTCAGCTCTACGAAGGCCAGTCGCACGCCGAATTGATCGCAGCCGCCTTGCGGGATCGAGGGGCATGAGCGCGCTGGCGCGGTTCCGTCTCGACGGCAAGGTGGCCCTGCTCGCCGGAGCAGGTCGCGGGATCGGTGCGGCCAGCGCGCTTGCCTTGGCCGAGGCCGGCGCAGATGTCGTCGTGCTGGCCCGCACCCAGAGCGAGATCGACGAGGTCGCCGATCAAGCGCGCGCGTTCGGTCGACGCGCGCTGGCGCTCGCCGTGGACATGGCGCAGCCGGGTTCGGTCGGCGTCGCAGTAGAGCGGGTGATCGAGGAATTCGGTCGCCTGGACATCCTCGTCTCGGTGACCGGCGGCGCGCGGCCAGGACCATTCCTAAAGATGACCGACGACGCGTTGCGCGAGTCCTTCGAGCGCAACGTTGTGCATGGCCTGGATCTCGTCCGTACCGCGCTTCCACACCTGCTGAAGTCCGACGGCGCGAGCGTGATCATGGTGTCGAGCGCGATCGGGCACGTGGTCGGGCGCGGCTACGTCGCATACGGGTCGGGGAAAGCAGCGCTGGATCACAGCGTGCGGCTGCTCTCGGTCGAGCTCAACCCGAAGGTCCGGGTCAACGCCGTCGCCCCGGGCGCGGTGCTGACCGACGCCCTCGAAGTGGTCGCGGCCAACCCCGATATGAAGGCAGCACTGGAGCGCAACACGCCGCTGGGCCGCATCGGCGATCCCGAGGACATCGCCGCTGCCGTGCTCTACCTCGCCTCCCCCGCGGCGGCCTACGTCACCGGTCAGGTTCTGGCCGTCGACGGTGGCCTGGTCACGTCCAATCTCGCCATGCCGTTCCCGAACCTATGAGCGCGCCATCACCGACCAGGACAGGACGCCTGCAGGACAAGGTGGCCATCGTCAGCGGTGGCGCCGGCGGGATCGGCCGAGGCATCGTCGAGGTCTTCATCGCCGAGGGCGCGCAGGTCCTGTTCGTGGACATCAACGAGCAGGCCGGTCACGCACTCGCCGCCGAACTCGGCGGGCGCGCACGTTTCCTCGCCGCCGACGCCGGGCGCCCGAGCGTTGCCGATCAGATCGTGCGCGCGGCGATCGAGACCTTCGGCGCGGTCCACGCGCTGATCAACGTCGCGCAGGCCTCCCGTCAGGCCCTGCTCGTCGACACGACGCAGGCGATGTTCGACCTCGCCTTCGACAGCGGCTTCTACTCGACGGTTCGGTTGATGCAGGCCTGCCACCCGCATCTCGCCGCGACCCGCGGATCGGTCGTGAACTTCGCGTCCGGGGCCGGGATCGAGGGTCAGCTCACCCAGGCGTCGTACGCGGCGGCCAAGGAGGCCGTGCGGGGCGTGTCCCGGGTGGCGGCCAACGAATGGGCCGCCGACGGCATCCGGGTGAACGTCGTCTGTCCCGTCGCCGAGACCGAGGGCGTTCGCGCGTGGTCGCAGAGCGACCCCGTCGCCTACGAAGCGCTGCTGCGCCGCATCCCGATGGGCCGGCTCGGCGATCCGAACGAAGATATTGCGCCGGTCGTGGTGTTCCTCGCCAGTGACGACAGCAGCTACATGACCGGCCAGACGCTGGTCGTCGACGGCGGCACGACCAAGGTCCGGTGAGGATGACGTGGAGAGGGTGGCCTGACCGATGCGGATCTCAGTGCTGGGGGCCGGCTCGTTCGGCACGACCATCGCTTCCCTGCTGGCGGCGCACAACGACACGATGCTGTGGGGACGCAGCGCCGAGGTAGCCGACACGATCAACCGTGAACACCGTAACCCGCGCTACATGTCGGACTTCGCACTCCCCGAGCGGCTGCGGGCGACCTCGGATCTGGAGCAGGCGGTCGCGCGAGCGTCCGTGCTGATCGTCGGCGTGCCCTCACACGCGTTTCGTGCCACCCTCGAACAGGCACGACCGGCCGTGGCTCCCTGGATCCCGCTGGTGAGTCTGACCAAGGGGTTGGAACAGGGCACGTTGCTGCGCATGACACAGGTCATGGAGCAGGTTCTCCCGGGTCACCCGGTCGCCGCACTGTCCGGCCCGAACATCGCCAAGGAGATCATGGCGGGCAAGGCTGCAGCAAGCGTTATCGCGACCGAGGACGCGGCGGTCGGTACCGAGCTTGCGAAGGTGCTGCGTCGCGGGATGTTCCGCGTCTACCGCAATCACGACGTGATCGGCTGCGAGCTCGGCGGCGCCCTGAAGAACGTGATCGCGATCGCGTGCGGGATGGCTGAAGGCATTGGCGTCGGCGACAACACCCGAGCCACGATGATGACCCGCGGCCTGGCCGAGCTGACCAGGCTGGGCGTCGCCATGGGTGGGGAACCGGCTACCTTCGCTGGGCTCAGCGGCCTGGGTGACCTCATGGTCACCTGCGTCAGCCCGCACAGCCGCAATCGTTTCGTCGGTGAACAGCTCGGCCGCGGTCTGTCGCTGAGCGAAGTGACGGCGAGCATGAACATGGTTGCCGAGGGCATCAAGACGGCCCCGACCGTGATCGAGCTGGCCCGTCGGCACAACGTGCTGATGCCAATTTGTAGCGAGATTGACCGGGTCGTGCGCGGCGAGATCAGCGGCGGCGAGGCGTACCGGGGGCTCTATCCCCCGGCTGGACACGAGGCGGAGCCAGGATGAAACAGGTCGAGATGAGCGAAGCGGCCCTGGCCGGCCGCTGGCCCGAGCACCAGCCCGGTCCAGTCGCCGTGTGCGCCCAGGCCGCAAGCCGCGCCGAGCGGGATGTCCTGACGCGATGGATCCGGGACAACCAACCAGCGAACGCGACGGCACGCACGGTGTCGGTGCCCTACCCCAACGGCGATGACGTCGCGCCCATCGAGCGAGCGATGAGGAATGCGTTGTCCGACGAGAAGTCGGTCATCCTCCCGCTGCGAGTCGTCTGGAAACCCCGAGACCAATCCCGGCTGCCGCACCAGATCGAATCCCTGGTCGTCGGCGATCCACGTCACCCGCGAGCCCTGGCCCAACCGGTGATGCGACGTCTGCAGGGCGACCGGC
>JBDTFN010000319.1:0-6836 GCA_039937915.1 Jatrophihabitans sp. | reverse complement strand
GATACCTCACGCAGAACTAACGTGATCTAGGTCCGGCCGGGGGGCCGGCCGTACTCCTTGACGCCAGGCCACCGACTTGGTGCACCCACCGCATATCGGCGCGGATGCACGAGGACTACTCGAGCGTCCCGGTGTGGACGATGTCGTCGGCGACGTCGTGCAGTTTGCGGTGCGTGCGTTGGCTGGCTTCGCGCAGCAGGCCGAAGGCTTGGTCCTGCGTCACTCGGTGGTGAGCCATCAGGATGCCAATGGCCGCCCCGATCAGGCGGCTGTTCGTCAAGGCGTGGTTGAGGTTGCTGGACTCCTCGCGCTGACGCACTGCGGTGAAGGCCAGGCCGGTGTGCGCGGCAAACACCGCGCCGAGGGCGAAGACCGCATCGTCGGCGAAGGCGTCGTAGTTACTCGAGTAGCAGTTCAGCGCACCGAGCGTGTGCTCGTCGACCCGCAGCTGGAAGGCCATCACCGAACGAACCGGCGACTCGGCGACGCATCGTTTCGCGAACTCGGGCCAGCGGGCCTCCGCGCCCAGGTCTCCCGTCCGGAAGCTGTGCTGGCTCAACATCGCGTCCAGGCAAGGGCCTTCGCCTGTCTGGTACTGCAACTGGTCGACCAACGCCGGGAGCTCACCGCTGGCGGCCAGCGTGGTCGGCCGCCCGTCCCGGATCGAGGTGATGCCGACGTGCTCGACCAGCGGCATCCGCCGCTGCACCACCTCCACGATCATGCGCATAGTCACGTCCGAGCCCTCGGCGCTGCCGATTGCCTCGGTCACCTCGCCGAACATCGTCGCGAGCTCGGCCAGGTCCGCCACGCTCAGCCCTGGGTCGACGTCCGCGTCGGGCACCGCGAGCAGCTGCCACCACAGCAGTACGTCCTCCCCTGGCGCGTGGACGGGGACGACCAGAACGTCGACCTGCGTCGGCCGACCGCCCGGGCGCGGAAGCGTTGTCGCGCGCACCGAGACCGACTCTCCGAAGGTGACCGCCTGCCGCAACCCGGTACGCACAGCCCGGCGGTACTGCACCTGGAACTTGCTGGCGACCGGCCGGATCTGGGTCGGGATAGCTTCCGGCTCGTGCAACATCCGACGCGCCGCCAGGTTGCTGTTGACGATCACGCCCTCACGGTCGGTGAGGTAGTAGGCGGTACCTGAGCGGGCGAACATGCTCTCCCACTGCCGCACTGCGCGATCAGCCCGCTGGGAGAGCTCTGACAGCTCGTACTCCTGGGCGCGCAGCTCCGCGTCCGCGGTCAGCAGCTGTTCGGACAGCACGTCGATCTCCTGGACCAGGTCAACCAGGTCAGGGAGAACCCCGGTCGCGGACAGTTCCTCCAGCCGCGCCCTCGACACCGAGAGCGACACGAGGAACTGCTCGAGCTCCGCGGCGGCGAAGGCCGGCACCCCACGTGCTGTCATCAGCTGCTCCTATCCAGGCTCGTCGGATCCAGCTCCGACGACGCAGCAGCGTCGCCGGAGACGTCCTCCATCATCACCAGGGCTCCCGACGGTTTCCCTGCTGCGACCATCGCGGTGACGCTCGTGCGCAGAGTGATCGGACGGCCCCGCCGATCAACGGTCACGAACCGCTCGACGGCTGCCTGCACCGCGCCGCTGCCGTCGAGCCCACTGCCGTCGAGCCCACTGCCATCGAGCCCGAACACCGCCCGCAGTGCGGGCGCGAGCGCATCCACCGGCATACCGCTGTCCAGCTCGAGAAACGACCGTCCGACCACCTCGGTCGCCCGCAGCCCCCACAACTCTTCGGCCTGCGGCGTCCAGGCCCTGATGACCAAGTCACGGTCGACGACCACCACTGCTGCGCCGAGACTGGCCAGGACCGATTCGGTGAACGAATTGAGGTCGACGATCTCCGCGCCGACCCGTTGCAGCTCCTCGTTGCCAACCTGCAGGTCGTCGTTCGCGGCCTGCAACTCGCCGTTCATCGTCTCGAGTCCCTCGTTGGTCGACTGCAGTTCCTCGTTGGTGGTCTCCAGCTCCTCGACCGTGCTCTGCAGTTCTTCGTTGGTGGTTTCGAGCTCCTCGTTGGTCGACTGCAGTTCCTCATAGGCCGTCTCGAGTTGGCGACTGGCGAAGTCGTTCTCCACCCGCAGTGCCCGGAACCCGGTGACGTCGGTGAACGACAACGCCACCCCGACGGCGCGGCCCGAGGCCGTGCTCAACGGGACGATGTTGATGTCGACGTACGTGGCGTCCGCGCCGGTGCGGCGCCACTCGACCTCGCGGATGGACGCGGGCAGCCGGGTCTCCAGCGCCGACGCGATGTGCGAACGGAGCTCGACGGGGCGGAAGGAGATCTCGAGGTCCTGGAACGGGCTGCCGATGTCGCGTTCGCCGAGACCGAGGAACGAGGCGGCACGCCGGTTGACGACGGCGAGCCGCAGCGACGCGGTCAGCGCGATCTGCGCCACTGGATTCGCCATCACCAGTTCGTCGTGCAACGGTCCGACGTCTTCGCTCGTCGCGTTCGGGACCGGGCGGGGGCCCCGCCAGGTGCCCAGTGCTGGAACGGTCTGCGCGTCACCCACACCAGTCTTGCGAAAGATCCGGCGCTCGAGGTCGATGGCCTCGAAGACCGACGAGTGGTTCAGCAGCATCTCCGCCTTGCCGAGGAACAGGACACCGTCGGGTCGCAACGCGAAGCTGAGCCGGTTGGCGATCCGCGACTGGGTCTCGGCGTTGAAGTACATCAGCGTGTTGCGGCAGGCCAGGATGTCTATCCGCGAGATGGGCGCGTCGCGGGTCAGGTCGTTGCGTCCGAAGATCACGCTGCGCCGCACGTCGGGCCGCAGGGCGAACCGGTCGTGCGAACGTTCGAAGAAACGTCGGCGGAACTCCTCCGGCACCGAGGCCATCTCACGCTCGGTGTAGGACGCCTGGCGTGCGTAGGCCAGCGCCTCCTCGTCGACGTCGGTCGCATAGATCTTCACGCGGCTGCGAAGGTCGTCTCCCATGGCGTCGTGCAGCAGCATCGACAGCGAGTACGCCTCCTGACCCGCCGCACAACCAGCGCTCCACACCCGTACCGGCGAGGAGTCCGCGGCGGCCAGAAGGGCGGGAAGCACTTCATCAGCGAGGTGACGCCACGCAGCCTCGTCGCGGAAGAAGGAGGTGACGTTGATCAGGATCGTGTTGAACAGCGCGGTGAACTCTTCTGGCTGTAGGGCGAGGACGTCCTGATACTCCTCGAAGCCCTCGATGCCCAGCTCGCTCATCCGCAGCCGGACACGACGTACCAGACTCGGCCGTTTGTACCCGGTGAAGTCGAAGGACCGACTGTCGCGCAGATAGCGCAGCAGGTTTTCGAAGGCGGCGGCCTGGACGGGGTTGAGCTGTTCGGAGGCTGGTTGCTCCCGGATCTCGGGCGCGTCAGCCATCGTGCGCCTCGCGCGGCACGGGACGCGCAACCGCGTCGTCGGTCGAGTTGTCGATCAGAAGACGCAACTGCACTGCGGCCTGCATGGCCTCGTCGGCCTGCGCGACGAACCGGTGACTGGACAACTCGCTGCCCCGCTCGCAGGCCCGGAGCGCCAACGCCCGGCTCAGCGTCGCCTTCTGCTGAAGCGCCCGCAGGGCGGTCCACAACGCGGCGTCCAACGCGCGTGCCTGCTCGGCCAGCAGGTCCTGGGGCGACCAGGCGTGCCCCATCCGGCAGCGGTACCGCATCATCTCGTCATCCAGTGCGAACAGCGGGCCGCTGCAGTGGGGGCACGCGTAACCGGCGGCGTCGCCAAGACGGTCATCGGCGTCCTGGTCGTCGACACCGCTCGCCGCGATGTCCACCTCCCGCGGGGTCATCCGCTCGGTGGCGTGGTGCTGGCCGACCGGCGTCGGGACGAGCTCCGTGCGGGACAGACGGTCGACGATGGCTGCGAGCTCGGCCGGTGAACCGATCGCGTAGACCGGCACGTTCTCGATCACGCTCCTCGGCATCCCCGGGAAGGAGCACCGCTCCGGGTCCTGGGCGAGTACCGTGCCGCCGAACTGATGCACGGCCAGCGCACCGGCCGTCCCGTCGTCCAGCGTGCCGGACAGCACCACCGCGATCACAGCGGAATTGTGCGCGTGAGCCGCACTGCGGAACAGGACATCCACGGATGGACGCAGCCCGTTCTCCTGTGGGCCGCGGCTGCCACGGACCCGTCCGTCGAGGACCACCAGGTGCTCATCCGGGCACGCGACGAGCACCGTGCCCGGCTCCAGGTCGTCCAGTCCGGTCGCAGAACGCACCGTGAGCCGGCTGTGTCGCGCGAGAATCTGCGGAAGCACGCTGGTGCCGTGCGGAGCCAGGTGCAGGACGACGAGGACCGCGGCGGGCAGGTCGGCCGGCAACGCCGACACGAACTCGCGGAGACTCTCGACACCACCAGCAGAGGCTCCGACGACGACCACGCGCCGAAGATCCGCCGCCTGACCGGAACTGCTCACGACCTCGCCCCGCTCGCTCGCGCGGAGCCGCAATAGCGCCGAGCCGCACCGCCGGCGTCGCTCATGCGTGCGCTCCCGTCCTGGTGCTCCGGCTCGACCTCGCAGTGACGTCGGGTAGGACGAACCAACGCGCTCTCAGCTGCAGGTTGGACCGGATTACAACTCTAGTCGACGTGTCCCAGTCCCGGCGCTGTCAGTCCGACTTGCCTGACGTCACCCGAATTCAAGGTCCCGCGCAGTCAGCGTTCCATCGATAAGACCATCGGCAAGCATGTCGATGTCGAAATCGGTGGCGAAGGCATGGGCACGTAGCCGATCCAGGGCAGCGGGACTGTCAAGATCCAACTGTGCCATCAACACCCCGACGGCGATCCACAGCCGCAGCCGATGTCGCGACTGTTCGCCGTAGAGCCAGTCTGGTATCTCACCGGCAGACCACCGTGCGGTCATTGACCCGGACTCAGCCACCTGCCCGAGCATTTCGCTGACCGCCGCGCCAATCGCCACCGCATCGGTCACGGTGCGGTACGCAGGCATCGTCGTGGAAACCAGGTAGATGTCCATCGCTCCACGAACACCCTCCGCCACGATGATCGGCAGCGCGACGATCGAACGGTAGGGAGTGTGTCGACACAGTTCGTCATGGAACTCCGGCCACTCGCCCCGCATTTGGTCCTCGTCCACGCGCTGCGGCTGGAGTTGAGCAACCGCGTCCAGGCACGGGCCATCGCCGACGGTGAACTGCAACCGCTCGGCGCGGGCCGCGGTCGCGGAAGAGGAGCCGATCGGCACGCGGTACCTGTCAGACAGCACGCTGATTCCCGCGCCGTCCGCACCGAGGGCGCTCGCAGCGGCCCGCGCGAGCATCGACGGTAGGAGGGAGGGTGCGACCGCCTCGATCAGCATCGGCTCGAGAGCGGCGTGGAAGCGCTCTACGACCTCGACCGGCGCGGTTCGCCGTGACGTACTCATCGTTTCCGTTTGGTCGCGGCGGTCACAACGATCCTGTTCGATCGGGATTCGTCGAACGTGGCTGTGCCCCGGTCGAGGAATTACCTAGTGGGTGGCTGCTTACCCGGCGGCGAAATACCCGCCGAGTATCCCCGCCTATCAGGCCTGAGTCCACCGCCCCGACCCTCCGAAGCCCTCATGACCTCCAGTCAGGTAGCCCATCTGGACCCACGCCCGATTCGGATGGGACCCCGGGCAGCCTCTGGGTCCACCTCGTGTCCGCTTTGCAGAACCTGGAGCGTCCCATCTGCAGACATGTCCACGGCAACGGATCGCAACCTTCGCATCGTGGACCCGCGGCCGGGCGGTGTCTGGGTCGCTCCTCACTGCTCGGCGAGCCGACATGAGCTCGGCCACGAGTTCAGCGCGCAGACCCTCGGGAATCGAGGGGTCGGTGGCGCGCCAGCGACGGCCCTCGATAATGACGAAATGCCCGTCCTCGGTGTACTCCGGCGTCGCGCCCATGGCAGCTCAGTCGCAGGGTGCGGAGTGCGAACGCAGGTCTAGCACCGCTACTTGATAACCGCGTCGATGGTCTTCTTCAGCGCCGAAGGCGCGGCCGGTGTCCGCGGCGCCTTGGCCTTGGCCGCCAACAACCGTTCGCCGATCTCAGCGAGCTGCTTTCGCCCCAGACCGTCTCGAACCTTGGGGAACCACTCTGATTCTTCCTCGTCGATGTGGTGCGTGACGCTTTCGATCAGGACGGTCGTCTTGGCGTCGAAACGCTCCGCGTCAGGCGACATCCCGAACAGCTCCACACACAGGACGTCGGCGACGTGATGCTCTTCGTAGGACTCGAGCACGTCGTCCTCGACGTCGGGCAGCAACTCGCGGACCTCCGGGTACATCACCTCGTTCTCGATGTACGTGTGCACCGTGAGCAGCTCGATGATCCTCGCCACGGCGTCCCCCTTAGCAACCGTCGCGTCCGGACCAGCGGCCTCGAAAGCACGAAACGCCTTCTTGATCTCCTTGTGATCGGCCTTCAACAGAACTATCGCGTCAGTGGACATGCGAACTCCTCATCGTGAACGGTGGTCGGCGGCGCCGGGGTAAATCTCCACGCAAACTGTGCCTGCGCCAGGCCTCAAGCTCCGGAGGTCCGACAGCGGCCAAAGGCTAGGTACCCAGGTCTCGCCACCGATGAACAGCCCACCAGCTGCACCGATACCTGCTCGTCGTCCGCGCCCGGCCCCGCTCGCATCCGAAACCTGACGGGCTGACGATCTCGCTCCCCCAACCCGAGCGCGCGCAGCGGTGTTCCAAGCCGTTATGAGACGTCTTCAACGGGTGTCGTGTGGCGTTCACACAGGCAGCGCAGACGGGCGAGCGCCTCGGTGTTACGGCGGGCGAGGAGCGCGTCGAAGGCGGGATTGTG
>JBDTFN010000318.1:0-9030 GCA_039937915.1 Jatrophihabitans sp. | reverse complement strand
GCGTCCTCGGGGGTCTTGGCGACCTTGACGCCGCCGGCCTTGCCGCGGCCACCGACCTTGACCTGCGCCTTGACGACCGTCACGCCACCGATGCGCTCGGCGATCGCCTTCGCCTCATCGGCGGTAGTGGCTACCTCACCGAGGCTGACGGGTACGCCGTGCTCCTTGAACAATTGCTTGGCTTGGTACTCGAACAGATCCACGCTGACACGTCCGTTCTCATGCTTGCTTCGCCGCCGTGAGTTGGCCCAACCCACTGACTTTAGCGAGGCACACATCCGTCACCGCATCGCCCTGAAAACCCGGCTCACCCAGCAGAGTCCCCGGCGTGCACCGCGGAGACGTTGCTACGAACCCACTCGACGATGTCGTCCAGCGGCGTACCCGGGGTGAAGATCTTGGCCACGCCCATCTCCTCGAGCTTCGGAATGTCCTCCTCGGGGACGATCCCGCCGCCGAACAGGATGACGTCCTGGGCGTTCTGCTCGGCCAATAACTCGGCCGTGCGCTTGAACAGCGTCATGTGGGCGCCGGACAGGATCGACAGTCCCACGGCGTCTGCATCCTCCTGCACGACGGTCTGCACGATCTGCTCAGGCGTGAGGTGCAGGCCGGCATAGATGACTTCCATGCCTGCGTCCCGAAGGGCACGCGCGATGACCTTCGCTCCACGGTCGTGTCCGTCAAGACCGGGCTTGGCGATGACGATGCGGATACGTTCAGGGGTGGCTGCCACGAGTGCAGAGTATTCCTGCCGCCCGGCAGCAGTCATGGACGCAGGCTCAGAGCTTCTGAACAGGCGCGTAGCGCAGCATCAGCCACTTGACACCGACGTCGCCACCGAAGTCGATCTGTGCCTGCGAGCCCTCACCGCTACCGCGGGTGGCGATCACCGAGCCCATCCCGAAGGCGTCGTGGGTGACGCGGTCGCCGGCGTCCAAGGACGCGATGACGCGATTGCCCGCCCCGCCACGCAGACGACCGGACGAGGCCAGTTTCTCCTGCGCGGAGGCCGTACGTGGGCCCGCGGCACGGTAGCCGTGATCTCCGTAACGTGTGCTCGGTGCATCGTCGCCGTAGCTGTTGACGAACGGTGCCCGGTCGACGGCGCCGGACCACTCCGCCAGTTCGCCGGGGACCTCGTCGAGGAACCGCGACGGCGGGTTCCACTGCGGCGCGCCCCAGGCCGAGCGGGACAGCGCACGCGAGAGGTGCAGTCGTGAGCGTGCCCGGGTGATGCCGACGTAGGCCAGGCGGCGCTCCTCGGCCATCTCGCCGGGGTCCCCGAGCGAACGCATGTGCGGGAAGATCCCGTCCTCCATCCCGGTCAGGAAGACGACCGGGAACTCCAGACCCTTGGCGGTGTGCAGCGTCATCAGGGTGACCACGCCACCCTCGGCATCCGGGATGGAGTCCGCGTCAGCCACCAACGACACCTGTTCGAGGAAGGCTTGCAGGGTCGGTTCCTCATCGGCACCCGCGCGCTGTTCCTCGAACTCACGCGCGACACTCACCAGTTCGCGCAGGTTGTCGACCCGGGACTCGTCCTGCGGGTCCCGGGACGCCACCAGTTCCTTCAGGTAACCGGTGCGGTCGAGCACGGCCTCGATGATGGCGCCGGGAACGCCGTCTGGCCCGGCCGACATGCCCCGCAGCTCGGTCATGAGCGAGGTGAAGCCCTGGATCGCGTTTATCGATCTCGGCGCCAGGCCGGGGACGACGTCGGCACGCTCGAGCGCGGCACCGAAAGAGATCCGCTCCTGTTCGGCGAACACTTCGACGCACGCCTCGGCGCGATTGCCGATGCCCCGGCGAGGCGTATTCAGGATTCGTCGCAGCGACACGACGTCGTCCGCGTTGGCGATCACCCGCAGGTAGGCGAGGGCGTCGCGGATCTCCTTGCGTTCGTAGAAGCGGACCCCGCCGACGACCTTGTACGGCAGGCCGACGCGGATGAATACTTCCTCGAACACTCGCGATTGCGCATTAGTGCGATAAAAGACCGCGACGTCCTGAGCGGTGGCCTCCTTGGAGTCGGCCAACGCGTCGATGCGTTGTGCGACCCATGCCGCCTCGTCGTGCTCGTTCTCGGCGACGTAGCCGGTGATCTTCTCGCCCTGGCCGGCGTCGGACCAGAGGTTCTTCGGGCGCCGGTCGGCGTTGCGCGCGATGACCGCGTTCGCCGCGTTGAGGATCGTCTGGGTCGAACGGTAGTTCTGCTCGAGCAGGATGGTCGTCGCGTCCGGGTAGTCACGCTCGAACTCGAGGATGTTGCGGATCGAGGCCCCACGAAAGGCGTAGATCGACTGATCGGCGTCGCCGACGACAGCGAGTTCGGCCGGCTTGTAGGGCGCATTCGGCTCAGGCACAGTCAGTTCGCGGACGAGCATGTACTGGGCGTGGTTGGTGTCCTGGTACTCGTCGACCAGCACGTGACGAAAGCGGCGCCGGTAATGATCGGCCACGTCCGGAAACGTCTGCAGCAGGTGCACCGCGCGCATGATGAGGTCGTCGAAGTCGAGCGCGTGCGCCTCACCGAGCCGGGCCTGATAGCGGCTATAGACGTCAGCGAGCACCTTCTCGGGCGCGGTGCTGGCCTTGTCCGCCCAGGCCAGCGGCGTGACGAGTTCGTTCTTCAGGTTCGAGATCTGCGCCGCGAGCGAGCGGGCCGGGTAGCGCTTCGGGTCCAGGTCGAGTTCCCGGCCGACCATCGTCATCAGCCTCTTGGAGTCGTCCGAGTCGTAGATCGAGAAGGATGACTTGAGCTCGAGATGTGTGTGCTCGGCCCGCAACAAGCGCACACACATGGAGTGGAAGGTCGAGACCCACATGGCTCGGGCGCGATTGCCTACCAGGGCCGCCACCCGTTGCTTCATCTCGCCCGCGGCCTTGTTCGTGAAGGTGATGGCCAGGATCTGCCCAGGGGTGGCGCCGCGCTCGGACATCAGGTATGCGACGCGCTGGGTGAGTACCCGCGTCTTCCCCGACCCTGCACCGGCCACGATCAGCAAAGGCCCACCCTCATGCACGACCGCAGCGCGCTGCTGGGGGTTGAGCCCCTCGAGCAGTTGCTCTGATTTGGCGGACACGCGCTGAGCCGGCGTGAACAAGGCGGGTTGATTCATCTCGCCGATCAGCCTACGACCGCCCACCGTCACATTCGAATCGTCGCGTTTCGTTACGGTTTGGCTCGGGTAACCCGAGTCGTAGCAAAGAGAGGTGGGTCACACCCATGGCCACGTTAGAAAAGAACCCAGCGTCAGACGGCTCGTCCTCCGGCCAGGAGAACACCAACCTGCGCCGTGATATCGGCGTGATCGGCCTGCTCTTCGCGGGCGTCGGTTCAATCATCGGATCGGGCTGGTTGTTCGGTGCGCTCAATGCCTCGGCCATCGCCGGACCGGCGTCAGTGTTCTCCTGGGCCATCGGCGCCGCGATGATCCTGGTCATTGGGCTGTGCTTCGCCGAGCTCGGGACGATGTTCCCGCTGTCCGGCGGGGTCATTCGATTCCCGCACCTGTCCTTCGGTTCGTTCGCCAGTTACACGATGGGCTGGGTCAACTGGATCGCCGCGGCTGCAGTGGCGCCGATCGAGGTCGAGGGCGCGCTGCAGTACGCCACGAAGTACGCCCCGTTCACCAAGGCGCACAAGGTCGCCGGCCAGACCGTGCACACGCTTACCGCCCTGGGCTACGCCTCCGCCGTAGTCGGCATGGCGCTGTTCGTGGTCATCAACTACTTCGGCATCCGCTGGTTCGCCCGGATCAACAACGTGGCCGTCTGGTGGAAGCTCGGGATCATCATTCTCGTCATCACCGCCTTCCTCGTCTCGGCCTTCCACGGCAGCAACTTCAGCAGCAAGGGCTTCGCCACCGATGGCTTGCACGGCGTCCTGACGGCCATCGCCACCGGCGGCATCGTCTTCTCCTTCCTCGGCTTCCGGCAGGGCATCGAACTGGCTGGTGAGTCCTCGAATCCCAAGCGCAACATCCCGATCGCGGTGATCGGATCAATCCTGATCACCGGCGTCATCTACGTCTTGCTCCAGATCGCCTTTATCGCTGCCCTGGACCCGAAGCAGCTGGCCGGCGGCTGGGCCGGGCTGGCCGACAACATCACCAACAGCTTCGGCCCGCTCGCCGCCGTGGCGACCGCATTGGGCCTGGGCTGGCTCGCGACCCTGCTCTACATCGACGCAATCATCTCCCCGGCCGACACCGGGCTGATCTACACCACCGTCACTGGCCGGATCTCCTACGCGATGGCCAAGAACCACAACGCGCCGAACGCGCTGGCGAAGACCACGAACCGGGGCGTGCCACTGGTGAGCCTGTTCTTGACCTTCGTGGTCGGGTTGATTGTGTTCCTGCCGTTCCCGAGTTGGCAGCAGCTCGTCGGGTTCATCAGCTCAGCGACGGTGCTGTCGTTCGGGTCCGGGCCGATCGTGCTGGCCGCGATGCGGCGCGAGATCCCCGAGCACGACCGTCCGTTCCGGGTGCCTTTCGGTGACGTCATCCCGTTCCTCGCCTTCTACTTCTCCACCCTGATCGTCTACTGGGCCGGTTGGGACGTGAACTGGAAGCTCTTCGTCGCGGTCGCGCTCGGGTTCGTCGTTCTGGCGATCTTCCACTTCACCGGGACCGTCGACACCGGCAACCTCGATTTCAAAGCGGGCGCGAGCTGGGCTCTGCCATGGTTCGGCGGGTTGTGTCTGATCAGCTATCTGGGCGACTTCCCCGAGAAGAAGGTCGGCGCGGGCAACACCGGCGCCATCGGTTTCGGCTGGGGGTTCCTCTACCTGCTGGCCCTCAGCGCCGCCGTATGGGCAATAGCCATGGCGGTACGGCTGCCCAAGGCACGCGTCGAGGCGCACATCGAGGAGGTCTCGGCCGAAGCCGCTGAGGAGGAAGCCGAGCTCGGCGCCGCCCCGTAAACCGTCCCGGCAACCGCGCCCCAGACCGCGGGCGCGGTTGCCGCATGGCGCCGTCCGTGTCACCATCAAGTCGTGACCAGCTACGCAACGCGATTTTTCTATGGGTACCGCAGTCCGGTACTCGTTGTTGCCTGCTGACTCACCACCACGCAACCGACGCCCCGGGCCACCGCCCGGGGCGTTCGTCGTGTCCGGGACGGCCCCACAACGAAGGACTCATTCGATGCCCGCCACCACCGAACCGACCACCACGGCGAAGGTCACGACCGCCGACGACCCGATCCTGGTTCTCCGCAACCAGATCGACAGCCTCGACGCGGGCATCGTCGCGCTCGTAGCCGAGCGCGCCCGGCTGTCGGCCCGAATCCAGACCGCGCGGGTGAGCTCGGGCGGCACTCGCGTCCAACTCGGACGCGAACGCGTGATCATGGACTCCTACCGCGCCGCGCTCGGCCCCGCAGGACCGAGCCTGGCCGATGCAGTTCTGCAGGTCTGCCGCGGAGCCCGGCGCTAGAGCATCCGACGATCGGCGGCCCACTTGGTCAGCTGATGCCGGTTCGACAACTGAAGCTTGCGCAGCACGTTCGACGCGTGCGTCTCCACGGTCTTGATCGAGATGAACAGCTCGGTCGCGATTTCCTTGTAGGCGTAGCCGCGCGCGAGCAGGCGAAGCACCTCACGCTCCCGGGGCGTCAGTTGGTCGATCTCGGGATCGATGGACGGCACGACCGGTGAGTCCCGAAAGGCGTCGAGGACGAATCCGGCCAGGCGCGGGCTGAAGACCACGTCACCATCGGCCACCCGCTCCACCGCGTCGGCCAGTTCGCCGCCCGAGATCGTCTTGGTGACGTAGCCCTTCGCGCCGGCCCGGATGATGGCGATGACGTCCTCTGCCGCATCGGACACCGACAGCGCCAGGAACCGCACCTCGGGCAGCGTCGACCCGACCGTCTTCAGCACCGCAAGC
The DNA here is from genome assembly GCA_039937915.1 of Jatrophihabitans sp. Classification (GTDB taxonomy): domain Bacteria; phylum Actinomycetota; class Actinomycetes; order Mycobacteriales; family Jatrophihabitantaceae; genus Jatrophihabitans. Next base: position 3,130 of record JBDTFN010000318.1, on the reverse strand, counting down.
CCACCGCCGTCGGGCATGTGCACGTCGAGCAGCACCACGTCCGGGCGCTGCGTGGCGATGACGGCGATCGCCTCGGCCACCGTGCCGGCCTCGCCGACAACGTCGATCAGACCGCCGAGTTCGGCGCGGACACCCGCGCGGAACATGGCGTGATCGTCGACCAGCACCGTGCGAACCGGGCTTCTCATCGCTGTGCCTCCTCCGCCGTCAGGGTCATCCGTAGTTCGATCTCGGTCCCGGTGCCGGGGCTGGTGCGGACCTGGACCACGCCACCGTGGCGCTGCACCCGGTCCATGATCGATCCCCGCAGACCTTGTCGGTCATCGGCAACCGCGTCGACGTCGAATCCGGTACCGCGGTCCTTGACGAACACGCTGACCTCGTCGGGCTCGACCTCGGCGTAGAGGGAGACACTCTCGACCCCCGAGTGCTTGGCCGCATTGACCAGCGCCTCACGCGCGGCGCCGACGACAGCGGCCAGTCGCTCGTCCAATGGTGTGTCCCCGACCACGACGACCTCGACCGAGATCGCATAGGCGTCTTCGACCTCACCAGCCACCGCACGCACCTGTTCGGCGAACTGTCCCGAGGACACCGGCGCGGTGTAGAGCAGCGACCGAAGTTCACGTTCCTGACCCCGGGCGAGGCGAGAGACCTCGCGCGGTGAGTCGGCGTTGCGTTGGATCAGCGCGAGCGTCTGGAGCACCGAATCGTGCAGGTGTGCGGCGATGTCGGCCCGCTCCTGCGTACGGACCCGCTCCTCCCGCTCCGCCGTGAGCGCGGCGACGGTGCGCATCCACCATGGGCCGGTGATCAGCGCGAGGCCGATCACCGTCACCACCATGGCGAGCAGTCCGTCCCGGATCGCCGTGACGTCGGCGCGGGCCAGCACCAGAACCGCACCCGCCACGACGAGCGCGGCCCCGGCCATCAACCGGATCCGGCCGAGGCGATCTCCGCCACCCGCGACCAGGGACGTTCGCGAGAGCGTGCGCAGCCTGGCGCGGTCCGGTTCTGAGGCCTGGCGCCAGATCAGCGCGCCACCAAGGCAGGCAAGCAGGGTCGGTAGGAACAGTCCGGAACGCGGCAGCGAGGTGGCCGCGATGCTGACGCAGGTGACCGCGACCGTGCCGGCCAGGGTGTATTCGAGCCACTGCGGCAAGCGGCTGCGACCGGCGTCCGGTGCCGTGGGCAACACGATCAGATAGGCGCCGTAGAGCGCGACCCCGAGGCCGCCGGCGAAGGCCAGCACGACGAACGCGAACCGCACCGTTCTCACCGGCACGCCTAGGTGCTGCGCGATACCGGTCGCCACGCCACCGCCGAGGCCGCGATCCGGGCGCCGGTACAGCCGGCGCACGGGTGGGGTCGGGGTGGTCACTCGACCATGATTACGGGCATGCGGTGCCACGCGCATCAGGCGCACCCCCGATCTCGGAGTTCAGGGTCGGGCTCAGGGTTGTGCCCGATGCGCGAACGGTGCCTGCGACGGCAACCTCTACGTCATGACCACGACTGACATGCCCTACGCCGCGACTCCACCGCCGACCGCACCGCCACGCGTGCTGCGCCGTTCCCGCAACGGCCGGGTCGGTGCCGGTGTCGCCGGCGGACTCGGGTCCTACTTCGGTGTCGACCCGGTGCTGTTCCGGGTCCTGTTCGCCACGTCGGCGTTCTTCGGCGGGGCGGGCATCCTCGCCTATCTGTTGGCCTGGGCGGCAATCCCCGAAGAGGGCACCGAACACGCGCCGATCGACGGCTGGGTGACCGGACTGCGTCGCCGCAGGGTCCCGCTCTGGGTGGCCATCGTCATCGGCAGCATCGTGCTGTGGGCAGCCGCGTTCAGCTGGTGGCTGCCAGGGCCGTTCTTCCCGGCGGTCGCGATCGCGGTGCTGCTGATCGCGGTCTACGGGCGGCGGCAGTGGCAGGCCGAGGGCACTGCCCCGGTGGATCTGACCAAAGCTGCGGACCCCGGGTCAACCGACAGCACAACCGCACCCCACCAACGACCGGCGTGGGCCGACGAAGCCCGGGCCTGGGCGCAGGAGAGTCGCGCCGCCGCCCGGGTGCACCGCCGCCGGGCCCGGCCCGTCGCCCTGTCGACCGTCGCCGTCCTGGCCGCCACGCTGGTGACGCTCGGACTCGTCGACTCGGTCGCGAACATCCCGGTCGTCGTCTACTTCTGGACGACCCTCGGCATCGTGACGCTCGGCTTGCTCGTCGGTGCGGTCAGCCGACGTTTCCCGTTCAGCGTGTTGTGGCTCGTGGTCCCGGCCCTGGTCGGCGTGCTCGCCCTGGGCGGCAGCCACGCGAGTTTCCACGACGGCATCGGCCAGCGCACGTGGACGCCGACCACGACACCGGCTGCGAACTACCGCCTCGCCTTCGGTCAGGGCACGCTCGACCTGCGCTCGCTGCCGGCCCTCGATACGGCGAGGACGGTTCGGATCACCGCGGCGGCCGGGCGAATCCGCGTACTCATCCCGAAGACCGCGAACGTGACGGTCGAGGCCAACGTCCATATCGGAGAGGTCGACGTCGACGGCGAGCGCGCCAGCGACGGCGACGGCGGCGTCGGTATCAGTCGCACGGTGCGCGCTCCGGGGAACGCCGTGGGCGCTCCGTTGCTCGTCAGCATCCATCTCGCCGACGGCCGGATCGACGTGGAGCGCGTGTGAGCGTCAGAACACGCGCGGATCGTGGGCGCTGAAGACGAACGCGCTCTGCTCGACAACCATGCGCTGCAGCGCACGGTGGTTCCCGGCGATCCGGCTGCGGTGGGTGGCAACGATTTGCTCGAAGGCCCGCAGCGCGCGCCGCGGTGGCAATTTGTGCCCATCCGGCGCGGACGCCCCGATGCTGGCCGCGTCGAACAGTGCGTCTCCGGCGTGGACGAGCATGCCCCGGTCGTCGGACTCGACCGCGACGGCGGCATGACCGCGCGAGTGGCCGGCCATCGGGATGATCGCGATGCCCTCGACGCCGGCGATCTCGTGCGCCGCTGCGAAGCCGTGCCAGGGCTCGCCCGGACCGTCGTAGGTGTGCATCATCGGCCCGTGTGCCCACTGGGCGGGACGATACCGCTGCTTCTCGCGCAGGCCCGGTGAGACCATCGCCGCGCGGTGCTCCG
>JBDTFN010000317.1:0-14534 GCA_039937915.1 Jatrophihabitans sp. | reverse complement strand
GCTTCCCCACCGTCCCGCTGATCGGCTCCGAGTGGCAGGGGCAAACGTCACATTCTCCGACGAATGTTGCGCCCGTCGTGTCCAGAGCGACTATCCGGCCGGTTCGGCGAGCAGCGCGATCGTGAGCTTGACGAGAGTCGCCACCGTCACGAGAGCGAGATAGACCGCGGTGGACAGCAATTGCGCCACCCGTGACGCGTGGACCCGGGCCTGCGTGTCGTACTGAGCGCCGAGATAACGCACCGTCTCGAAACCCTGCACCGTTATGACGAGACCACCCGGGGTCAACAGCATGCGGCCGACGCCGACCGGTGGGCCCGCCGGCAGGGTCAGCCGGCCGCCGAGCAGGGTGTGCGCATCGTGGACGAACAGCACCGCGATGAGGGCGACCACGAGGACCAGCACCGCGAGCAGGGCGATGCGTTCCAGCAGGTCGAGACCGTGGAAGCCCCGGGTGATACCGACCGCGACGATGACCACCACCATCACGCAGGCCAGCGCGCGTTCACCACCGGGTGACCCTTCGCCGACGAAGGCGAAGATGTACTCGGCCAGGATGCGCAGGTAGAGCGCCACCGAGATGACGTAGGCGACGACGATCACCGCATCGGCAGACCGGTCGAGCCTTCGCGTGACGGTGTCGAGCGTGCCGTCCTCGACGCGTGGCTCGACCACCTGGACGCAGTGCCGAATCGCCGTTCCGGCGAGCCATGCCAGGCCGCACACGGCCGCGGCGCCGAAGACGGACAGGACGCCGAGCGTGCGCTCGAGGACCGGCACGATGATCAGGAAGCCGGAGCCGAAGATCGAGGCCAGCGGCGTGACGACCGCGAACGTGGTCTGACGTCGGCTCGGTCGTGCGGGGTCAGGCACGACGAGGTGCAATGGCGGCTACGTCAGACTCCAACGGCCCGTTCGAGGGCGATGAGTTCCTCGTCGAGGTAGGTCAGCATTCGCTGCAGGTGGGGCACGGTGCGCCGACAGCCGGTCAGGCCGAAGGCGATCTCCTCGGAGTAGCTGGTGCAGGTGATGTTCAACGCCTGACCGTCCGTTGGGATGGACAGCGGGTACAGCCCATCGAGTCGCGCACCGTTCCAGTACAGCGGACGCCGTGGACCGGGAACGTTCGAGATGATCACGTTGAACGGCGGTCGGGCGTTGTCGACCAGACCAAGCGGCGGCCACAGCGCCAACGGCGCGACCCCCAACGCGGTCGCCGCCAGAATCTCCAGTTGGCTCTTGGAGCGCATCGAGTCCTTCCCCTGCTCCATCGAGCGGTGCACGGTCGCCAGCCGGTCGGCGGGGTCGTTCAGGTCCGTACCGAGGGAACACATCACTGCGCCCACGGCATTGCCGCCACCGTCTCCGCTGCCGTCCTCGTCCCCGTGCAAGGACACCGGCACCATCGCGACGAGGGAGGTCGTCGGCAGGGCGTCCATCGAGATCAGGTACTGGCGCAAGGCGCCGGAACTCATGGCCAGGACCACGTCGTTGAGCGTGGCGTCGCTGGCCTTGGCGATCGACCGCAGCCGGTCCATCGGCCAGGACTGGCCGGCGAAGCGACGCGCCCCGGTGATCTTGACGTTGAACATCGACTTCGGCGCCGACAGCGACAGCGCCGACCCCTCGTTCTTCATCGCCCGGCTGACGGTGCTGACCAAGGTGGGTGCGATCCCGGCGGCGTTCCCGAGCAGGGTCACTGTGTCTCGGGCCAGCTTGCCGGGGACACTGGCCGTAGTGCGCGACGATGCGCGTGGAGTGCGCTGTCGAGGCGCCCACGGCGCGGGCATCCCCCGTTCGTCGGCGTCCGGGCTCATCATCTTGTTCAGCAGCCGTAGGGCGGACACGCCGTCGACCAGTGCGTGGTGCACCTTGAAGTAGACCGCATACCGGCCGTCGTCCAGGCCCTCGATCAGGTGCATCTCCCACAACGGACGATGGCGGTCCAGCAGGGTCGAGTGCAACCTCGAGCACAGCGCGAGCAGTTCGAGGATGCGGCCGGGGCGCGGCAGCGCATTGCGCCGGACGTGATGCTCAAGATCGAAGGACTGGTCGGTCTCCCACCCCCACTGCCCCAGCGACGTCAGCGAACGGCGTGGACGTTTCTGGAACAGCGGGCTGACCTCGTCGTCGAGGATGGCCTGGTCGAACATGGCGCGAATGTCCAGCGCATCGGTGCCCTCCGCGGGTTCGTAGAGTTGCAGGCTGCCGACGTGCATCGGATGCTCACGCGATTCCGCGAGCAGGAACATCGAGCTGGTCGGCGACATCGGCAGCAGCATGCCCTGATCCTGCCACTCGGTGCTCGCAACGACGTGGCCTTCGGGTCGACTTACGTCACCGGATCAGCCAGCCGACTGCGCCGGCGCCGTGTGAATGACCCCATGAGCGTCGGCGCAGTTGTTCGCGTCGTGCTCCGTCGTGTCGGAATGGTCGACCTGCAAGGTGACGTGGCCGATGCCGTACGTGGCCGACAGGTGGTCGCGCAGCGTCGCTGCCACCGCATGACAGTCGTAGGACGGATCCACCAGGACGTGGGCCGACAAGGCGGCTGCGGATGATCCGAGCACCCACACGTGCAGGTCGTGGACCTCGCTGACGCCCTCGGCGGACGCGAGATCTTGCCCCAGATCGTCGGGGTCGACGCCGTCGGGCGCGGCCTCGAGGAATACCCGGCCGGCCTTGCGGACCAGGCCGGTGCCTGTCCAGGCCATCAGCGCCGCAACGACCAGTGACGCCACCGCGTCAGCCTGCAGCCAGCCGGTCCACAGCACCACCAGCCCGGCGGTGAAGGTCGCTCCGAAGGCGTACAGGTCGGAATACAGATGGGCCAGCACCCCCCGGACGTTCAGGCTGGACCGGTCGGCACGCCGGGCGAGTCCGGTCGCGACCAGGTTCACCGCGACACCGACCAGGGCGACGATCGCGACGGTCGCGCCGTGCACCTGGGAAGGCTCGACAAGTCGACGGATGCCTTCGACGGTGAACCAGACCGCGAGCAGGATCAAGGTGATGCCGTTTGCCTGCCCGGACAGTGCATCCAGCCGGGCCAGGCCGTAGGTGTAGCGACCACGCGCCGGACGCGTGACCAGCCGCGAGATCACGACCGCGAGCAGCAGTGCACCGGCATCGGTGAGCAGATGGCCGGCGTCAGCGATCAGCGCCAAGGAGTTCGCGACGACGCCGGCGATGACCTCGGCGACCATGAACGCGACCAACAGCAGCAGGGACGCGGTGAGCCAGCGCCGGTCGGCACCGGCGGACGTCCCGTGCGTGTGCTCGTGACCCACGGCTTCAGTCTCTCACCACCCGGCGTGCAGAGGCCGACCCTCGGCGTAGCCGGCCGAACTCTGGACCCCCACGACAGCGCGCTCGTGCAGCTCGGCGATCGAGCGTGCTCCGGCGTAGGTGCACGCCGATCGGACACCGGCCGTGATGGCGTCGAGCAGATCCTCGACACTCGGACGTGCTGGGTCGATGAACATTCGGCCGGTGGAGATGCCCTCCTCGAAGAGGGCCTTGCGCCCCCGCTCGAACGCTGATTCGGTGCTGGTGCGACTGGCCACTGCGCGGGCCGAGGCCATCCCGAAACTGTCCTTGTATGCGCGTCCGTCGGGGGCGATGTGCAGGTCGCCGGGTGACTCGAAGGTGCCGGCGAACCAGGATCCGACCATGACCGACGCCGCACCCGCCGCGAGGGCCAGCGCGACGTCACGGGGATGCCGGACTCCCCCGTCCGCCCAGACGTGTTTGCCGAGGTCCCGTGCGGCCTGTGCACACTCGACGACGGCGGAGAACTGCGGGCGACCGACCCCGGTCATCATCCGGGTGGTGCACATGGCGCCCGGGCCGACGCCGACCTTCACGATGTCGGCCCCGGCCTCGATGAGTTCCCGGGTGCCATCGGCCGAGACGATGTTGCCGGCGACGATGGGTACGGCGGGGGCGAGTGCTCGCACTGCGCGCAGCGCCTCGATCATGCGCTGCTGAAATCCGTGCGCGGTATCCAGGACCAGGACGTCGGCGCCGGCCGCCAGCAACGCGCCGGCCCGCCCGGCCACGTCGCCGTTGACGCCCATGGCCACGGCGACGCGCAGCCGGCCATCGCCGTCCACTGCCGGTGTGTAGATCGTCGAGCGCAGCGCACCGATCCTGGTCAGCAGGCCGACGAGCCTTCCGTCGGCGTCGACAACAGGGGCGATTTTGCGACGCTCGGCGTCGAGGCGTTCGAACGCCTGAACCGGGTCGATGGGGTCGGTGAGCGTGAGCGGTCTAGGGGTCATCACCTGGTGCAGTTGGGCAAAGCGCTCGGCCCCGGTGCAGTCGGCCTCGGTCACGATCCCGACCGGCCGGCCGTCGTCCACGACGACGAGCGCGCCGTGGGCACGTTTCGGGATGAGGGCGAGTGCGTCGCCAACCGTGTCACGCGGGGAAAGGGTCAGCGCGGTATCGACGGTGAGGTGCCGCTTCTTGACCCACTCGATCACCTCACTGACCACCGGCAGCGGGATGTCCTGGGGCAGCACGGTCAGGCCGCCGCGACGGGCGACCGTCTCGGCCATCCGGCGCCCGGCCACGGCGGTCATGTTGGCCACGACGATCGGGATGGTTGCGCCGCTGCCGTCGGCGGTGGTCAGGTCGACGTCGAAACGCGAGCCGATGTCCGAGCGGGCCGGAACCATGAACACGTCGTCATAGGTCAGATCGAACAGCGGCGGGGAGGAGAGGAAGCGCATGAGAACGGGACTCTACGCTGGCTGACGATGAGCGCGTCCGGTGCAGATGGGACGGCGGGTGCCGACGGGCTCGCCGTCTTCGACGTCGACGGTGTCGTCGCCGACGTCCGGCATCGGCTGCACCATCTGACCGGCGGTCGGTCCTGGAATCGGTTTTTCGATGCTGCCGACCGCGACGGACTGCTCGAGGAGGGCGCGCGGCTGGTGGCCGATCTGGGCGCTCGTCACGAGATCGTCTGGCTGACCGGTCGCCCGGAGTGGTTGCGGGACGTGACGCAGGCGTGGTTCGAGCGACACGGGCTGCCCCACACCGAACTGCACATGCGCCCCCACGGTGACTTCCGCCCGGCCGCCCGGTACAAACTCGATGTGCTGCGTGGGTTGTCCGCTCGCCGGGTGATGGCGTTCGTCGACGACGACGACGAGGTGATAGACGCCGCGGTTCGCGCAGGTTACCCGGCAATTCTCGCCGACTGGGTGCCAAGGGCTCAGACACTTCGCGATGCACAGGACCGGCACGGTCGCACCTAATGTTTCCAATAACAGCCTGATAACAACCTTACTTAAACCATATATGTGACCTGAGTCACCTGGTTACGTCATAAGGAACAGCCAATCGGATGTGCTGGACATCTTCGGAAAAGTCTGCACACTTGAGGCTGTCTCCCTATCCGGAAGCGATTACAGGACTGAACATGATCGACACCCAGATCGAAGAATCGGCGCACCACCTCTGCGCCCACACACCCTGCTGTCCCGCTGCTGACGCCGCCGACCACAACGCTGCGCACGTCGTCTCCGCCCACCCCGAGCAGGGCTGGAGCTTGCTCTGCAATGGGGTCGTTGCCTTCGAGGACTTCGGTGAACTGCTCCCCGACGGACAGAGCATCGGCTCCCGTCGGCGGGAGCTCAACATGGCTTCGCCCCACCGCAAGGCCGGCTGAGCGGGCTACTCCCCGTCCGGATCAGCGGTCGAGCGCGGCGCGTTCGAGGATGCGAGCAGTGTCGACGCCGACCGGCAGCGTGCCGTACGCAACGCCCCAGTCGCCAGCCAGCCTGGAGGCCACGAACGCGTCGGCCACTGCTGGATCCCCGTGGCGCAGCAACAGCGAACCCTGAAGCACCAGCGCCATCCGCTCGACGATGCGCCGGGCGCGGTATTGCAGGTCCTCGATGTCTGCACCGGCGCTGAACTCCTTGCGCAGCATCGCGAGCGAATCGTCGTAGCGAGCGTCAGCCCCTGCGGCGAGGTCGAGTTCGTCGAAGAACGCCTCGATGCTCTCGGGTTCCTTGGCCATCGCGCGCAGCGTGTCCAGTGCGGCGACGTTGCCCGAGCCCTCCCAGATCGAGACGAGCGGGGCCTCACGGTAGAGCCGTGGCATCCCGGAGTCCTCGATGTAACCGTTGCCCCCCAGGCACTCCAATGCCTCGACGGTGTGCGACGCGAGGCGCTTGCACAGGAAATACTTGGTAACGGACAGGGCAATCCGGCGGAAGGCCTTCTCGGCCTCGTCACCACGGGTCGCGCGGTCGACCGCGCCGGCGATGCGCATGACGACCGTGGTGGCCGCCTCGGAGTCGATCGCGAGATCGGCCAGCACGTTGCTCATCGCCGGTTGGTCGACCAGGCGCCTGCCGAACGCCTGGCGGTGCGTCGTGTGATGCAGAGCATGGGCCACGTTGATCCGCATGCCCCCGGCGGCCATGAGCGAGCAGTCGAGTCGCGTCATGTTGACCATCTCGATGATGGTGCGTACGCCGCGTCCCTCCTCGCCGACGAGCCAGCCCTGCGTCTCGTCGTACTCGACCTCGCTCGAGGCGTTGGACTTGTTGCCGAGCTTGTCCTTCAGCCGTTGCAGGTAGAACGCGTTGGGCGTGCCGTCGGGCAGGACGCGTGGGAGGAGGAAACAGGACAGTCCGCCGGGCGTCTGCGCGAGGGTGAGAAACAGGTCGGACATCGGCGCGGAGGTGAACCATTTGTGGCCGGTGAGACGGTAGCTGCCGTCGCTGTCCACGACCGCGCGGGTGGAGTTGGTGCGGACGTCTGACCCGCCCTGCTTCTCGGTCATGGACATCCCGGCGATCAGGCCGGGCTTGCCCAGCGGTGCGCGCAGGACCGGGTCGTAGGTGCGGTTGGTGAGCAGCGGCTCGTAGGCGGCGGCCAGATGCGGCGTCGTCCGCAGGGCAGGCACCACGGCGTAGGTCATCGAGATCGGGCAGAGGTGGCCCGCGTCGGTGACGCCCCACGCCATCACCTTGGCGGCGCGGGCGACGTGGGCTCCCGGCTGGTCATCGGCCCAAGGGGCGCCGTGCAGGCCGTGTTCGACCGCGGTGCGCATCAGGTCGTGATACTGCGGCAGGTACTCGACCTCATCGACCCGATTGCCGTAGCGATCATGGGTGTGCAGGACCGGCGGATGCTCGTTGGCCAGGCGAGCGGTGCGCTGCCAGTGCTCGCTGTTGCCGAGCAGAGCGAGTTCGCGGACCTCGGGCAGCGCCCAGTCAGCCTGCTCGCGCTGCAGTCCCTCGACGAGCGCCGGGTGCGTGGTGAGGTCGTGGCCGATGATCGGCGGGACCTGGTTGGTGACCTCATGTGTCGGCATGATGCTGACCTCCGATGGCGCGGTGGGCGAACTGGATGAGGGTGGGTACGGTGTCGGGATGCTCGGAGCCGGCCAGCGGGCCGACGAGCGCCTCGCCGATCGCGCCGACTAGAGCGGCGGCCACGATGGCGGCGTTCTGCGGGGGTAGCTCCCCCGTCTGGACGCCGAGTGCGATGGCGTCGGCGATGACGTCACGAAACGCGCAGCGGAACTCCAGACGCAGTTCGTCCACGCCGGGGTCGACCGGCTCGGCCAGCAGCGCGTAGGCGCGACGCGGCTGCTTCAGCGCGCGACCGGCGAAGGTCTCGATGACCGCGGTGGTGACCTCGACCGCCGAGGCGGTGTGGTTCACGGCCGCACGCACCGCTGCGACCTCGCGGGTGACGATGCTGCGGAACAGTTCGGCCGCGAGGTCGGACTTGCTCGGAAACTGCTTGTACACCGTGCCGGCGGCGACCCCGGCACGCGCCGCAACGGCGGTCATGCCGCATCCGGCGTAGCCGCGTTCGGCCAGCAGAGCACCGGCGGCGGTCAGGATGGCGACGCGCTGCGCGTCCAGTCGTGCCTGGACCATCGGGGTGCGTCGGTACGCCACATCAAGAAGTGAATCACGGCTTCACAACTTGGGCAACGATCGAAGTGCAGCCTGCCGCTACTGGCGGCGGATGTACGCGCCGCCGGTGCAAACCTGTGGAGCGCACTGTGCATCAACCTGGCTGCGTATCCCGGTGGGGTCGTCATCGCTGTGCAGATCGCCAAGGAGCCGACACCGCCATTGTCGTCGTGCCGTGGGCGTCTTCGGGCCGGTGTGGTCTTGTTGGCTCGACTCGGAGGTCTTTCGAACCGGTCGCGGGGTCGCGTCGGCGTAGCGATGAGCCCCGCTCAGGCGCTCCAGTAGTCGCGTGTCCCCCGGCCGTCGCCGTAGATGGTGAACCCGACGCGCCAATTGGTCTCGGTGAGGTAGAACTGCTTCCACTGGACGGTCACGGTGCACGACATGGAGACGATCGGGTCGTCCTCGGGACCCTCGTAGCTGCCCTCGTCCCAGTGGACGCTCGCGTCGAACTCCTGGGCGATGCTGATGTTCTTGACGTCGCAGTAGGCGTGGGCGTCGCGGATGTAGCGCCCCTTGCCCTGCCAGTGGCCCCCGTAGGCCCAGCTGACGCCGAAGGTGAGGTCGTTGGGATTGACCAGGGAGCCCCCGACCAGCGGGATCTCGTGCACCTGGTCGACGTAGTGCAACTTCGGCTCGCCGGCGGCGGTGGATCGCGTCCACCCCCGCAGCTCCGAGGGCGAGCCGGCTGCCTTCGGGATCACGTGGCAATAGGTGCCCTGGTCCATCGCCAGGTTGTTGCCGAGGATCGCTGCCTTGTCGATGACCTTGCTGGCCAGGTCGGTCCAGTCGCCCATTACGCCCACTCTGCCTCGGTCGATTGATCCGACAATTGCCCCGTGCCGACGCTGTCGACCGACTCCGAACCCTCGGTCGGCGTCCGCACGAGGTACTGGCTCAGGTGCTCGCGCTGCGCCTGGGTCAGATCCGATCCGTCTCCCGAGTAGTTCTCGAGCGACGGACCCTCAGCTCCGGCCTGGCCGGCAGCAGCGCTCGCTCCCGACTGGCCGGCACCCGCGGTGGCCCCGGACTGCGTGGCCCCGTCGCCGTCCACGAGCTGCCAGGCGGTCCCGTCCCAGTAGTAGGCACCGTCCTCCGACAGCGTTCTGCCCTGTGCGTCTGTTGCCATGTCCGCCCTCTCGTCGCGCGTGGACTCACTCTTTCGTGTCGCCGAGTGCCTGCCAGGCGCGCGAGGGCGGCCACCGGGGAAGTCTTACGTGCCTGATGGGGCAGCACACTTCGTTCAATGAAGCGGTCGCGCGATGGGCTCGGCGAAGCCCACGGAAGCCTGGGACCGGCCCGCTGGGTCTCAATTCGATCACGTCATACGGCCGAAGGGTTCGCCTACAGCGGGCGGTAGCGACACCGAACCGGTACGTCAGAGGCGCTCGATGATGGTGACGTTGGCCTGCCCGCCGCCCTCGCACATGGTCTGCAGTCCGTATCGCCCGCCGGTGCGCTCGAGTTCGCACAGCAAGGTGGCCATCAGCTTCGTCCCGGTCGCGCCGATCGGATGGCCGAGGGCAATGGCGCCGCCGTTGACGTTCACCGTGGCCGGGTCGGCCCCGGTTTCCTTGAGCCAGGCCAACACGACGGACGCGAAGGCCTCGTTGATCTCGACCAGATCGATCTGATCGAGCGTCATACCGGCCTTACCGAGCGCGTACTGCGTAGCCCGGATCGGTGCCGTCAACATGTAGACCGGGTCGTCGGCCCGGACCGAGATGTGGTGGACACGCGCTCGCGGGGTGAGGCCGTAACGCTGCACAGCGGCCTCGGAGGCGACGAGCAGCGCGCTCGCCGCGTCGGAGATCTGGGACGCGACGGCGGCGGTGATCCGCCCGCCCTCGCGCAGTGTCTTCAACCCGGCCATCTTCTCCAGGCTCGTGTCAGCCCGCGGACCCTCGTCGGTGGTGAACTCGCCGAACGGCACGATCTCGCGATCGAAGCGGTTCGCGGCGATCGCGGCCAGCGCACGCTGGTGGCTCTGCAGCGCGAACTGCTCCATCTGCTCGCGGGTGATGTCCCACTTCTCGGCGATCATGTCGGCCGAGCGGAACTGGGACACCTCCTGATCGCCGAAGCGCTTCTCCCAGCCGACCGAGCCGCTGAACGGAGAATCGAAACCGAACTGTGGGCCGACCATCATCGCCGACGCGATCGGGATCGCGGACATGTTCTGGACGCCGCCAGCGACGACGAGATCCTGCGTCCCGGACAACACCCCCTGAGCGGCGAAGTGGACAGCCTGCTGGCTCGACCCGCACTGCCGGTCGATGGTGACGCCGGGTACATGGTCGGGTAGCCCGGCGGCGAGCCAGCAGGTGCGGGCGATGTCGCCGGCCTGTGGTCCGAGGGTGTCGATGCAGCCGAAGATCACGTCATCGACCTCGCCAGGATCGATGCCGGGGTTGCGGTCGAACAGCGCGCCGATGACGTGCGCGCCGAGATCGGCCGGATGCACCTGGGATAGCGCGCCCTTGCGGCGTCCAACCGGGGTGCGGATCGCGTCGATGATGTAGGCCTCAGCCATGGTGGTTCCTTCCGTTGGAATTCCCGACCATGCCGTGCAACACGATCGACAGGTACTGCCGGGCGATGGCGTCGATGTCGAGCTTGCCTCCGGGTCGGTACCAACCCACGCCGACCCAGACGGTGTCGCGCAGGAACCGATAGGACAGTTCGACGTCGAGGTCGGCGCGGAACGACCCGTCGGCCACGCCGGATTTCAGGACGTCGCGCCACATTTTGCGGAACTCGACGAGACGCTTGCCTATGTAGGCGAAGCGCGGCTGGTCGACGAGCAGGCGGACCTCGGCCTGGTAGATCGCAACCGCCGAGTGCTGTTCGTCGATGGCGTGGAACGAGGCGATCACGATGGCCTCGAGCGTGGTCCGCGGGTCGAGCTTGCGTCCGACGATTTCACGGTAGCGGCCGAACAACTCATCGAGGAACCCGCGCAGGATCTCGTCGACCATCGACTCCTTGGAGTCGAAGTGGTGGTACAGGCTGCCGGACAGAATCCCTGCAGCGTCGGCGATGTCGCGCACCGTCGTGGCCCGCAACCCCCGTTCAGCGAACAGACCCGCGGCGATGTCGAGCAGTTCACCGCGACGATCTGTGCTCGGTTGCACGCTCATGCGTGCTGGCTGCTCACAGAGATGATCTCCCCGGTCAGGTAGGACGCGTAGTCGCTGGCGAGGAACACCATCACGTTGGCGACCTCCCACGGCTCGGCGTAGCGGCCGAAGGCCTCGCGCTCGGTGAGTTGGGCCAGCAGTTCATCGCTGGTCACCTTCACCAGGTGTGGGTGCATCGCGAGACTCGGCGCGACAGCATTGATGCGGATGTTGTGCGGTGCGGCGTCCAGCGCGGCGCAGCGGGTGAGCGCCATGACCCCGGCCTTGGCTGCGGCGTAGTGGGCCTGGCCCTCCTGCGCGCGCCAGCCGATGACCGAGGAGTTGTTGACGATCGCTCCCCCGCCACCCTGGGCAACCATCTGCGTCATCGCCGCGCGGGTGCACCGGAAGGTGCCGTTCAGCGTGACGTCGAGAACCCGCATCCATTCCTCGTCGGCCATCTCCAGCAGCGACTTCGTGCCACCCAGACCAGCGTTGTTGATCATTACGTCGAGCCGCCCGAAGGTGCTCACCGCGTGCTGGATGAGCTCCTGCACCTGCGACTCGTCGGTGACGTTGCACGACTGGGCCGCCACCCGGGACGCACCGAACTCGGCCCGCAACGCGGCAAGGGTCTCGCCGAGGCGTCGCTCGTGGGTGTCGCTGATGACGACACTGGCGCCCTCGTCCAGGCAGCGTCGAGCCGCGGCCTGGCCGATGCCGGCACCGGCTGAGGCGGTGACGACCGCGACCTTGTCGACGAGCAGATCTCGTCCTGGCGGGTACGGGGGAACGGTCACGGGCGGGCCTCACGGGGCAGGCCGAGCGTGCGCTCGGCGATGATGTTGCGTTGGATCTCGTCCGAGCCGCCGTAGATGGTGTCGGCGCGGGTGAACAGGAACAGGCGCTGCCAGTCGTCCAAACCGGCAGCATCATCGTCGCCGGTCTCGACCAGCGACGACGCGCCGCAGACCTGCATGGACAGCTCGCCGAGATCGCGGTGCCAGCGGGCCCAGAGCAGCTTGGCCACGCTGGCGGCACCCGGCGCGGCGGTGGTGAGGGTGCGTTCGGCGTGCGCCCGCATCACCTCGAGCCCGATCCAGGAACGGGTGAGCCGGTCGCGAAGGATCGGGTCGTCGTAGGCGCCGGTGCGTTTCGCGAGTTCGACCAACGCGTCGAGTTCGCGGCGGAAGCCGACCTGCTGGCCGAGGGTGGCGACGCCGCGTTCGAAGGCAAGGGTCGCCATCGCCACCTGCCATCCGTCGCCGACGTCGCCGACCACCATCGACTCGTCGGTGCGGGCGTCGTCGAAGAAGACCTCGTTGAATTCCGAGGTGCCGGTGAGCTGCTTGATCGGGCGGACGTCGATGCCGTCCTGCTGCATCGGGACGAGCAGATAGGACAACCCATGGTGCCGGACGGAGCCGGGCTCAGTGCGCGCGACGACGAAGCACCAGTCGGAAAGATGGGCCAGGGACGTCCATACCTTCTGGCCGCTGATCGACCATTGGCCGTCGACCAACCTGGCTGTGGTGGCGACGCTGGCGAGGTCCGAACCTGCGTTCGGCTCGGAGTAACCCTGGCACCACAGCTCCTCGACGTTCCTGATGGTGGGCAGGAAGCGCTGCTGTTGCTCCGGGCTGCCGAACGCGATCAGGGTCGGGCCGAGCAGTTCCTCGCCGAGGTGATTCACCCCGGCCGGCGCGTCGGCGCGCGCATACTCCTCGTGAAAGATCACCTGCTGGGTAAGCGTTGCACCACGCCCGCCGTGCTCGACCGGCCAGCCCAGGCAGGTCCAGCCGGCGTTGGCCAGGTGCCGGTTCCAGGCCAGGCGCTCGTCGTAGACCTCGTGCTCACGCCCCGGACCACCGCGACCGCGTAGGACCGACCAGTCGCCGTTGAGTTCGGCCTCGAGCCACTCGCGCACCTCGGCACGGAAGGCGTCATCGGTCGCCACGGCGGTGCTGGTCTGGCTCGCGGTCATGCCGGTAAGATACCCTACCAAGCACTTGCTCGGTAGCTTTTGGAAGGCGTAGGAGCCGATGATCACGATCCCCGCAGCCCTTGCCCGCGCGGCGCGCGAGTTCGGCGACGCCGAGGCACTGGTGGACGGCGACGTCCGACTGAGCTGGGTCGAGCTCGAGGAACAGGTGCGCACCATGGCGCGCTGCTATCTCGCCTCCGGCGTCGAAACCGGTGACCGGGTCGCGGTGTGGGCGCCGAACACCTTTCACTGGGTGGTCGCTGCGCTCGGCGCCCAATGGGCCGGGGCTGTGCTCGTACCGGTCAACAGTCGCTACACCGGTCACGAGGCCCTCGACATCCTGGTCCGCACCCAGGCCAAGGCTCTGGTGGTCGTCGGTCCGTTCCTCGGTACGGACCGGCTGGCCGCCCTACGGGCGACGGGCGGTGTGCTCGACTCGCTCACCCTGATCGTGCAGATCGCCCTCGACGGCTCCCCCACCGCCGACGGGGCACTGGGCTGGGACGACGTCGCGGTACGCGCCGAGGGCGTTCCGGCTGAGGTCGCTGACGAACGAGCCCGCGCGGTGTCGCCGGACGACGTGGCAGACATCTTGTTCACCTCGGGGACCACCGGACGCAGCAAGGGCGTGCTGTCGGCCCACCGGCAGGTGGTCGACGTAGCCACCTCCTGGTCGGAGTGCGGCGAGGTCGGGGCGGCCGACCGGTACCTGATCGTCAGCCCGTTCTTCCACAGCTTCGGCTACAAGGCGGGCATCGTCGTATGCCTGCTGACCGGGGCGACGATGGTCCCGCAGACGGTGTACGACGTGCCCGCGGCGATGTCGTTGATCGAACGCGAGCGGATCACCGTGCTCAGCGGCGCTCCGACGATTTACCAGACCATCCTCGACCACCCGGCCCGCGCCGAGCACGACCTGTCCTCGCTGCGGTTCGCGGCGACCGGCGCCTCCGTCGTGCCGGTGGCCCTCGTCGAGCGGATGCAGACGCAGATGGGCTTCGAGATCGTGCTCACGGCCTTCGGGATGACCGAGGCCGTCGTGGCCACGATGTGCCGGCGTGACGATCCTCCGGAGTTGGTCGCGCGTACCTGTGGTCGCGCGCTGGCCGGCTTCGAGACCCGGATCGGCGACAAGGGCGAACTGCTGCTGCGTGGGCCGAACGTCATGCTCGGTTACCTGGACGACCCGGACGCGACCGCCGAGGCAATCGACGCGGACGGGTGGTTGCACACCGGCGACGTCGGGACGCTGGACGAGGCCGGTTATCTGACCATCACTGACCGGCTCAAGGACATGTACATCTGTGGCGGCTTCAACGTCTACCCCGCCGAGATCGAACAGGTACTGGCCCGGCTCGACGGGGTCGCCGACAGCGCCGTGATCGGGGTGCCCGACGAACGCCTCGGCGAGATCGGCAAGGCCTTCGTCGTGGTCAAGGCGGACCGTCACCTCGACGAGAAGACCGTGATCGAGTACAC
>JBDTFN010000316.1:0-7279 GCA_039937915.1 Jatrophihabitans sp. | reverse complement strand
ACGTACTTTCCGAGGCTTTCGCGCACGCTGGCGGTGACCCGCCCGGTCGTATAGCCGAGCGTCCCGGTGGTGTTGACGAACCCCGACAGCTGCGGGGCGTAGTAGCCGTTCACGTCGATGGCCAGGTGCGCGGGCCCCTGGACATTCTTGACCGTCAATACCTGACCGCTGCCCGGGCCGAGTTGCAGGGTGGCGCCGGTCGTGACGTTCACGCCCTTCGCGTAGTACAAGCTGCCCTGCCCGACGGGGGTGCCGGTCGGGTACACGATGAACGCGCCGTTGCCGGTGGCCGAGTACGACGTGATCCGTGCGCTGATGGCGGTGGCGCTGAGCGGGACGCCGCAACCACCGCTCTGGCCGCCCTGGCCCGAGAAGTTGGCGGTGCCAACGACGTGGAAGCTGGGGGTCGAGCCGTTCGGGATCTTCCCCCCGGCAGTCGAGGTGGAGACCAGGCGGCAGTTCTTCACCGCGGTGTAGAGCGACTCGGTTGGGGCCGAGGCCGCGACGAACTGTGGCGACATCCCCCGTGCCTGGGGCGGGCTTGCGTGGCCGTTCGGCGCGGGCGCTGAGATGGCGTTCGCCACCCCGTAGCTGATGCTGCCGGCGCAGATGGCGGCCAACGCCGCGATCATCCACTTGCGAGACAGAGTCATGAGCTTCTCCTCCGGGGGCTCGGTCGGCCACCTTGATTGCGCGAGTGTGGACTGGCGTCGTCGCCAAGAACGGGCGTTGCGCTGATCGGTCACGGATCGGACGGGTGGGTGCCCAACTGGGACCTTGTGCGTCGCTGACTGATTGACGGGTGGGTCAGCGGGGGAGTGCGAATCGTCCGTCGGGTAACCGGTGGAGCAGGCCGTCCACGATCAGGCTGTCCAGAGCGCGAGCGCGCTGGACGGGCTCGGCCCAGACGGCGTCAAGCGCGGCGCGCCCGACCGGTTCGTCGCAGGCCCGCGCGACGTCGAGCAATAGTCCGCGGACCTGGCGATCGGTTCCGGTGAAGGCCTGCGGTCGTGGCCGGGGTCCCTGATAGACCGGCGCGCCGGCAGCGATCCATGCGCAGCGGTCCGCGATCGGGCAGACCGGGCAGCGTGGCGTGCGGGCGACACACACCAGAGCCCCGAGCTCCATCAGCGCGATGCTGAAGCGAGCCGCCCGGTTGGCCTTCGTGGGCAGCAGTGCCTCCACGGCGGCGAGATCGCGAGTGGTGGACGCGGCTGCGGCGTCGCCCTGACCTCCGACCGCCCGGGCGATCACCCGGCGCACGTTGATGTCGACGACCGGGTGCCGCGTGCCGAAGGCGAAGACGGCCACTGCCCGGGCGGTGTAGGCGCCGACGCCGGGCAGACCGAGCAGGTCATCGACCTCCGACGGCACAGCACCGGCGAAATTCTCGGTGATTGCCCGCGCGCAGGCGTGCAGCCGCAGCGCGCGGCGGGGATAGCCGAGCTTGCCCCACATGCGGATCGCCTCGCCCGGCGGATCCGCGGCGAGCGCGCTCGGCGTCGGCCAGCGGGCCATCCACGCCGTCCAGGCCGGTTGGACGCGCTGGACCGGCGTCTGTTGCAGCATTACCTCGCTGACCAGAACGCCCCAGGCATCGACGTCCGCCGTGCGCCAGGGCAGATCCCGCGCGGCGTCGCGGTACCAGTCGAGCAATGGTTCGACGAGCTCGGATCCGGGGCTGCGCGGCATGACCTCCGCATCGTCGCACGCACTGAAATTCTCGGTCGTGGCGATGTCGGCGTTCGCCGCTGCGCGAGTCTGCGGCGGCGGAGCCGAAAGCGACCTCTAGGCTGGGCAGGTCATGCTCTCGCCCGTTGGATCTCACCCGCCGTCGGTGTACTGGCGCCGTCGCATCATCGCGCTGGGCTCGGCGGCCCTGTTGATCCTGCTCGTGGTCCTCACTGTTCGGGCAATCACCAGCAACGGTGGCGGAGCCGCCACCGCCGGCGGCCCGGCGGCGTCATCCGGAGCCGGGGTCTCGAGCACGCCGGACTCGACCGCCACCCCGTCGGGTCGTTCGAGCAGTTCCTCGTCCTCCTCCACCACGTCAAGGTCGGCGTCGTCGACCTCTCCGCGGGTCAGCAGTTCGGCGATGCCGCCGCGATGCGCGACCGGTGATCTTGGGATCCAAGCCGTGGTCGCGCAGACGTCGTACGCGGTCGGCGCCGAACCGGTGGTCGAACTCCAGGTGACCAACGACGGTAAGCAGCCGTGCGTCCAGGACCTCGCCGACAGCACGGTCGAGCTGAAGGTCTACAACGGGGAGTCTCGAGTCTGGGGCAGCCACGACTGTGAGATCCAGCCCGGGACCGCCGACCGGACGCTGGCCGTCGGCCAGACAGTGCGGGTGAGCATCAAATGGTCCGGGCTCACATCGCAGCCGGGATGCACGGGCACCCGCCAGCGCGTCGGGGCCGGGACCTACACGCTGTACGCGACGCTGTCGGGCAAGACCGGCAAGGCGACGCAGTTCTCCATCGCCTGAGGACGGGGCGACCCGGTCAGCTGAACCGGTCGATGATCGAAACTTCGGCGAGTCGCGATATGCCCTCGCGGACCGCGCGGGCCCGGCTGTCGCCGACGCCGTCCACGACCTGCAGGTCCTCCACCGAGGCCGCGAGCAGCTTCTGCAGACCGCCGAAGTGCTCCACGACCCGGTCCAGGATCATCGGCGGGATCCGCGGTACCCGCGCCAGCAGTCGGTAGCCGCGCGGGCTCACCGCACTGTCCTGGGCCTCAGGGGTGCTCGGCAGACCCATCGCGCGGGCCACCTGGGTGAGATCGAGCAGGTCGACCGCGGAAAGCTCGGAGATCTCACGCAGCACGACGGCCAGGGTGCGCGCGCGCCGACCGGTCGGGACGTAGTCGCGGGCGATGAGTTCGCGGTCCGCGTCGGCCCCGGCCACCAGCTCGTCGAGTTGTAGGGCGAGCAGGCGACCGTCGGTGCCCAGCTCGACGACGTGGCCGGTGACCTCGTCGGCGATCCGGCGCACCATCTCCAGGCGCTGAGACACGACCGCGACATCGCGAACAGTCACGAGGTCCTCGATCTCGAGCGCGGACAACGCCTGCGAGACCTCGTCCAGGCGCAAGGTGTAGCGCTCCAGGGTGGCGATGGCCTGGTTCGCGCGAGACAGGATCTCGCCGCTGCTCTCCAGCACGTACCGGCCGCCGCCGACGTAGAGGCTGATGATGCGCATCGACTGCGACACCGAGATCACCGGGTAGCCGGTCTGCAGCGCTACCCGCTGTGCGGTGCGGTGGCGGGTGCCGGATTCCTCGGTCGGGATCGCGGGATCGGGCATGAGGTGCGTGGCCGAGTACATGATCCGAAGGCCGTCCGTGCTGAGCACGACGGCGCCGTCCATCTTGCACAGTTCGCGTAACCGAGTGGAGGAGAACGCGACGTCGAGGGGAAATCCGCCGGTGCACATCCGCTCGACGATGTCGTCCCAGCCGATGACGATGAGGGCCCCCGTGCTGCCGCGCAGGATCCGCTCGAGGCCGTCGCGCAGCGAGGTGCCGGGGGCGACGGTGGCGAGCACGCCGCGCAAGGCTTCGTCGCGTTCGGTCGTCGGCACGTCTCTCCTGCGGTTCGGTTCGGTGCGGGCCAGCTGGGGCCACTGGTCGGGTCAGTCTAGGTTCTCGAACCTGCGAATCGCGTGCTTGGTCGTCGGCCGCGTGTCCTAGCTCCCGGCGTCGGGCACCGGACGGAGGGTGACCTGGGGGGTGCCGGTTCTGCCGCGCTGCTGGGGCGGGGCCTTGAGCGCCATCGAGGCCTCGCGCAGCGACGCGACTTCGACCAGCCGGGCCGCGGCCACCGACTTGCTCAAGCGACCCCGGGTGCCCACCGGAACGAGCAACCGCTTGTACCCCAGCCGAAGCGCCTCGGAGACCCGCTCGGACATCATCGGCGCGGGCCGGATGTCGCCGGAGAGGGTGACCTCCCCGATGGCGAGCATGTCCAGTGGCATGGCCTCACTGAGGCTGGCCGACACGATGGACAGGCAGACCGCGAGGTCGGTCGCGGGGTCGGTGAGTCGCATGCCCGCGACGGTGGCCAGAAAAACGTCCTGATCGAACAGGCGCAGCTTTACCGACCGCTCGCTGACCGCGATGAGCATCGCCGCCCGCGAGGAGTCGAGCCCGGAGACGGCCCGCCGCGGGTTCGGGTTCTGGGTCCGGGCCACGAGCGCCTGGACCTCGGCCAGCAACGCCCGATGCCCCTCGATCGTCACGGTGACGCAGGTTCCCGGGACGGGACGGTCGCGCTGCTCGCGGAACATCGAACTGGGATCGAGGACCTCCCGCATACCGGTGTCGGTCTGCTCGAACGCGGCGACCTCGAGTGAGCCGAAGCGATTCTTCACCGTGCGCAGAACCCGCAGTGAGGTGTGTCGATCGCCGTCGAGACTCAACGTGGTGTCCACGATGTGCTCGAGCGCTCGTGGGCCGGCCACCGTCGAGTCCTTGGTGACCTGCCCGACCAGGATCATCGGCAGGCCCCGGGCCTTGGCCACTCGGGTGAGCACCTGCGCGACCTCCATCACCTGGGTCACCCCGCCCGCGCGACCGTCGACGTCGGCCGAGCAGATCGTCTGGACGGAGTCGATGATGACCAGCGCGGCCTGCGCCCCATGCGCCTCGATGTGACCGAGGGTGGCGCCGAGATCGGTGTCGTCGGCCAGCAGCAGGTTCGACGCGTTGGCGCCGATGCGCTGGGCGCGGATGGCGATCTGATCGACCGATTCCTCGCCGGAGATGTAGAGCACTGGGCGACCCAGATGGCGGGCGGCCGACTCCGCGACCGCCAGCAACAGGGTGCTCTTCCCCGAGCCGGGCGGACCGCTGAGCAGGCACACCTGCCCCGGGACCAGGCCACCGCCGATCACCCGGTCGAACTCGCCGATCCCGGTGCCGGCGCGCTGCGCGGGCGCGTTGGTGACGATCTCGTTGATCGGGCGAGCGGGACGGGCGGGCGCGGTGCCCTTCGTCGCGGAGCGCAGGCCGCTCGGCGCGACGGCGGCTGCCTGTTCGGTGAGCGTGGAGAACTCCCCGCACTTCGGGCAGCGTCCGTACCACTTCCCGGTGACGCCGCCGCACGAGGAGCAGCAGTAGGAGACAGCTGATTTGGCCATCGGTCAGCCGGTCCGCTGGCCGCTGGGTAGGTAGGTCACGACTCGGACGCTACTGGCGCGCACCGACAGTTCGGCGCTGCTCGCGGTTAGGGAATCTGTTGGCCGGTCGGCGACGGCGCCGGGCCGCCCACCTTCACCGCAGGTACCGACGTGATCTGGACCGGCACGCTGATGGTGATCGGACCGGCGTGGTCGAAGGTGAACGTGACCGAGATGCTGTTGCCGGCGAAGAGGGGCTTCTTCAGACCGGTGAGCAACAGGGCCCCGGTGGCCTCCGGGGTTCCGAACGAGGTCCGGACACCCGGGCGGACGATGACCTGGTGAGCGCCGGTGGGCAGCGGAGCAGCGCTCGATGCCGACCCGGCGGGGGAGGGCGCTGTTGCCGAAGCGGGGGCACTCGATGGGGCGGGAGTCTGTGAATCGGCTCCGTTCGTGGCCTGCTGGACCTGGTAGGCCTCCGAGTAGTTGCCGAACGCACCCCAGTCCGCGGCCGAGGGGGTGGAGATCGACTGCAGGGTGTCCACACTGCGGCCGGTGTTGACCAGGACGACGGTGATCTGGGCCGAGCCACCGACCGGGTAGGAGGGCTTACCGACCGGCGGCGCCTGAATGGACAGCGCTCGCAGGTCGATCTGGCCCACGGTCTTGTTCGTCCCGTCGAGCGACGCACTCTGGTTCGCGGTCTGCGCGTCCCGGCCCGCGGCGCAGGCCGACGTGGCCAGTGCTGCGATCACGGCGATGCCGATGGTGCGGACGATGCGGCGGCGCATCACAACCGGCTCTGCATTCACGTCGTCTCCTCGATGAGGATCATTTCGCACTGATCCCGCCCAACCGTTGACTGTGGCTCACTCGAACTCGCCCGCGCTGTGTGCGGGTGGTCCCCGCGGCAGGCGGAGACCGGTCCACAGCCTAGCGAGCGGGTTAGGGCGGCTGTGCTCCGGCGTGCTGGCCAGCGGTAATCGACCACCGCGGATCACCACGCGAGTCCCGTAACACGGGCCCCTTACACCCCTTGTGGCGATTAGCCATTCGAATCGCCGTCGGTTCGGATGGTGTGCTGCGTGTTACCCTGGGGATAGCGAAAGGGGCTCTCACACATGACTTTCAAGGTCGGCGAGACCGTTGTTTACCCCCATCATGGGGCCGCTCTGATCGAAGCGATCGAAGAGCGACTTCTCAAGGGCGTCAAGAAGACCTACCTCCGGTTGAAGGTGGCGCAGGGCGACCTGACGGTGCTGGTACCAGCCGAGAACGCCGAGATCGTCGGTGTTCGCGACGTGGTGGGCCAGGACGGTCTGGACAAGGTGTTCGAGGTGCTCCGGGCGCCGCACACCGAGGAACCGACCAACTGGTCGCGTCGGTACAAGGCCAACGGCGAGAAGCTCGCCTCCGGTGACGTGAACAAGGTGGCCGAGGTCGTTCGTGACCTGTGGCGCCGGGACCGTGACCGTGGTCTGTCCGCCGGTGAGAAGCGCATGCTCGCGAAGGCGCGGCAGATCCTCACCAGTGAGCTCGCGCTCGCCGAGGGCACCAACGAGGACAAGGCCGAGGTCGTCCTCGACGAGGTCCTGGCCGAGGCCGTAGCCTGACCGCAACAGAACCCAGATCCGCAATGATGGCGGCGCACGGTCCTCGGACCGTCGCCGCCATTCTTGTTGCCGCGGGTTCGGGTGAGCGGCTGGGCTCTGATCGTCCGAAGGCGTTCGTCGAGGTGGCCGGCCGCAGCCTGCTCGAACACGCGACGGGCCGGTTCGCAGCCCACCCGGCCGTCGACGAGGTGATCGTCGTAGCGCCCGCTGCGTACGTGGAGCAGGCCCAGCGACTGACCGGTGTGCTGGTCGTCTCCGGTGGCGCGACCCGGCAGGAGTCGGTGGCCGCGGGCCTGGCGGCTTTGGGCGAGCACGTCCAGACTGTGCTCGTGCACGACGTCGCGCGGCCATTCGTCCCCGACGCTGTAATCACGGCGGTCATCGAGGCCGTCGCGGGCGGGGCAGTAGGTGCGGTTCCTGTCATGCCGATTCACGACACCGTGCGACGGATCGACGTCGACGGGGCGCTCGTGGAATTGCTCGACCGGGCCACCATGGTCGCCGTGCAGACCCCGCAGGGCTTCGACCGAGCCGTGCTCGACGCCG
>JBDTFN010000315.1:0-6187 GCA_039937915.1 Jatrophihabitans sp. | reverse complement strand
TCCTCGAGACCGGCATAGCCCAGAGCGTCCAGCATCACCTGCTGGTCGGGAATCGTCCCGATGTGGCGGGACGCGAACAGGTCGTGGTTCTCGAGGTCACCGATGGACATGCGGGTTTCACGGGATTCGCGGGACATCGTCGCTCCGAGGGGTACGTCGCCACGCCGCCATCACAAGGATGACCGCGTCCCCCTCTGTTGGGTGAGTCCCTCCAGAGTGGCCTGCGTCGCGCGGTTCGGGTGCCTGAGAGGTTCCGGGGAAAGTTGCCCCTTCGGCGCTGCAAGCATCGACGTCGATGCCAACAGCTCTCCCGCGCGGTGTCGATCGGCCAATAACGACGCTACCAGCCGGCCGGCGAATAGGCGCGTCAAACGCGCGTGCGCGTCAATCGGTCAGGCAGTCGCTGAGCGCTGCTGGCGCCGACGGGACAACTCGTCTGCTGCCGTGTCCTGGGCGGAGACCTCGCCGGCGGTCGACTCGTCACCGCGAGCACGTTCGCTGGGCAGGTTCGCCAGCGTGCCACGCAGCTCGCGCAGCGCGCCGCTGACGGCGATCCCGAAGACCCCCTGGCCCCCCTGCAGCAGATCCACGACCTCCTCCGAGGAGGTGCACTCGTACACGGTCGTGCCGTCGGAGAGCAGCGTGACCTGAGCGAGGTCGGCCACACCGCGCGCGCGCAGCGTCTCGACGGCCACCCGGATGTTCTGCAGGGAAACTCCAGCGTCGAGCAGTCGCTTGACCACCTTCAATACCAGGATGTCCTTGAACGAGTACAGCCGCTGGCTGCCCGAGCCCGACGCGGTCCGCACGGTCGGCACGACCAGCGAGGTCCGCGCCCAGTAGTCCAGTTGGCGATAGGTGATGCTCGCGGCCGAGCACGCCGTCGGGCCGCGGTAGCCGACGGTGTCGATGTCGTCCGAGCCCGGCGCGGAAGGATCCGAGAACAGCGATTCCTGCACCGGCTGGTCATCCATCGATCCACCTGTTCCGGGTGCTGTCCGGCCTGGCCGAGCGGCACCCACACGAGCTCGCCACGACGAAATGCCATGGCGGTCATTCACCGAGGTCGACGGTAGGTCTGGAAGCCGGGTGCGGTCAATGCGACGCGCCGCAATTCATAACCCTTAACCTGAGGTTGACGGTTACCGGGTTACGCCCCGGAGGCAAAATCCTCGGGGTTGATCGTGTCGAGGAACTCGCGAAACTTCTCGACCTCGTCCTCCTGCTCGTCGGGAATCTCTATCCCGGCGGCGTCCAGAACCGCGTCGGAGCCGAGGATCGCTACATCCGAGCGCAACGCGAGCGCGATGGCGTCCGACGGTCGGGCGCTGACGGTTACTCCGCCGCTGAACCGCAGTTCGGCGTAGTAGACGTCATCGCGCATCTCGGTGATGTGAACGGCCTCGAGGCGCACGCCCAATGCAGTGATCACGTCGCGCAGCAGATCATGGGTCAGCGGCCGAAGCGTCTGGACACCCTGCTGCTGGAACGCGATGGCCGAAGCCTCCACCGCCCCGATCCAGATCGGCAGGTACCGCACGCCGTCCTCCTCGCGGAGCAGCACCACGGGCTGGTTGGCCGGGAGTTCGACCCGAACCCCGACTACTCGCATCGGATGCATGATTCGGACCTCCAGCCTGGGATGAACAACGGCGAGACGCGCGAGTTCGACGCTACACGTTCAGCCCGCCGTGGCGACGAGAGCGCCACGGGCAGACCGGCCGGGCTCAGGAGCCGCTGACGACCTCACGCAGCCCGATCTGGACCAGAGCGGCGTGCAGGCGCACGGACAGCGCCGCAAGTTCGCGTACGGTCTCCTCGGCGCGGGCGCGCGCCTCTCCACCGCGCTGGCGACCCATCGGGCCCACGACCTGCGAGAACAGACCGACCTCGCGCTCGGCCGCGGTACGAAAAGCCCGTAGATGTCGTCCCTCGAGCCCGAACCGGGCCAAGTCCGCGACGATCTTGGCGACCGCCAGGGCATCGTCGTCGTAGTAGCCACCCGGTTTGGCGTTGATCAGCCCGAACTGTTCGAGCTCGGACAACTGCGCGCTGCGCAGCCCGGCAGCGTTGAGCAGTTCCTCCTTCGACATGCGCATTGCCGCCGGGGAGGGACGGAAGTGCTCGGCGGTCGGGGCATTGTCGGTGATGGTCGCTACGGCCACGTGGGCCGGGCGCGGGCTGTCGGTCGAGGTACCCGGCGGGACGAGGCCCCGGTCGATGGCGTCCAACTGCTCCTTGATCACCCGCAGCGGCAGGTAGTGGTCACGCTGCTGGGACAGGACGTACTTCAGTCGGGCCACGTCACCGGGCGCGAACTTGCGGTACCCCGATGGCGTGCGCTGCGGCTCGACAAGTCCTTCGGTCTCAAGGAAACGGATCTTGCTGATCGTGAGATCAGGAAAATCGATCTTGAGATGGGCCAGGACGTCACCGATGGTCAGCGTTGCCGAGGATCCGGTTCCGGTCGCTGCTGCGCTCATGCGGGACACGATCAGGCCTTCGCCGCACCGGCGCCGGTGCGGACCGCGGCGGTCAGATAGACGAGACGGAACTTGCCGATCTGGACCTCGTCCCCGCCGGACAGTGGTGCCGCATCGATCCGCTCTCGGTTCACGTAGCTGCCGTTGAGCGAACCGACGTCGTGCACGGTGTATCCGCTGCCTTCGCGGCGGAACTCTGCATGTCGGCGGGACACGGTCACATCGTCTAGGAAGATGTCGCTGTCCGGGTGGCGACCCGCCGAGGTGACGTCCTGATCGAGCAGGAACCTGCTCCCGGCGTTCGGGCCACGCTTGACCACCAACAGCGCCGAGCCAGGCGTCAACGCATCGACTGCGCCCTGGTGCGGCTCGACCGAGAACTCCGAATCGGCGTCGGGCAGTGAACTGGTAGTTGGGTTGATCGTCGTCGTCACGTCGGCACCACCGGAGGACCCGGCCGGCAGCGCCGCGCCGCACTGGGCACAGAAGTGACTACCAGGCTGATTCTCGGTGCCACAAGCGGTACAGAACACGCGTCAGACCCTTCGTTTGGAAAATCGGTCAATCTCGGGCGGCGCCGGCCTAACCAGCTTTTGAGTGGTGCGGGAGGCACGAGCCTAGGACGGGCTCGTGGCGAGGGTCAATGACGCCGACGCTCACCACGATCGATGCTCAGCCTGACAGGGTGCCGTACGCGGCCGGGTCGAGCAGATCGGACAGTTCGGACTCGTCGCCGATCGCGATTTCGAGGATCCAGCCCTCGCCGTAGGGATCGGAGTTGATGAGTTCCGGTGTGGCGTCCAGTGCCTCGTTTCGCGCCGTGACGGTGCCAGTGAGCGGCGCGTAGACGTCCGAGACGCTCTTCGTCGACTCGATCTCGCCGACCGCGGCGCCCTTCGCCATGCTGGTGCCGACCTCGGGCAGCGAGACGTACACGACGTCACCGAGGGACTCCTGCGCGTAATCGGTGATTCCGATCCGTACGGTCGAGGCGCCTTGGGTGACCTGCACCCATTCGTGCTCGGCGGTGTACTTCAGCTCATCCGGAACATCGGACATGCTCGAACCTCCTGATCGGTATTACACATCGCAAAGACCCTACCGATCCTCGCGCACGGCTCGACGCCCGCCCGAGGGCTACCGTGGCCGCGCGTACTTCGTCGGGGTCAGCGTCCGGGTGACCGAGATGATGACCGACGGCTGCTGGGTGACGGTCAGTTCACCCCCCGCGGCGCGGACGGTGGCCGCGATCCCGCCCGGGATGTTCAGCGCGGTGTCGAGCGTTGTCGCCTCACCGATAGCCCGAACCTGGTAGGGCGCTCGAAGCGTCTGCCCGTCAATCCGGATCGTGCCGTCACCGCCGGCGAATGACGACGTTGTGCTGATCCGTACGCCGCCGAACTCGATCGCCTCCGCGCCCGCGCCGCGCAACTCCTCGACGACATCGAGCAGGTCCTCCCCGGTCAGTGCGCCCGACGGATCAGTGATCGCGACGGTCACGCCGGGTCCCTCTGCGGGCAGGGTGCCCAGCAGCACACCGAGCGCCTGTGCCTCCTGGCGGGCCTGGTCGCGCGCGGCGGACGCGCGATCCCCGCTGTCTTGCAGTTGACGCAGCGTGGCCTGGAGTTCGGTGATCTGTCCGCGCAGCCGGTCCGCGCGCGCGTTCTGATTGTCCAGGATCCCGATGAGGTCATCCTCGCGCAGACCGCTCAGGCTGTCCCCGGAGGAGTTCGCGCGAACCTGCACCACGATCGCGAAGCCCAGCAGCAGGGTCAGTACGCCGATCACGGCGGCCGAGTTCACTCCGCCGAATCTGGCCCGACCCGTTCGTTGCGCTCGTGACCGTCCCGTCAGCGGCGTCCGCGCCCGCCTCGACGCCTCACCGGTCCCCTCCGCTTCCGGGCCGGTGGCCTGGTCGGACACGCGCTCGTCACGCGGGTCGGCGGCGCTCATGCTTTGAACACGAGTCGGCGGATAGCGGCGGCGTTGCCGAAGATGCGGATCCCTAGAACGACCACGACCGCAGTGGACAACTGACCGCCGACCCCGAGCTTGTCGCCCAGGAACACGATCAGCGCGGCGACGAGGACGTTGGAGATGAACGACACGACGAACACCTTGGCGTCGAAGATGCCGTCCAGGCGGGCTCGGACACCGCCGAAGACGGCGTCGAGCGCCGCGACGACCGCGATGGGCAGGTACGGCTCGATCCAGGTCGGCACGGTGGGCCGGAAGATCAGACCCAGCACGACGCCCAGCACGAGCGCCAAGGCCGCGATCACCGCGAGCCCCGCGTCGTCGTCGGGACCGGTGAGGCGAACCGCGGGGTGATCACGGTGCTGCCGGGCAGATCCAGGTGGTCCTCGTTGCGGAAGCTGAATCCGATGTGCTGGGCACCCATCTTCGTCTGGTACCTGCTGGCCACGGAACTCTGGGCGAAGTTGGTGGCCAACCCGCCGGCGTCGCCGATCGCCTCGATCCGATACGGCGAAGTGACCGGCTGGAAGTCGACGAGGACGGCCTCACCGGCGAAGCGGATCGCACTTGTCGGCGTAAGCCTGATCCCGTTCACCGCAATCGCCTCGGCACCATCGGCCCAGAGTTCGTTGACCACGCTACGCACATCACGGTCGCTGAGGATATGACTCTGAGTGATCGGAACCGACCCGGCGCGCCCGGGATCAGGGGTCGGGCTCGGCGCCGGGGGCTCGCTCAGGGTGACCACCAGCCCCGGCCCGGTGACCGGTGTCTCGCCGGCGCTTAGCCGTGCCCCGCTCAGTTCCCGGGCGAGCGCACCCGAGGACGGCAGTGCGGCGCCCTGGGCGGCGGCAAGGGTCTCCTGGACGCCGGCCAGGTTCTTCGCGAGCCCGTTTGCGTTGTTCTCGGCGGCTCGGACGCGGTCGACAAGTCGGTCGTGCACACGTTGCGCCTCAGGCGCCCCGCGGTTGGTGTGCAGGTAGGCGACCACGAGCAGGAACCCGATGAGCAGCGCACCGAATGCAGCCATCGGCCGCTCGTACCACCGAACCCGGCGATCCGGTCCGCGTCGCTTTGCCGCGGCCGCGTAGCCGGGATCAAGAGTGTTCTGGACGAGATCGACCAGCAGACGCGCCGAAGCCAGATTTCGTTCGTCGTGTTCGGCCTGCGGCCGCGGCGTGGTCATACCCAGCAGGTCAGCGCGCGTCGGATGCGGCGACCGGGTTGCGGATCAGACCGCTCACCTGATGCAGGTAGACCACACCCGCCCAGACGTAGAGGGACGTGCCCCAGATGGTGAAGCCCCACGCGATCGGGTTCACGATCTCGGCCAACGTGTTGTGGTAATTCCCGATCAGCAATAGCGGGAAGGCGTAGAGCAGGCAGAAGGTGGCGGCCTTGCCGAGGTAATGGACCGCGGGTGGGCCGTACCCGGCCCGGCGGAGCAGCGGCAGGGCGAGCGCGAGAATGGCGTCGCGGCCGATGATCACCGCGGCCAGCCACAGCGGAATGACATCACGCAGGACGAAACCGACCAGCGTGGCCAGGATGTAGAGCCGATCGGCCAGCGGATCCAGCAGTGCCCCGAACTCGCTCATCTGACCGAGCGTGCGGGCGAGGACGCCGTCCAACCAGTCGGTGACCCCCGAGACCATCAGGATGACCAGTGCCCAGAGGTCTTCCTCCGGACCGAGGAGCAGGTACAGGAACAGCGGCACACCGAGCAG
>JBDTFN010000314.1:0-10119 GCA_039937915.1 Jatrophihabitans sp. | reverse complement strand
GGGTAGCCGCTGCGGCGATCAGCGATCGGCAGGGCCAGCAGCGGTTCACGCCGGGCCACGCGCAGCGGACCGATGTCGCGGAGCGCGAGGCCGGTACGGCGGCGGACCCGACGGGCGAGCTCGTGGTTGGCCACGCGGGCATGCAGCGAGAATGCGGCACGGTTCACCGGACGGCGGCGGGCGACGGCAAGGTCGGCCCCGCCGCGCAAAGTCTCCACCATGCGCATGGCATCCCCAGGATCGAGCGAAGCATCACAGTCACAGACCGCTACGTATTCGGCATCGCAGGCAAGGAGCCCGGCATGGCAGGCCGCGCCGTACCCGCGCTGGTCGCAGTCGATCACCAGCGCACCGGCTCGTCGGGCGATCTCGGCCGAACCGTCGACCGAGCCGTTGTCGACCACGACGGCCCGTGCATCCGGGGGAATTCGCTCCAGAATCCAGGGCAGCGCACCGGCCTCGTCAAGACAGGGCAAGACAATGTCCAGCGTCGCACTCACCGGCTCGAGCCTAGCCGGGGAGCGATCCGATAACTCTTACGGTGCGAGGACGCGGCATCCTTCCAGCGCGGCGATGCCCGCGAACTGCCTACGATGAGGCCATGGCCCAGGTGATGGTCGTCGACGACGACGACACCGTCGCTTCAGTGGTCGTGAACTACCTCGAACGAGCCGGCCACACCACCCGCCAACTCGGTGACGGCGACGCCGCCCTGATCGCCTTGTCCGAGGCGATCCCGGACCTGCTCGTGCTGGACCTCATGCTCCCTGGCGTGGACGGGCTCGAGATCTGTCGGCGGGTACGGGCACAGTGGCCGCACCTGCCGGTGATCATGCTCACGGCACTGGCCGAGCCCGAGGACCGCATCGCCGGTCTGGAGGTCGGCGCCGATGACTACGTCACCAAACCCTTCTCGCCGCGCGAGCTCGTGCTGCGCGTCGATTCGGTGCTGCGCCGCGCCAGCGTCGCCGCCCCGCCTACGACACCGACGGTTCTGCACGCCGGTGCGATCGCCGTCGACACCGCAGCCCGCCGGGCCACCCGGGACGGACGCGAACTCGCGCTCACCGTCCGTGAGCTGGACCTGCTCACGTTTCTGCTCACCCACCCCGGCCGGGCGTTCAAGCGTGCGGAGCTCATGCGTGAGGTCTGGGGCTGGACCTTCGGCGACCAGTCGACGGTTACGGTGCACGTTCGACGGCTTCGGGAGAAGATCGAAGACGACCCGACCAATCCCACGCTCATCCAGACCGTGTGGGGAATCGGCTATCGGTTGGAGCAGCCGTGAACCTGACCGTGGCCAACTTCGCGGCGGCCCTGCTGTGGTCGGCGATCGCCGGGCTGGTCGTATGGTTCGCGCTGCTGCCGTTCCGTCGGCGTTCGCTGGCCGGCCTGCTCACCTCGTTGGTTCTCGTCGGCGCGGCTGCCTCGATGGGGGCGCTGTGGGGCGCGATCCACGAAATGCTCGTGCCCTGGTGGGACTGGAAGACCGTCGCAGCGCTGACGCTGTTCTCCGGTGCGGTCACGGCCGCGGCCGCGTTCGCGGTGGCGCGCCGCCTTACCCACGATGCGGCGTCCTTGCGTCGGGCGGTGGCCGAGCTCGGCGAGGGCCGGGTGCCGTCCGCAGACGGACGCCAGCTCACCGCTGAGGTCGAACAGGTCCGGCGCGAACTGCGCTCTACCGCGGCCGCTCTCGCCGCTACCCGCGAGCGCGAGCGCGCCCTGGAATCAGCGCGGCGGGATCTGGTCTCGTGGGTCAGCCATGACCTGAGGACGCCCCTGGCCGGTCTGCGAGCAATGGCCGAGGCACTCGAGGACGGCGTGGCCGAGGACCCGGAGCTGTACTACAAGCAGATCGGTATCTCCGTCGAGCGTCTCAACGGCATGGTCGATGACCTCTTCGACCTCTCACGGATCCAGGCCGGCGTGGTGTCGCGCGACATGGAGACCATCGCGCTGGACGATCTCATCTCCGACTGTCTGGCCGCGCTCGAGCCGCTCGCCGCTGCGCAGGGCGTCCAGCTCACCGGCTCGGTCGACCGGGCGACATCGGTACACGGCAACGGCGTCGAACTGAATCGGGCGCTGACGAACCTGGTCGCGAACGCGATCCGACACACTCGCGCGCAGGGTTCGGTCGACGTCCGGGTGAGCATCACCGCCGACCCTGGCGGCCTGGCCGAGGTCGTGGTGCGCGACGAGTGCGGCGGCATCCCCGACGAGCATCTGCCTCGCGTCTTCGACGTCGGTTTCCGGGGCGAGGCCGCGCGCACCCCGCACATCATGAACAGCAGCGGCGCCGGACTCGGGCTGGCCATCACCCGCGGCATCGTCGAGGCGCATTCCGGCACCGTCGACGTGGAGAACCGGCCCGGTGGCTGCCAGTTCCGCGTCAGGTTGCCGGTCAGCGCCCCGTAGCCGCCAGCTCGGCCATTCCGTCGGCGAAGCCGACCTGCGCTGACCAACCCAGCTCCCGCATGATCCTGGCCGAGTCCGCGGTGACGTGCCGGACGTCACCGAGCCGGTAGGCGCCGGTCACGACCGGCGCCGGACCGTCGAGGGCGGCGGCCAGTGCCTGCGCCATATCCCCCACCGTGCGGGGCGTGCCCGACCCGACGTTGAACGCGCGCACCCCGTCGACGTGCCGCCGCGCGGCGATCACGGTAGCCGCGGCGATGTCCCGGACATGGACGAAGTCCCGCCGCATCGCGCCGTCCTCGTTCACCGACGGCGCCGCCCCACGGCGTAGCGCCGACAGGAAGATCGCGGCCACCCCCGCGTACGGGGTGTCGATCGGCAGGCCGGGTCCGTAAACGTTGTGGTAGCGCAGTGCGGCCACGCTGCCGCCCGTCAGCCGGGCCCACGACGCCGCCAGATGCTCCTGACCCAGTTTGCTGGCCGCGTAGGCGTTGCGCGGGTCGGCCGGGGTGTCCTCGCCGACGAGCGCCGGCGACAGCGGCTGCCCGCACCGGGGGCAGGGCGGTTCGAACTGCCCCGCCGCAAGGTCCGTCTCGGCGCGGGCGCCGGGGGTGACATCACCGTGGACAGAACAGTGGCCGAGGCCTTCGCCGTAGACGACCATCGAACTCGCCAGCACGAGCCGCTGTACCCCGACCCGCGCCATCGCCGCCAACAGCACCGCCGTGCCGGTCACGTTGCTGTCCGCGTAGTCGGGCAGGTCCTGCACGTCGACGCCGAGACCGACCTTGGCCGCCAGGTGGATGACCACGTCCACGCCGGACAGGGCAGCCTCCACCGCAACACCATCGCGCACATCCGCGCGAATGAGGCCGGGGCGCTGCGGGAGCACACCGCGGTGCACATCCGGACGCAAGGAGTCGAACACGGTCACGTCATGGTCACCCAGAAGCGCGGCGACGTGCGTCCCGATGAACCCGGCCCCGCCGGTGAGCAGAACCTTCACGGCAGAACGTGGGACGCCGGATAACCGGAGGTGTCTGCACAATCACAGTCGCCCTGCTCGTCCGGGAGTCGGTCCAGCATCGACACGAGCAGCTCCCGCAGACGGGGCAGGTTGTCGGCGAACGCGGCAAGCACCTCGGCGTGGGTGACACCCTGGCCGGCCTCGACACCGGCGTCGAGATCCGTGACGAGGGCCAGCGTCGTGTAACAGAGCGCCAGTTCCCGAGCCAGCACCGCTTCGGGCATCCCGGTCATGCCGATGATCGACCAGCCGTGCGACTGGAACTCCAGTGACTCAGCCCGGGAGGAGAAGCGAGGGCCATTGACGACGACGAGGGTGCCGCCGTCGTGTGCGACCGTCGGGCCGGCCAGCGCCGCAGTGCGACCACGCGGGCAGAAGGGGTCGGCGAAGGTCGCATGGCCGACGCCGTCGGCCATGTCGAAATAGGTGTGCGAGCGACCGTGCGTGCGGTCGGCGATCTGGTCCGGAACCACCAGCGTGCCGGGAGGTAGTTCGACGGTCAGCGAGCCGACCGCCGACAACGACACCACCTGCCGCACGCCGAGCGAGCGCAGCGCCCAGAGGTTGGCGCGATACGGCACGAGGTGCGGGGCGAATCGGTGCGTACGACCGTGCCGGGGGACGAACGCCACCGGGCGTCCGGCCAGCATCCCGGTCGTGATCGCATCGCTCGGTGGCCCGTAGGGCGTGTCGACCGTGCGCTCCGCCGGATCGTCGAGCAGCGAGTAGAACCCCGAACCGCCGATGACGCCGACGGATGCCTGCGTAGCCATGCCGTCCACGCTAGCGGGGCGGAGCGGAGCAGTGAGGGCAACTACAGTCAGAAGCATGGATCGCAAGCACTTCGACGACGACCATCTCGCTTTCGCCGAGGCGTTCCGCGCCTTCGTGGACAAGTCGATCGTCCCCCACTACCTCGACTACGAACGCGACGGCATCACGCCGCGCGAGATCTTCGCCGAGGCCGGTAGAAGCGGCTTTCTGGGTATGGCGGCGCCCGAGGAGTTCGGCGGCGGCGGGGTCGAGGACTTCCGGTTCAACCAGATCCTCGCCGAGCAGGTGGCGGCCGCCGCGATCGGCGGGACCGGTTTGGGGCTCACCCTGCACAACGACATCTGCCTGCCCTATTTCCTCACGTACTGCACCGATGAGCAGAAGCAGCGCTGGCTGCCCGGGATCACGTCCGGCGAATTGATCACCGCCATCGCGATGACCGAACCCGGTGCGGGATCGGACCTGGCCGGCATGCGGACGTCGGCCAAGCGCGACGGCGACAGCTACGTCGTCAACGGCTCGAAGACCTTCATCACCAACGGCATCAACGCCGACCTGGTCATCGTGGCGGTCAAGACCGGCGCCGACGGCAACGATCGACGCGGCGGGATGTCCCTGCTGGTCATCGAACGCGGCATGGACGGCTTCGAGCGCGGCCGGAACCTCGACAAGCTGGGCCTGCACTCGCAGGACACCGCAGAGTTGTCCTTCACCGACGTGCGCGTCCCCGCGAGCAACCTGCTCGGCGAGGAGGGCGAGGGTTTCGGCTACCTGAGCGCCAAGCTGCCGCAGGAGCGCACGTCGATCGCGGTGAGCGGGGTCGCCGAGGCCCACGCCGCATTCATCGAAACGGTGCAGTACGTGCAGGACCGCAAGGCCTTCACCAAGAACATCGCGGCGTTCCAGAACACCAAGTTCGTGCTGGCCGATATCGCCACCGAGATCGACGTCGCGCAGGCCTACGTCGACCGCTGCGTCGACCGGCTCAACACCGGCGACCTGTCCGCCGCGGACGCGTCGAAGGCGAAGTATTTCGGCACCGAACTGCAGGGGCGTGTCGTCGACCAGTGCCTCCAACTGCACGGCGGGTACGGCTACATGTCCGAGTACCCGATCTCGCGCCGCTACGCCGACGCCCGTGTCACCCGCATCTACGGCGGCACGAGCGAGATCATGAAGTCGGTCATCTCGAAGTCGCTCGGCCTCTGAGGGTGCGTTTCGTCCTGGCCTCGGCCTCGCCTGCCCGGTTGCGGACGCTGCGCTGCGCCGGAGTCTCGCCCGAGGTGATCGTGAGCGGGGTCGACGAGGACGCGATCCGCGCCGAGACGGCGGTCGACCTGGTCCAGCTCCTCGCCCGCGCCAAGGCCGACGCCGTCGCGCGGCACCTCAAGGGCGCGGCGCTCGTCCTGGGATGCGACTCATTACTGGAAATGGACGGGCTCGCGCTCGGCAAACCGACCTCGCCGGCCGACGCCCGAGCGCGGTGGCAGCAGATGAGCGGACGCACCGGGGTCCTGCACACCGGGCATCACCTGATCGACACGGGTGCCGATCGTGCGGCCGGCCGCGCCGGATCGACCGGGGTCACTTTCGCCGACGTCACCGACGAGGAAATCGAGGCCTACGTGCGCAGCGGTGAACCGCTCGCGGTTGCGGGGGCGTTCACCATCGACGGGCTCGGCGGTTGGTTCGTCGAGTCGCTGGACGGCGATCCGCACAACGTCGTCGGGGTTTCCCTGCCGCTGTTGCGTGGTCTGCTCGCCGAACTCGGGCACGGCCTCGCCGACCTGGGATACCCGGTCGACGAGGGGTAGTTCCTCGTTCGGATCAGCGCAGGGCGTAGAACGTGCCGCTGGTGCTGCCGAAGTACAGCGTCCCGTCGCCACCGAGTGCGGGGTAGGAATTCACCCCTGCGTCGGCCCGGAACCGGAACAGCGGCGCACCCGAGCGGGAGTAGCCGTACACATTGCCTCGCGTCGTCGCCCAGTAGACGTCGCTGCGGGCGTCGACGACCGGCGCCGTCCAGATCTTTTCCTGATTCGGCTTGCCGAGGGGGGTGATGGTCTGTACGACCTTGCCGTTGGCGTTGTTGATGATGCGCAAGCGGCCCATGTTGTCGCCGAAGTATCCGGTGCCGTCGGGCCGGACCACCGATGATGAGTAGGTGTAGTCACCGATGTCGAGCGACCACAGGATCGTGCCGCCGGCAGAGATCCCGAACTGCTTGTCGTGGTTGGTGCCGAGCAGCACCGTGCCGTCGGGTCCGACGGCACTGGAGACCTCGACCATCTTCTTCGCGTGAAAGCGCCAGAGGACTGCACCTTGGCCGCCGAGGTCTCGGATGGCCACCAGGTCCTTGTCGGAGGCGGTGAATACCGTCCCGTCGGTTCCGACCGTCGGACTGCCGTAGTCCGTCCCGCCGAAGCTGACCTCCCACACCCTGCGGTGCGTGGCGCCGGCGACGGTGAGTGCAGCCAGGTGCCCGGCGCGGTCGGCGACGTACACGCGGTTGCCGCCAGCTACGGCCGGCGAAAGGACCAGGCCGGCGAAGCGCTCCTTCCACAGCAGCGAACCGGATTTCGACAGCGCGTACAGCGTGTTGCCCGGACCCGGCCAGAGGATCGTTCCGTCCGCGAGCACGGCCGGGCTGGTCGACAGGTCGTCGCCGTAGCTGCCCCCACCGTCGTACTTCCAACGCTGCTTTCCGTCCGCAGGGTCGAGTGCGTAGAGCGTTCCGCTGTTCGACGCGGCAAGCACGCTGCCATCGACCCCGATGACCGGCCCGGGCGTGAGGTCGCCGCCGAGGTCGACCTGCCACTTGACCCGCGCGGTCTGCGGGCCCACGACCTTCGTCGCGGACGAGTGGCGAGCGTCGTAGCCGGCCGCCGGCCAGGCGCTGGCCGGCGCGGGCAGGTCACCGACGCCGGACAGACCGGGGGAGATGTTCTTGCTGTAGGTCGTGTTGTTGTCCGTGCCGACGGCGCATGCCGAGAGCACGACCGTCGCCCCGACGATCACCAGATGGCGCAGGCGCATCCGTCCACGGTAGGGCGTCGGCGGACCACCAGGTCTGACGGTCCGCGTACGGCCGCTCAGTCCCGTTTCCCGGGCAGCGAGGGCAGGTTGGGCAGTTCGGCCACGGTGCGGGCGACGTCGGCGAGGCGCCGCTGCAGGGAGGCGGGGGTCTCCTGCGGCGAGGTGGCGGTGTGGAAGCTGTGGGTGAGCTCGTCGCGGCCCCGCAAGCGCATGGACTTCCCCCGGACCCACTCGTTCCGCTCGTGGGCATCCGCCGCTTCGACCGTGCTCTCGCTGGCCAGGATCCGGCCGTCGACCCGTTTGGCGAGTTCGGTGAGTCGAGCGGCCTCGTTCACCGCGTCGCCGATGATCGTGTACTCGAGTCGGCTCGCCGCGCCGATCTGACCGGCGATGACCGGGCCGCACGCCACCCCGATCCCGACCTGGAGCTCAGCCATTCTCGCGACCCGGTCCCGGATCGCCCGCGCCGTCCGCAGGGCGGCTGTAGCCGGATCGTCAAGCTTGGCCGGTGCCCCGAACACGCACAGGGCAGCGTCGCCCTCGAACTTGTTCAGCAGTCCGCCGTTTCCCTCGACCTCGTCGACCACGATCTCGAAGAATCGGTTGAGCATGGCGACGAAATCGCCCGGTTCGGTGAGCCGGGTGAGCCTGGTCGAGCCGGTGATATCGACGAACAGGGCGACGACATCGCGGGACTCCCCCGTCAGGGTGACCCCACCGCTGATCGCCTCGGCCGCTACCGCGGGACCGACGTGCCGCCCGAACAGATCCTCCACGCGTTCCCGCTCGCGCAACCCGGCCACCATGGTGTTGAAACCGTTCTCGACCAACCCGATCTCGCCGGAGTCGGTCAGTTGGACCTCGACGTCAAGATGTCCCTCCCCCACACTGTGCAGCGCGTCGACCAAGTTGCGCAGCGGCGCCCCGATGGTGCGTGAGATGAGCAGGGTCGAGAGGCCGCCGACCAGGATGGCCAGAGCCGCGACAACGATGCTCGCGCTGACCCGGTGGGTGCGTCCCTGCGGGGCGCTCAGCACGAGCATGAGCCCGACCAGCGGCACCGCGCTGGTGAGCAGCCAGTTGCTGACCAGCCGCCATTGCATGCCGAAGATCGGTGACTTGCGTGGCGGGGCGGCCTCGAGCGCGATCCGGGCGACCTGCAGGTTGAAGCGCCCCATGACCAGGTAGATCAAACCGGCCGACGTCAGCCCGGACAGCACGACCCCGCCGACCACTCCCACGATCGTCCGGACGTCCTCGCCGACGGTGCCGGACACCACGCCGATCACGGCACCGCCGAAGGTCCACAGCGACGCGGTGATGACGGCGATGTCGAGCGGCAGGCGGAGCGCACGGCGACTGTCCGCACGAGTCGGTTGCTCGCCGCGCAGCATCCACCGCAGCGTCCGGCGTTGGACAAGGGTCGCCGAGGCGACACCGACGATGACGAACAACACGGTGAGGATCGCGCCCGTGGTGAGCAGCACGGTGAATTGATGATCAGTCGCCGCCGCGTTGGTGACGGTGACCAGTAGCGCGACCAGCAGGACGCCGATCACGTTGGTGCCGACCGCGAGCGCGGCGAAGCTGACGTAGGTCCGCAGCACGAACGGCAGGTTGGCTGAGACGGCCGAGACCTCGAGCGGCGCGGCTACGGTGGACTCACCGACATCACCACTGGACGTCCCGCCGCGCAATGGCCCGCTCACCGCTCGAGTCTGCACCACCGCGGGCGTAGCGACTCGACCCGCCGCTCGCGCCACTCGCGGTACGGGTCCGTCGCCGCCGGTCGCCGGACCTGCGCGAGCGCGGCCAGTATCGCCGCGATCTCCTCAGAGCTTGCCGCGCCGCGGACGTCGACCCTCATACCGGTGGCACCCCGTGGCGTTTCGTGGCGAAGTGCCGCTCCTTGCCCACCAGGACGCGGTAGCGACGAACGAGATCCTGCCGTAACTCGGTGGGATCGATCACGGCGTCCAGGACCAGATCGGAGGCCAGGCGCAGGACGTCGACGTCTTTCTCGAACTCGGCCCGCTGCTCGGCGAT
This sequence comes from Jatrophihabitans sp., assembly GCA_039937915.1. Taxonomy (GTDB): domain Bacteria; phylum Actinomycetota; class Actinomycetes; order Mycobacteriales; family Jatrophihabitantaceae; genus Jatrophihabitans. The sequence continues at coordinate 818 of JBDTFN010000314.1, read as the reverse complement.
GAACGCGTCCCGCTCGGCATCGGTGGCGAACGCTGCGATCCGGTTGGCGTAGACGGCGTTGATCGCCGCCTGCGGGCCCATGATGGCGATCTTCGCCGTCGGCAGGGCGATGCAGGCGTCGGGGCGGAAGCCCGGCCCCGCCATCGCGTAAAGCCCTGCGCCGTAGGCCTTGCGGACGATGACCGAGATCTGCGGGACGGTGGCCTCGGACACCGCCGTGATCATCTTGGCGCCGTGGCGGATGATTCCCTGCTTCTCCACATCGCTGCCGATCATGAAGCCGGGGACGTCGGCCAGGTAGAGCAGCGGGATGTTGAAGGCGTCACAGAGCCAGATGAAGCGGGCGCACTTGTCGGCGGAATCGACGAACAGCACGCCGCCCTTGACCATCGAATTGTTGGCGACGACGCCGACCGACTGGCCGTCGATACGGCCGAATCCGACGATCACCTCGGCGGCGAACAACGGCTTGATCTCGAAGAACGAATCGGCATCGAGCAGGCCGTCGAGGATCTCGTGCATGTCGAACGGGACGGACTCGGCAGCCGGCACGCAGTCGGCGGCCAGCTCCACGGCGGGCGATTCCGCAGCGACCTCTGGCGCGGCCTCGCGCCAGCAGGTCGGCAGGTAGGAGAAGTACAGGCGGGCCTGCTCGATCGCGTCGGCGTCGTCGACGGCCAGGTTGTCCCCACACCCTGAGACCGACGCGTGCATCCGCGCGCCGCCCATCTCCTCGAGCGTCACCTTCTCGCCGATGACCATCTCGGCCATCCGGGGCGAGCCGAGGTACATCGAGGCGTTGCCGTCGACCATCACCA
>JBDTFN010000313.1:0-4048 GCA_039937915.1 Jatrophihabitans sp. | reverse complement strand
ACCCGTGCTGGGGCTTACCGCGGTGATGGTGTTGCATCGGTTCATCGGCGGCGGTCACCACGACAACGACGACTGGGCTGCGCTGGCCGGCCTCCTCGACGCCGACCAGGAACGGGCCATCCTGGCGTGCGCGCCGCCCGTCCCGACGGGGCGCGGTGGGCTCGGCCGGCTCCACCCCGAGGACGACGCGATGCTCGCCGTGCTGGTCGAGGATGGTCGGGCCTCCTACGCCGCGCTCGCCCAGGCCGCGGGCGTCAGCGAGAGTCGCGCGGCGCGACGTCTGACCGCCCTCGTCGACGAGGCGCTGATCTACTACGACGTCGACGTGTCGAGCCCGGCGCTGGGCTACCACGCGCCGGCCACACTCTGGCTGACCGTCACTCCGTCCGAACTCGACGCCGCCGGTCGCGCCCTCGCTGCAGAACGGGAGGTCGCCTTCGCTGCGGCGATCTCGGGCCCGCAGAACCTCACCGCGACGATCCTCTGTCGGGACGTCGATGACCTCTACGCCTTTGCGACGGACCGGATCGGCGCCATCGCCGGGATCCAGACGATGGAGATCTCGCCTGTCCTGCGCCACGTCAAGCAGGCCGGCGCACTCGTCTCCGGTGGCCGGCTGATGCGCTCGGCCACCTGACGACTCGACCTACTTGACGTCGAGCAGGTCGATGATGAAGACGAGGGTCTTGCCGGACAGGCGGTGCCCGCCACCGGCCGGTCCGTAGGCCTTCACCGGCGGGATGGTGAGCTGGCGACGTCCACCGACCTTCATGCCGGGGATCCCCTCCTGCCAACCCTGGATGAGCCCCTGCAGCGGGAACTCGATCGACTGGCCGCGGTCCCAGGACGCGTCGAACTGCTCGCCGGTGTCGAACTCGACGCCGACATAGTGCACCTCGACGCGGGCCCCGGGCGTGGCCTCGGCGCCGTCCCCGACGGTGAGGTCGGCGATCACGAGGTCGGCGGGCGCGGGGCCGTCCGGGCGGTCGATCTCAGGCTTTGTCATGTCCTCCATCCAACACGACGTCGCTCGCGGGGGCCCGTGGCAGGCTCGCTGGTGTGTCTGATCCTGATGTCCCTGATGTGTCCGCCGTCCCCGCCGTTCTAGTGGCGCCGCTGGCCGAGATCGACCCCCTGACCCTGTACCGGATCCTCGCGCTGCGTTCGGAGGTGTTCGTCGTAGAGCAGGACTGCGTCTATCTCGACGCTGATGGCCGCGACGCCGAACCGGACGCGCGGCAGCTGTGGATCGAGGGCGACGACGGCGACGTGCTCGCCACGCTTCGCGTGCTGAGCGAGCTCGATGGGACCCTACGGATCGGGCGGGTGGCGACGGCCGATCACGCGCGCGGGAACGGGCACGCGGCGGCGCTGATGACGCGCGCGCTGGAACTCGGCGCTGGTCGCCCGACCGTTCTGAATGCACAGTCCTATCTCGAGCAGTGGTACGCACGGTTCGGGTTCGTCCGAGCCGGCGCGGACTTCCTCGAGGACGGGATCCCGCACCTGCCGATGCTCCGGCCCGGTTCCGGGTAACGCGCATACTGGATCTATGGCTACCGCAACCTGGAACGGCGTCACGATCGCGCAGAGCGACGAGACGGTCGTCGTCGAGAACAACCACTACTTCCCGCGCTCGTCGGTCCGCGCGGACATCCTGCGCGAGTCGCAGACGACGACCTTCTGCCCGTGGAAGGGCACCGCGTCCTACGTCTCGATCGAGGTGGACGGGCAGACCAATACCGACGCCGCCTGGTTCTATCCCGAGCCGATGGACGCGGCCGCGCAGATCAAGGAGCACTTCGCGTTCTGGAAGGGCGTCGAGGTCTCGGACTAGCTTCGGCCCTACTATTCGGGGATGCCGCTGGACCCCGCGTCGATGGACATGGCTCCGCATCCCGAGGGCGGCTGGTACCGCGAGACCTGGCGGCACGAGCGCGAGGTCGACACCCCGGGCGGGTCTCGCGCGCTGGTCACCTGTGTCGCTTTCCTGCTCGAGCCCGGCCAGCAGTCGGCGTGGCACCGGGTCACCGCGTCGGAGTTGTGGCTGTGGCAGGGCGGCGGCCCGTTGCTGCTCACGGTGGGCGGCTTCGACGAGGCCCCGGTCAGCGAGTTCAGCTGCGAACTGCGCGAGGGCGGGCAGTACCTCGTCCGCGCGAACGAGTGGCAGACCGCGCGGCCGGCCTCGGACGAGCCAGCGCTGGTGGCGTGCGTCGTCTCGCCGGGCTTCGACTTCGCCGACTTCACCCTGGCCCAGCCCTGATCCCGTCGACCGGATACGTTGCGGAAGTGGCCGACGAGAACGTGGAGACCCCCTGGCTGGAGAACGACCACGTGGCACTGGGGGCCCGCGAGACCGAACTGCGCGGCGGCGAGGAGTACCGCGACCTGATGGCTGCGCAACGCCTGATGTTGAACCGGCTCTCCGGTTCGGCCCTGCCGGCAGACGTGGCGCGCGAGGTCACCGCGCACCTCGAGGCGGTCACCGAACTCGTCTCCGGTTATCAGGTACGCGAGCACGACAGGGTGGACGGTTGGCGGCCCGATCTACCCGGACGCGGAAACGCTCTGTTCCCGCCCTACGTCATCGACAAGCAGGAGCCCTGCCGCCTGCGCGGCCGAGTGACCTTCACCCGTTTCTTCCTCGGCGGGAACGGCGCTGCCCACGGAGGCGCGCTCCCGCTGCTGTTCGACGACGCACTCGGTCGGGTGATGAACCTCGGCGTTCCGGGGATTGCGCGAACAGCCTTTCTGAAGGTGAACTACCGGCGGATCACGCCGATCGACGTCGAGCTGACCTTCGAGGTGTCCCGCGACTCGATCGACGGGCGTAAGCGCTGGGGCTCCGGGCGGTTGATCGGCCCGAACGGCGAGCTGCTCTCCGACGCCGAATGCTTGTTCCTCGCGCTTCTTCCGGGCCAGGGGTAGTCCGCCTACACTCAGCGGACCACTCCCGCGGAGGCCTCATGCGTCATCTATTGCCCCTTGCCGTCTCCGCCGCGCTGCTGCTCGGTGCGCTGGCCGTCGCCGAACCTGCAGCCGCTGCGTCGCCGAGCTCGTTATCCGCCGGGAACGCCCTGCACGTCGGCGAGAAGCTGGTGTCGTCCAACGGGGCGTACACCGCCCGCCTGGAGGCGGGCCAACTCGTCGTGCGGACGACATCTGGCCGCATGGTGTGGGGAACACCGAAGCGGACCTCGGCGCAGACGCTGTACCTGGGCCGCACCGGTCAGCTCTCCCTCACCGCCGGCCGGTCGGCGTACTGGGCAGCCGGTACGTCCGGCTCAGGCTCCGCCGACGTCCTGACGTTGCGCAGCGACGGCGTTCTCGTTCTGGGCGCTGCCGGGCTCACGGTGTGGACGAGTCAGGCCCTCAACCGGTGCCCGCGGACGTCGGGCCAGACGTTCGACGTGGGCATCGGCGGCCAGGTTGCCCGCATGTGCAACGGCGGCCAGCAGATCCGGGTTACACCGATCACCTCGGGCGCAAGTGCGTACGGCGACGGCACCCCGCTCGGCACCTGGAACGTCTACGCCAAGCAACGCAACACCACGCTCTATCCGTCCTCCGGCGGGGCGTATCCGGTGAAGTACTGGGTGCCCTACAACGGCGCCTACGGCGTTCACGACTCGTCCTGGCAGCACTTCCCGTACGGCAGCTCGCTCTACACGACACGCGGCTCGCACGGTTGTACCCACGTTCCCGCGCAGGCGATGTCGTGGTTCTTCCAGTGGGTACGGATCGGGACGACGGTCACGATCCACGGGTAGGCATCGAGCGGGCGATGCCGTTGGGATCGTCGTTCAGTCGTTCAGGTCGAAGGTGCCCGATTTCACGGCGTTCTCGAACGTGGCTCTGCTACGACGACCTCAGGCTCGGGAAGATCTGGACATGGCCGACGAACGCGCGCTCGGTGAAGTCGGCAGCGATGATGGGCTGATGACGTTTGAGCTCCTTGATCAGGTCAACGCCGTCACGATGCGGCAAGCCGCGTTCACCTATCCCGATGTAGGAGCCACAGCCACGGCTCCGCCGCCTGGCTATCACT
>JBDTFN010000312.1:0-14672 GCA_039937915.1 Jatrophihabitans sp. | reverse complement strand
AGTCGGTGTAGAGCTGGAACTGCTCGCTGGCCCGTTTGAGTCCGTAGAGCGAATCACCGGGCACGGAGCCTTGGCTCATCCACACCGCGCCGCCGAGCAGCATGGTGAACACGGTCAACACGGCGGCAGCCACGCCGAGGGGGCGAAGGATAGGGACGGCGCGCAGCTTGTCCCAGAATCGAGAGTGTTGGCCCGTTGGTGTGGGACGCGGCGCGGCATCTCCCAGTTCGGGGCCGTCGGCGATGCCCTCGGCGACGATACGGGGGGTGACGGCAACGAGTTGGGCACGCAGTTCGGCACGGAACTGCGCCCGCGGTGGCGGTGCCACGTCCACCGTGCTCAGGGCGTCGAGGAGGGCGACGATCTGCGGGTCCCGCGAGTCCGCAGGGTCCTCGTAGCGTCGCAGCGAGTTGCCCAGCATCGAGACGCGATGCTCAGTCATCCGCCCTGCCCCTGCTCCGAACGCCCCCGAAAGGACGTCCCCCGTCCGGTGCGGCGCCCGAGCGGACGCCGTACACCGTGCTCAACGAGCAGACGACGGGCGCGTTACTCCGCCTGCCCGCGGCGGGTGCGACCGGCTGGATCATCGAAGTTCGCTGCCGACCAGATCGGCGAGTTTGCGCACGGCCCGGTGCTGCAATGCCTTGATCGCACCGTCGTTCTTGCCCATGACAGTGGCCGTCTCGCTGACCGACAACCCTTGGATGAAGCGCAGCATGATGCACTCGCGCTGTTCGGTGCCGAGGCGGTTGACCGCCTCCATCAGGTGCTCGGACTGCAGCGTGTCCATGACCGCGGCCTCGGTGCTGCGGACGTGCTCCTTGCCCTCGATCGCGTCAGCCGTCGGCGACTCGAGGCGGTTCCGCGCTGACTTCGTGTGATCGAACACGATGTTGCGGGCAATCGTGATGAACCAGGCGCCGATGTCGCGGCCCTGGTAGGTGATTGTGCCGATCCGTCGCAACGCTCGCAGAAACGTCTCGCTGGTGAAGTCCTCGGCCAGGCCGCGGTCATTGACGCGGAAATAGATGAACCGGAACACGGTGTCGACGTAGCGGTCGTACAACGTGCCGAAGGCCTCGCCGTCCCCGCCCTGTGCGAGTCGGACCAGCCGCCAGACCTCGACGTGGTCAGGTTCGACCTGCTCGGGTGCGGCGTCCTCGGGTTGGCCGTCGGCAGCATCGTCAACGTCGGCGGCATCGTCAACGTCGTTGTCGGGCGGGGTGACCGGTGCGCCGCCCGGAGTGGGGCGATAGGCGGTCGGTTCGCCCACCGCACGCAGGGCTGAACGGCGTCCGCGGAGTCGTCCGGTGGCCCCCGGGGTCGTCTCGATGGCGGACTGCGACGCTGCGGACGGGCCGTTGAACGCCGGTTGCGTACCCATTGCCATGAGTGCGTCGTTGATGCTGTGAGCGAGCGCGCGCAGCCCGACCGGAGCGCCCATGGGTCCGGGGCGCGGCAGCGGTGCGCTTGGCATCGTGTGCTGCCCTCCGGCGTCTCGCGCAGGACCGGGGCGTCCTACGCGTATTCCGTCACGCGGATGTAAAACCACCGCTAACGGTACCTGTGGATGGGTGGCTAATCCAGGCCTGAGCGGGCCGTGAATGCCCAGATTACCGACTATTGGCGACGAATCAGCATCGTTCGGGTTGCCGCGCATCGTCCAGCTTGCATGCAGTAGCGCGATTGGCGAGGCTAGTCGGTCAGCACCCCTCGACGGATGCTCGACAGTCCCAGAGGTGTACATCAGGCTCCCGGCCTCGCCCGGAGGAGACCGAGAGGGCGTATCGAGTGAGTCACGACCAGTCGGAATCCGAGTCGCGTGGACCGTCGGATCTGCTTCGGGACCTCGCGAGAGGGACGCCGGGCGAACTCGGCCTCGTCGACGTGGCGCGACGGTGGACCTGGGCTGAGCTCGATGCCGACGTGTCCCGTGCGGCGACGGCGTTGCGCGAACGTGGTCTGGCGGCAGGGGAACGGGTTGCGCTGCAACTCGGTACCGGCGCCGACTTCGTGGCGCTCTACCTTGGCGCGCTGCGGGCCGGGCTGGTCGCAGTGCCGATCAATCCGTCCTACACCGGACCCGAGGCCGCGTACATCGTCGCCGACTCCGGCGCGGCCCTGCACCTGGACGCGGCCGGGGCGCGGGAACTGCTCGCCGGCGCCCCGCCGGCGGCCGACCCCGACCTGGACCGCAGCGGCGAGGATCTGGCGGTCCTGCTCTACACGAGTGGGACGAGCGGCCGCGCCAAGGGCGCCATGCTCTCAGCCCGGGCGCTGGTGGCCAACGTCGACCAGTTGGCGGCGGTCGACCCGCCGATGGTGACCTCGGCCGACGTCCTGTTCATCCCGTTGCCGTTGACGCACGTCTTCGGGCTCAACGCCGGGGTGGGCACCGCGTTGCGCGTCGGGGCGACGATCGTGCTCGCCGACCGGTTCGACCCGGCCGAGACGCTGGCCACGATGGAGTCCGAGCAGGTCACTGCCGTGCTCGGCGTCCCCGGGCAGTACGCGGCCTGGCTGGGACGACCTGAAGTCGTCGATGCGTTCGGGTCGGTCCGCTTCGCGATGTCCGGATCGACGATCCTCGCCCGTGGCGTGGTCGACGGGTTCGCAGCGATCGGCATCACCCTGCACGACGGGTACGGGCTGACCGAGGCTGCACCGGTCGTCACCGTGAACGCGATCGGGACGCCGCGTCCCGGGCTGGTCGGGCAGCCGCTGCCCGGCGTGGAGGTGGAACTGCGCGACACCGACGGCGACGAGGTCGAGGACGGCGATCCCGGCCGGGTGTTCATCCGCGGAGCGAACCTCTTTTCCGGCTACTGGCCCGACGGCGCCGATGGACCGGAGGAGGATGGTTGGTTCGGCACCGGTGACATCGGGGTTCTCGACGAGGACGGCCTGGCGCTGATCGGCCGGAGTTCCGATCTCGTCATCGTCAACGGTTTCAACGTCTACCCGGCCGAGGTCGAGGCCGTGCTCGGCGCGTCGCCGGGCGTCGCCGAGGTCGCGGTGGTCGGGGTGGACGACGCGGAGACCGGCGAGGCGGTGCACGCCTACGTCGTCGCGGCGGAGGGCGTGGTGCTGCGCCCGGACGAACTGTTGGCTGCTGCCGCCGGGTCGCTGGCGCGCTTCAAACTGCCGAGCGTGATCGAGGTGGTCAGCGCACTGCCGCACACCGTCACCGGCAAGATCATGAAGTGGCAGCTCGAGCCGTCGGCCGACGATGCCACCGAGTGACCACCTGGTGACCCTCATCACCCGGCAGGGGTGTCACCTGTGCTCCGAGGCGGAGGTGCTGTTGCGTCAGCTGACCGTCGAGCTGGGCTTCGGCTACCGGGAGGCCGACGTCGATGCGGTGCCCGCGTTGCGGGCGGAGTACTCCGATCGCGTGCCGGTCATCCTCATCGACGGCAAGGAACACGGGTACTGGCGAGTCGAGGAGAAGCGCTTTCGGAAGGCGATTTCGCGCTGATCGGACCACCTGAGACCCGCGTTATCACAAGGGTTCTCGATTTGGGAAAACTTTCACGAGCGGCGTACCGTCCGGATTTGTAAGCCAGCCCTACCACACCGGCTCCGGGGCACAATCAGGCGGTCTTCCGCCCGTGCCCCAGCCGGGTCCTGAGGTGCCCATGATCGAGCCGCCTAACCCGCGCTCCGGAGCCGTCGACGGCACCCGCAACCTTCCCGACGCCACGGTGGCCCGACTCGCGACCTACCTCGGCGTGCTCACCATTTTGGCCGAGCGCTCGATCACGACGGTGTCTTCGGAGGAACTCGCCCATGGCGCCGGAGTGAACTCGGCGAAGTTGCGCAAGGACTTGTCCTACCTGGGGTCGTACGGGATCCGCGGTGTCGGGTACGAGGTCGGCACGCTCACCGAGCAGATCTCTCGGACCCTCGGCCTGACGGTGCACCACACCGTCGCGCTGGTCGGGGTCGGAAACCTGGGCCAGGCCCTGGCCGGCTACGCGGGCTTCGCCTCGCGGGGGTTCCGCGTCGCTGCGCTCCTGGATGCCGACCCTGCGTTGATTGGGACGACCATCCGCGGGCACGTGGTGCACGACATCGCCCGGCTGAGTGAGATCGTCGCCGCTGAACGGATCACGATCGCGGTCCTCGCCGTCCCCGCCACCGTCGCGCAGTCCGTCTGTGACCTACTCGTCGCGTCCGGCGTGACCAGCATCCTCAACTTCGCGCCCGTCGTGGTCTCCGTGCCTGACGACGTGGATGTCCGGAAGGTGGATCTGGCGGCCGAACTGCAGATCCTGTCCTTCCATGAGAACCGCAAGGCCGCAGCGATCACCCGGGCGGCGACCTCATGAGCGTGATCGTGGTGGGACTGTCGCACCGGACGACGCCGGTGTCCGTGCTCGAACGGGTGTCGGTGTCCACCGACGACCTGCGCAAGACCCTCGACGAGTTGCACCGCGCGGAGACCATCAGTGAGGTCCTGCTGCTCTCGACCTGTAACCGGATCGAGGTTTACGCCGACATCCCGCGCTTCCACCCCGGCGACTTCGAGATCCGGACGGTATTGGCCAGGCACGCGGGGTTCGAGGTCGCAGACCTGTCCGAACACTTCTACGTCCACTTCGCCGAGGCCGCGGCCGAGCACATGTTCTCGGTCGCGTCCGGCCTGGACTCGATGGTGGTCGGCGAGTCGCAGATCCTCGGCCAGCTGCGCGCCGCCTACGTGCTCGGTACCGAACTCGGCTCGGTGGGCACCGTCCTGCACGAGCTGACCCAGACCTCGTTGCGGGTGGGCAAACGGGTGCACTCCGAGACCGGTATCGACCGTGCGGGCGCCTCGGTGATTGCGCTGGCGCTCGACCGGGCCGAGGCCGTCCTCGGCTCGCTGGTCGGCCGCAGCGTCCTGATCATCGGTGCCGGTTCGATGGGCGCGCTGGCCGGAGCGACGCTGCGTCGTCGTGGGGCCACCGACATCGTCATCGCGAACCGGTCTGTGGGGCGCGCCGAGCGGTTGGCGGCGACCCTGGATGCGCGGGCAGTGTCGTTGAACGATCTCGCGCCGGAGATCGCGAACGCCGATCTCGTCGTGTCCTCGACCGGATCCACCGGCCTGGTCGTGGAGGCCAACCTCGTCGGCCCGCGGACCCAGCGTCCGCTGGTCGTACTCGATCTGGCTCTGCCGCGCGACGTCGATCCGGCCGTGGCGGTGTCTCCTGGGGTCACCTACGTGGACCTGGACGTGCTGCGCACCGGCGGGGCGATGGTCAGCGACGAGGAGGTCGAGGCCGCGACCGCGATCGTGGCCGACGAACTGCGCGAATACCTGATCGCGCAGCAGCGACTGGCCGTTGCCCCGACCGTCACCGCGCTCCGCGCACGCGCCAAACAAGTCGTGGACACCGAACTCGCCCGCCTGGACAGTCGCCTGCCGGGACTGGCCCAGCGCGACCGGCGCGAGGTCGAGGACGCCGTACGGCGTGCGGTCGACAAGGTGCTGCACGCCCCGACCGTACGGGTGAAGGAACTCGCGTCCATGCCCGGCGGTGACCAGTACGCGGCGGCCCTGCGTGAGCTTTTCGGGCTGGATCCGGCCGCCGCCGAATCGGTCGCGGCCGTGAAACAGTCCCCGGACGGTTACCAGTGACCGCCACCAGAACGCTGCGCGTCGGTACGCGCGCCAGTGCGCTCGCCCGTACCCAGACCGGCCACGTCACGGACGCTCTCGGCGTCCCCGTCGAGATCGTGCCGATCAGCACCGAGGGCGATCGCTCGCGGGCCGCGCTGACCCAGATAGGTGGCACCGGGGTGTTCGTGTCGGCACTGCGCGACGCGCTGCTCGAGAACCGCATCGACGTCGCGGTCCACTCCTACAAGGACCTGCCCACGGCACCGACGCCCGGGATCATGATCGCGGCGGTGCCGCCGCGCGAGGATGCCCGGGACGCCCTGGTCGCTCGCGACGGCCTCACCCTCGGCGAATTGCCGCCCGGATCGCGGATCGGAACCGGTTCGCCCCGGCGGGAGGCGCAGCTCAACGCCCTCGGACTGGGCGTCGAGATCGTCGGGGTGCGCGGCAACATCGAGACCCGACTGGCCAAGGTCACCGATGGCGAACTCGACGCGGTCGTGCTCGCCTACGCCGGTCTGCGTCGTCTCGGCCGCACCGACGTGATCACCGAGATCCTCGACCCGATCCAGGTCCTACCCGCGCCGGCGCAGGGAGCGCTCGCCGTTGAATGTCGGAGCGAGGACACCGCCACCGCGGCCGTCCTCGCGTTGATCGACCACGCCGAGACCCGCGTGGCGGTCACCGCCGAACGTGCCTTGCTTGCCGCACTCGAAGCGGGTTGCTCCGCGCCGGTCGGCGCGATGGCCGAGATCGCCGAGGGCGACGACGGCCAACTCGAAGTTTTTCTCCGTGGTTCGGTCACCGCGATCGACGGCAGCGATGCCGTTCGACTCTCGGCCACCGGGCCCACCACCGATGCCGACGGCGTCGGCCGGCGGCTTGCCGCCGAGCTGATCGCCGACGGTGCAAACACCATGATGGGGAGTTCCACATGACCCGCGTTCGCAAGGCCGTTGGCCGAATCACCTTCGTGGGGGCAGGTCCGGGCGATCCCGGTCTGCTCACCACCCACGCGGCGGAGGCGATCCGTAGCGCTGACCTCGTCGTAACCGACGCGGGGGTGCCGCAGGCGATCCTCGAACTGGCCGGCGGCGAGATCCGCCCGGCGACGTCGGCTCCGGCCGACACGGTGAAGGCCATTCTCGTCGATGCCCGCAACGGCGAACACGTGGTCCGGCTCGTGGCCGGTGATCCGTTCGTCGATGACGGCGCGGTCAAGGAGGCCTTGGCCGTCGCCAAGACGGTCGTGCCGTTCGACGTCGTGCCGGGCATCGCGCTCGGCACCGGTACTGCGGCCTACGCCGGGGTCCCGGTCGGGTCCGTCCGCACCGAGGCCGATCTCGTCGACCTCGGCACGGTTGACTACGACGCCCTCGCGCACTCCGCGGGAACCCTCGTGCTCACCGTGAACGCCGCCGATGTCGAGACCGTGGGCGAGCAGTTGGTCGCCAACGGGCTCAAGCCCGACACGGCCGTCGCGGTGAGTTGCAGCGGCACCACGACCGGGCAGCAGACAGTGAGCGCCCAGGTCGGTGAGTTGAGCCTGGCGACGGTCGGCATGTCCGGTCGCGTCGTGCTGACGATCGGCAAGGCCGCCGCGGTACGGGACAAACTGGCCTGGTGGGAGTCCCGTCCGCTCTACGGCTGGAAGGTCCTCGTCCCGCGGACGAAGGAGCAGGCCGGCTCGATGAGCGAGCGCCTACGCAGCTACGGCTCGGTCCCGGTCGAGGTCCCGACCATCGCGGTTGAACCGCCCCGCACTCCGACGCAGATGGAGCGGGCGATCAAGGGCCTGGTCACCGGTCGCTACGAGTGGATCATCTTCACCTCCACCAATGCTGTCCGTGCGGTGCGGGAGAAGTTCGAGGAGTTCGGCCTGGACGCGCGAGCGTTCGCGGGCGTCAAGATCGCGTGTGTCGGATCCGCGACCGCGGATGCGGTGCGGGCCTTCGGGATCCGGCCGGAGCTCGTCCCCAGCGACGACAATGCCTCCTCCGAGGGGCTGCTCGCCGACTTCCCGCCCTACGACGACGTTCTCGACCCGATCGACCGCATCCTGCTGCCGCGGGCCGACATCGCGACCGAGACCCTCGCGGCCGGCCTGCGTGAGCTCGGCTGGGAGATCGACGACGTCACCGCCTACCGGACGGTGCGGGCCGCCCCGCCCGCGGCCGCAATCCGGGACGCCATCAAGTCCGGTGGCTTCCAGGCCGTGTGCTTCACCTCGTCGTCGACCGTGCGTAACCTCGTCGGCATCGCCGGCAAGCCGCACGCGCGCACGGTGGTGGCCTGCATCGGGCCGCAGACCGCAGCGACGGCGACGGAGTTCGGCCTGCGGGTCGACGTCCAGCCCGAGTCGGCGACCGTGCCCGCGCTGATCGATGCGTTGGCCGAGTTCGCGGTTGAGCGGGCCGCGGCGGAGCGGGAGAAGGTTGCTGCTGCCGCGGCGAAGAAGTCGACGCGAGTGTCAGGCCGACGGGCTAGGTGATGGTTCGAACGGTTCTGCGAGCCACCTCCGCGTAATCTCGGATCGTGCCGTTGCCCGAACTCCCGCCCTTCCCAACCTCGCGTCCGCGCCGCCTGCGCCGGACGCCTGCCCTGCGCAAGCTGGTCAGTGACGTGGCGGTGCGACCGCAGGACCTCGTCCTGCCGATGTTCGTGCGCGAGGGCAGCGCCGAAGCGACGCCGATCTCCTCCATGCCCGGGGTCGTCCAGCACTCCCAGGACTCGCTGCGCAAGGCGGCCGCCGAGGCGGTCGAGGCCGGGGTCGGCGGTCTGATGATCTTCGGGGTCCCGACGGTGAAGGACGCCACCGGGACCGGCGCCGACGACCCGAACGGCGTTCTGAACGTCGCGTTGCGCAATCTGTACGGCGACCTCGGCGACGACACCGTCCTGATGGCCGACCTGTGCCTGGACGAGTTCACCGATCATGGGCACTGCGGGGTTCTCGACGGGCGTGGCGCAGTGGACAACGACGCGACGCTGCACCGCTACGCCTCGATGGGTCTTGCCCAGGCCGAGGCGGGCGCGCACCTGCTCGGCACCAGCGGAATGATGGACGGCCAGGTCAGCGCGGTCCGGCAGGCGCTCGATGCCCACGGCTACCTCGACACCGGCATCCTGGCCTACGCGCCGAAGTACGCGTCCGGTTTCTACGGACCGTTCCGCGAGGCGGTCAACTCCTCCCTGGCAGGCGATCGGGCCGGCTACCAGCAGGATGCGAGCCGGACGGTCGCCGACGCACTCGCCGAGGTCGCACTCGACGTGGCCGAGGGGGCGGACATCGTCATGGTCAAACCAGCGCTGCCCTATTTGGACGTCCTGCGGGCGGTCGCCGACGCGAGCCCGGTACCCGTCGCGGCCTACCAGATCAGCGGTGAGTACGCGATGATCGAGGCCGCGGCCGAACGCGGCTGGCTGGACCGCGAGCGTGTGATCCTCGAGACGCTGACCTCGATCCGTCGGGCCGGTGCGTCGATCATCCTGACCTACTGGGCGCGCGACGTGGCCGACCTGCTCGCGTGACGTCGGATCAGGACGCGGGTGAGGCCGCGGACCAGCCTGCGGACGAGGACGAGTCCCCCGGTCCCACCGGTCCGGTCGTCTACGGCGAGAAGGCGCGTTCGTACGCCTCCGTCCTGCCGCTCCTGGCCGTGTTCGGCGTCGCGTTCGGCTTCGACGTCTACCTCGGGGGCGGCGTCAGTCACATCCCGGGCTGGATCATCGCCACCGTTCTGGTCGTCGGCATCTACGCCCTGATGATCGGCGCCGCCCGCTCGACGCGCTCGCTCGTGCTCACCGAGGACGAGTTGTGGGTGGGGGAAGAGGTGCTGCCGCGTGCCGAGATCGCCGGGCAACGCCCCGGGATCGAGCATCGACCGGACCTCGACGTCCCTCTGCTCGGGTGGCCGACCGGCAGATCGGGCCGGCCGAAGGGCATCACGGTCCGAACGGTCGATGACACCGATGTTGCCGTGGCGACCCGGTTCCCGCAGCGACTGATCGCGGCCCTGGACGTGCCGTTGGCCGACATAGGCGGGCCGGCGGTCGTGATCCGGGCGGCCGAACCCGAGGACCTACCGCTACTGGGCGAGATCGACGACCGGGCCGAGGTGCTCTTCGCGATGGCCGGTTACTCCTTGCCCGACATCGAGTTCGACACCGAGGCCCTGGACGGTGCGTTGGCGGTCTTCGTCGCCGGTGAACCGCCGGTCGCGTTCGCCTGCGTCATCGAGGTCGACGGTCTCGCCCATCTGCAGGAGATCGCGGTCGTGCCGGGTTCGATGCGTAAGGGCCTGGGCTCGCGACTACTGGAACGCGCCTGCGACTGGGCGGCTGAGCAGGACTATCCGGCGATCACCCTCACGACCTACGCCGACGTTCCGTGGAACGGTCCGTACTACGCCGCGCGCGGTTTCGTGGCGTGCGCCGCGACCGCCGGGCTGGCGCAGATCCGGGACCACGAGGCGCAACTCGGCCTGGACGCCGTCGGCCCGCGCATCGTCATGCGACGTGCTCTGCCTCCTCCTCCGGCGAACGGCGCCCCTGTATCCGCTTGAGCAGCAGCAGGGTGAGCACGCCGGCGACGACGATGCCGACCAGGTTGATCCCGAGTTGCAGCATCGACTCGGCCGCGATGTGCCACTTGCCCAGCACTGCGGCCACGGCCGCGTTGCCCGCCGCCGGGATCGTGGTGACCGAGATGAACACCCCCACAAGGGCGGACGACTTGCTCGAGGTCAGCGACAGCATGCCGGCCGCCCCGGCGACCAGAGCG
Organism: Jatrophihabitans sp.; assembly: GCA_039937915.1. Classification (GTDB taxonomy): domain Bacteria; phylum Actinomycetota; class Actinomycetes; order Mycobacteriales; family Jatrophihabitantaceae; genus Jatrophihabitans. Next base: position 4,284 of record JBDTFN010000312.1, on the reverse strand, counting down.
GTGATGAGCGAGAACCAGCCGGGGTGATAGATGAAATCAGTGCCACCGTGCTGGCCGGACAGGTTGCTCGCGTCGAAGAGCCCGGCGGCCACGCCGAGCAGCGACAGGAGCGCCGTCGCGGTGATGGCGAGCACGAACCCGGCGACCAGTGCGATGCCGGCCTGCCGGGCGATGTCGGCCTGACGACGCAGCAGGGCCACCGCCAACCCGGCGAGTGGGCCGAACTCCGGACCGATGACCATGGCGCCGACGACGGTGATCTGCGAGTCGTTCACGACCCCGATCGCCGCGAGCGTGGTGGCCAGCACCATGAAGATGAGGAACGTCCAGGTGAGGGTCGAGTCCTCGCCCGTGCGGGCGGCCAGGTCGTCCCAGATGAGGGCGTCGGCACCCTCGCCCGGCGCGTTGTCCTCGGCACGCTTGGCCAGGCTGCCGATCGCGGTGTCGAGCGGCGTCAGGCTGACCATGCCGTCGTCGAGGAACCCCTGCCTGCGCAGACGGTCCAGCAACTGCCCGGCGCACTCGCGCGCGATGTCGGCGGTGACGATGGTGCCGTCGGAGGAGTCCGTCGAGGTGATCGCGACGGCCCCGCACTCATCGGTGAGCAGGTCGATCACGGCGCCGGATCGCTCGGCCGGGGAGATCACCCTCAGTTGCATCATCGCCACTGGTCCGGGTCAGCCCTTCGCAACGAGGGAGCGGGCGAGCGGTCGGTTCACGGTTTCTCCTGAAAGTGGCGGCTCGGGAATCTGATCAGATGCGCGTGCACAACACCAGTACCCGGGCCGACGTGACCGTGCTGGCAGAGTGGGGGGCGTGTCCGACGCGCCGATCTCCGCTGACCTGTTCGAGCGAGCCCAGCGGGTGATCCCGGGCGGGGTCAACTCGCCGGTCCGGGCCTTCCGTTCGGTCGGTGGGACGCCGCGCTTCATGGTCAGCGGGTCCGGGCCGTACCTGACCGATGCGGACGGGCAGCGCTACGTCGATCTGGTCTCGTCCTGGGGTCCGATGATTCTCGGGCACGCCCACCCGGCGGTGGTCGCGGCCGTGCAACAGGCCGCTGCGTCGGGGCTGTCTTTCGGGACGCCCACGTTGGGCGAGGTCGAACTGGCCGAGGAACTGATCAACCGGGTCGCGCCGGTCGAGCAGGTGCGGCTGGTCAACTCCGGTACCGAGGCCACGATGTCGGCCGTGCGGCTCGCGCGCGGCTTCACCGGTCGGCATCGGGTCGTGAAGTTCGCCGGTTGCTACCACGGACACGTCGATGCGCTGCTCGCTGCAGCCGGGTCTGGCGTCATCACCCTGGGGCTGCCGGACACCCCCGGCGTCACCGGGGCCCAGACGGCCGAGACGATCGTGTTGCCCTACAACGACCTGGCCGCGGTGGAGGCCTGTTTCGCGGAGTACGGCGAGGACATCGCCTGCCTGATCACTGAGGCGGGCGCGGGCAACATGGGCGCGGTTGCGCCGCTGCCGGGCTTCAACACCGGACTGCGCGAGATCACCGCCCGGCACGGCGCACTGCTGATCATGGACGAGGTGATGACCGGCTTCCGGGTTTCGGCCGCGGGTTGGTACGGACTGGATCCGGTGAACGCGGACCTGTTCACCTTCGGCAAGGTGATGAGCGGCGGACTGCCGGCAGCGGCCTTCGGCGGCCGGGCCGACGTCATGGCCCGGCTCGCCCCAGTCGGGCCGGTGTACCAGGCCGGGACGCTGTCGGGGAATCCGGTGGCTGTGGCCGCCGGGCTGACGACGCTTCGCCTCGCCGACGCAGCCGTATACGCGACCCTCGACGACCGGGCGGCGACGATCGGCCGACTTGCGTCCGCGGCGCTCGCCGAGGCGGGGGTCGAACACCAGCTGCAGTACGCGGGCAACTTCTTCTCGATCTTCTTCTCCGGGACGCCGGTCGTCGACTTCGCCGGCGCCCAGGCCGCCGCGACCTGGCGTTACGCGCCGTTCTTCCACGCCATGCTCGACGCCGGGGTGTACCTGCCGCCGAGCGCCTTCGAGGCCTGGTTCGTCAACGTCGCCATCGACGATGACGCCCTGGCCACGATCGAGGCGGCGCTGCCGGCGGCCGCCCGGGCCGCAGCCGCCGGGACTCCACCGGCCTGAGCCGCTACTGCACCCCGGCGTCGACGAGGCCTTGCAGCCGCTGGAAATCCGCGTCTCGACCTGAGACGGTGACCGGCTCGAAACCCGCACGGTTCCACAGCCAGGCGTCGAGGTCGGCGGCGGGCGCGCTGACGGTGAAGGTCGGTTCCACGTCGTCCACGATCTGCAGGCACGGTTCTGTGTCGTAGGTCGTGCCGGTGTCCGGAGAACTGCCCGACCACGTGCCGGTTGCGACCAGGACGCGGGTGTCGGTGTCGGTGCAGTGGAGCAGGCCGGGGCCACCCGATGAGGTGAAGGTCGACCAGCTCGGGCGCCAGGACTTCGAGTACCGCAGCACGACGGCAATGCCGTCGGCGGCCAGATCCGACGGCAACGGCGTGACGTCCCCGGCGATCAGTTCGGCGTCCACCCGATGCATCAGCGCCTCGTGGGCCTGGAAGCGACGGACGAAGCCGACGTCCTGCTCCGGCGCCCATGTCCACACCGCGACGTCATCGTCGGCGGCGGACAACGCGTCGATCAGCTCGTCGGTACTGCGGTCGTAGAACGCGACCAGTTCGGCGTAGGAGTCCGGACGGGCCGGCTTGTCGGCGTCAGCTGCTTCGACCTGTGCCTCGTCGGTGAGTCGGCCGCGGACGATCGTGGCCCAGAACCAGTGCACCTCGGCCAGGTGCCAGAGCAGGTCAGCGGCATCCCACCCGGGATTGTTCGGGGCCGGGGTTGCCGGATCGACGTCGCGCAGCACGGCGGCGAAGCGGGCGGACTCGGTGCGGGTGTGAGCGAGCAGATCGAGGGCCATGACGGCGACGCTAGCCGCGCCTACCGACGCAACTCATTGCGAGCAGGAGGCGGGTGTGCTGGCACGATGGACGCATGCCGCCCGTCACTGTTCATCTGCTGCGCCACGGCGAGGTCCACAACCCCGACGGCATCCTCTACGGACGTCTCCCCGGCTACCGGCTCAGCGAGCTCGGCGAGCGGCAGGCGAAGGCGGCCGCCGGCTGGCTGGCCGCCGATTTGCTGGCTGCGCGCGACATCGGCTATCTGGTGGCCTCGCCGCTGGAGCGTGCTCAGCAGACCGCGGCCCCGCTGGCTGCTGCGACCGGTCTCACGATCGCGACCGACGATCGGTTGATCGAGGCCGACAACCGTCTCGAGGGCCGCGCCGTCGCCGGCGGGAAGAACCTGTTCCGGGACCCGTCCCTATGGAAGCTCTTCCGAAACCCGCTGACGCCCTCCTGGGGCGAGCCGTACGAGCAGATCGCTACCCGGGTGCTGGCCGCGGCGCGGGCGGCCCGCGACGCTGCGGGTGGGCGCGATGCGGTCTGTGTCAGCCATCAGTTGCCGATCGTGATGGCCGCGCGTCGCGCGCGTGGACAGCGTCTGCCGCACGACCCGCGTCGTCGTGAGTGCGGCCTCGCGTCGGTCACCTCGCTGGTCTTCGACGGGGACGTGATCGTGCGGGTGGATTACCACGAGCCGGCGTCCGCGCTGCCCAAAGGCCATGGCGCGGGGGCCTGAACGCGGTCAGCGGTGTGACCGCCGGAGCGGAGCCTGAGGCTGCCGCGTCGAACGACACGCGCATGCCGCACACTGGACGGCGATGAACACCCGCCGTAAGCTGCCCCGCTTCGCCGCCGCCTTGGCGGTGGTCGCGTTGCTCGTCTCGAGCTGCTCCAGTGCCTCGGGGAGCAAGACCTACACGTTCACTTCCGCGACGGCGATCGGCTCGGTCATCCCGGTGAAGGACCGCAAGCCCGCGGCCGACCTCGACGGAACTCTGCTCAGCGGGGACGGCTCGACCAAGCTCAGCGAGCGTGACGGCACCGTCGTCGTGGTTCCGTTCTGGGCGAGTTGGTGCCCGCCGTGCCGGGTCGAGATGCCGCAACTGCAGGCCTTTCACGCGAAGCAGCAGGACGTCGACTTCCTTGGGATCAACACCCAGGATCAGGTGGCGCCGGCCCGCTCGTTCGTGCAGAACAACGACATCTCCTTCCCGATCATCTCCGACCAGCAGGGCCGCAACACGCTGCGGTTGGGCAACGTTCCGGCGAGCCTGCCGTTCACCGTCCTGATCGACAAGAAGGGGAGGGTCGCCGCGGTCTACGTCGCGCGCTACACGACCAAGGACCTCCAGCGCGCGCTCGACAAGCTGGTCGCGGA
>JBDTFN010000311.1:0-9637 GCA_039937915.1 Jatrophihabitans sp. | reverse complement strand
TCCGAGCCCTTTCTGTACGGCCTGCGCCGGGTCTTCGCTGGTGGCGCCGTGGCGTTCGAAGGGTTCGGTGGTGCTGGTCGGCCCTAGGCGCATGAACCCGCGCGGGTAGGCCGGGCCGCCGAAGCCGATCTCGTTCCACGCCCAGGGGTGGGAGTAGAAGCCGGCCAGTATCGAGCGCATGCACACGCTCCATGCCCGTGACACGTTGACCTTCTGCCACGCTGCGCCGGACAGGCGGGCGTGGGCGAAGTCATCGACGATCTGCTCACGGGTCTCCGGGTCGGCGGCGGCGAAGCTCTGCGCTCCGTTGCATGAGGCAGCGTCATCGAGTCCGCGCAGCGCGGTGTTCCAGGTCTCTCGGTCATCGGGCATGTCGGCGTACTGGTAGCCATCAAGACGACCGGCGGCCATTTTGTCGTCGACGAATTCGGCGACTGGAACGCGGGGTGCGTTGTCCTGGGCCATCACCGTGTCGCAGAACGCTCTTAGGGTGGGTTCCTGCTCGGCGGTGAAGAACCGCAGCGGACGGGGCGGCTCCAGCCGGGCCAGTACGACGTCCTTGGTGGCGTGGTCCCAGGTGTCGGTGACGCTGAGGACATCGAAATCGGGGTAGCGGCCGATCATCTGCGGGGTGACTCCGGCCTGCTGGCGCGGAAGCCAGGACGGATGTGGCGGTTGACGATCGGTGCGCAGGTTGGGTAGGTGCGAGGGTTTGCGGAAGTCGGGCACGGCGTTTACTTCTCTCGCCGAAGAACGGAGGCCAGCAAGCCCATCCCGCCGACCATGGCCATCAGCCCGGGCGCGGAGATGGGCGGGCCCATTGGCAGGTTGTAGGAGGCCAGGGCCCAACCGCCCGGCTTGCGCGCGACGCCGCGAGCATGGAAGTACTCTCCGGCCAGGCCGTTGAGGGTGAAGATGCCCGCGGTAATGGGCAGTGCGGTCTTGGCCCATCGTTTGCTGAACACGCCGCCGATGCCGGCCACCACCAACGGCGGGGTGACCAGGATCGGGCTCCACATCACTTTGCTGCCGAAGCTGGCTTTGTAGTGCTCGAGGTAGACCTCCGCGCCGGTGACAAGGGCGGCCGCGGCGGTCAGGCCAGACAGCGAGCGCTCGAACCGGCCGTGCTCGACATTCACGAACAATCGGTCGACCAGATGCTCGGTCACGGCTACTGGTCCGGTCGCGCTGGTGGTTGGATCGGAATCGGCTGACATGAGGCTCCTTTTCATCAGTTCTTGGTTCGGGAGAATGTTTCTTTGGCGTTGGCGAACAGGTCGGCGCCAACGGCGCGCAGCGAGTTGCGGATGACGGCTCGTTCGGCCGGGTCGCCCTTGACTAGGGTTGTCATGAACCCTCGTGCTTCTTCGAAGGTGATGTGCGCGGGCAGCGGCGGCACGTTGGCGTCGGTGTGCACGTCAAGGACCACCGGCCGGTCGGAGGCGAACGCAGCGTCCCAAGCCTCGGCGACCTGGTCGGGTTGGTCGACGGTGATGCCACGTAGGCCGAGGACTTCGGCGTAGGCGGCGTAGTCCATCGTCTCCACTTTTTGCGAGGTGTCCCAGCGAGGGTCGCCGACTTCGCGCATTTCCCAGGAGACCTGGGTCAGGTCGTCGTTGTGCAGAACCAGGACGATGAAGCGAGGGTCGTCCCAGCTCTTCCAGTGGCGTTTGACGGTGATCAGCTCGTTCATGCCCAGCATCTGGAAGGCGCCGTCACCGATGGTGCACACGACCGGTCGGTCGGGATAGGCGAACTTCGCCGCGAGGGCGTACGGCATCGCGGCCAGCATTGAGGCGAGCATCCCGGACAGGTTCCCGCGCATGCCCGCACCAAGCTTGATGTGGTGGCCGTACCAGTCGGCGGTCGATCCGGCATCGGCGGTGACGATCGCGTTGTGCGGCAAGCGCTCGTTGAGCAGGTGGTAGACGTAGCGGGGGTTGATCGGGTCCGCCTTGGTCATGGCTTGGCGTTCCAGAACGTCGTTCCAGACCTTCATCCCCGCGATGGCCTGCTCCTGCCAACTGCGATCCTCGTGGTGGTCCAGCAACGGCAGCAGCGCGGTCAACGTCGCTTTGGAGTCGCCGGCAAGGTTGACGTCCATCGGGTAGCGCAGACTCAGGTGTCGCGACGACAGGTCGATCTGGACCCCGCGGGCCTGGCCGGACTTCGGTAGGAATTCCGCGTACGGATAGTTGCTGCCGATGATCAGCAACGTGTCGCAGTCCTGCATCATGTCGTAGCTGGGCCGAGATCCCAGCAGGCCGACCTGCTGGGTGTGGTACGGCAGATCTCCGGGGATGACGTCTTTGCCGAGCAGTGCAGTGACAACGCCGGCGCCGAGTTTCTCGGCAACCGCGATCACCTCGTCGGTAGCCCCTCTGGCCCCTTGGCCGACCAGCATGACGACCTTGCTGCCGGCGTTGAGCACCTCCGCCGCGCGGCGAAGCTCCGACTCCGGCGGTGTCAACTCCATCGAGGCGTGTCCCACTCCGGTACGCGAGACCCAGTGCTCCAGCGTCGGCTCGACCATGTCCTCGTTCTGGATGTCGGCAGGCAGGATCACCACCGTCGGGCACCGCTGGGCACGCGCGATGCGCACCGCCCGGTCCACGACCAGTTGTGCCTGCATCGGCGTGGTCACGGTCTGTACGTAGCCGGCGACATCGGCAAAGATCCGTTCAAGATCGACCTGCTGCTGGGTATCGCTGCCCAGTGACACCAGACCCTGCTGCCCGACAATCGCGACCACCGGCTGGTTGTCCATCTTGGCGTCGTACAGACCGGTCAGTAGATGCATGGCCCCAGGACCGGAGGTGGCGATACACACTCCGACCTCGCCGGTGAACTTGGCGTGGGCGCAGGCCATGAAGGCGGCAATTTCCTCGTGGGTCGGCCGGATGTAGCGAAAGGCCTTGCCAGCGGACTCCGCGCGTTCCAACGCACCGTCGAACCCACCGATCCCGTCCCCTGGGAAACCGTAGAAGCGGTGCAGATCCCACTCGATCAACCGGTCGATCACGAAGTCGCTGACGGTTCTGCTGCTCATCCTTTGGTATCCCCATTCTCGAGGTGGACGACATGAATGCGAGCCCACGATGCGCGAGCCCGACGACCCTTGAGTGGGGTCTTGGTTGCCAAACAACGTTTGTCGTCGCATGATAGTTGCCGTATGACAATGATACTCGCGCAGCAAGTGTCGCGACGCAAGGGCTTTGAGGCATCGCCCGCTATCCAGCGCAACCACCACCACACATGGAGGAAGGGAGCACGGTCATGGCCGGTTTCATTGGAGAAATGCGGCGCAGCGGCAACGGTCTGCTCGTGCGGGTGTCGGTCATCGCGGCCATCGGCGGGCTGCTGTTCGGCTACGACACCGGCGTGATCTCCGGTGCTCTGCTCTACATCAAGACCGACCTGCACGCCGGGCAGTTCGATCAGCAGGCGATCGTGTCGAGTCTGTTGCTCGGGGCGATGGTGGGCGCTGGACTCTCGGGTTACTTGGCGGACGCGATCAGCCGCAAATGGACCAAGGTCTTGTCCGGGGCGGTGTACGTCGTGGGCGCGTTGGGTTGCGCCTTCGCGATCAATGCTCCAATGCTGATCGGGTTCCGGTTCCTGCTGGGGATCTCGGTCGGTACCGCTTCCTTCGTGGCGCCCCTCTACATCTCCGAGGTCTCCCCTCCCAAGGTCCGCGGCGGGCTGGTGTCGTTCAACCAACTAGCCGTCACGACAGGGATCCTGAGCGCCTACATCGTCGACTTCCTGTTCAAGGGTGTGAGTGACAACTGGCGCTGGATGCTCGGCCTTGCCGCACTTCCGGGTGCGGCGTTGGCCGTCGGGATGCTCACCGTTCCGCAGACCCCGCGGTGGCTCTCCGAGCACGGAGATGAAGACCAGGCCCGTTCGGTGTTAGAACGGCTTCGTGATCAGGATCCTGACGCCGACGTCGACCAGGAACTGCGTGAGATCACCGAGGCCAGCTCCGAGGAGAAGGAGAACGGTGTCAAGGACCTTGTCTCTGCCCGCATCCGACCGTTGCTGATCATCGGGCTAGGCCTGGCCCTGTTCCAGCAGTTTGTCGGCATCAACACCGTCATCTATTACGCGCCCACCATCCTGGCCGACACCGGTCTGACGAACAGCAGCTCCATCACCCAGACCGTATTCGTCGGGATCACCAACGTTGTGTTCACCGTCATTGCGGTGCTGCTGCTCGATCGGGTCGGACGACGCAAACTCCTGCTCACCGGCACCGTCGGGCTGATCCTCGCCCTCGCCCTACTCGGGGTCTACTTCTCCTCCCACACCCTGCAACAGCACGCCGGCTACCTGGCGTTGATCGCGCTTATGATCTACATCGCCTCGTTCGCCATCGGCCTCGGGCCCGTGTTCTGGCTGATGATCTCCGAGATCTATCCCATCGGCGTCCGAAGCCCTGCCATGTCGGTGTCCACCATCGCCAACTGGGGAGCGAACTTCCTCGTCGCCGCCACATTCCTCAGCCTCGGCAGCATCATCACCCGACAAGGCACCTTCTTCCTCTACGGCGCCATCGGTGTGCTCGCCCTGCTGTTCTTCTATCGCAAGGTCCCCGAAACCAAAGATCGAACCCTCGAAGAAATCCAGGGCGACCTCACCGACACCGGCAACGACGTCAGCCACGCCGACCCGCACGCCAGCTCCACAACAGGCAATGGAAGAAGCCACTGATGGCTGCTGATCTCCCCCAGTGGCACGCTGGGTTTACACCGGTGATCGACGTCGAGAACGCCACCGTCCACGCGCGCGGCACGCTCGACATCTTCACCCTAGAGCTCTTGCGCGGCGCCATCGCGAACCTCGCGCTGCATCACCCGTCACGCATCACCATCGATCTGAGCGACGTGACCGGCAACGACCGCTCCGTGGCTCGCCTCCTCGACGACTGGCAGCGCAACGGCGTCCATGGCTCGACCGTCCCGATCGATGTCCCCGCGCTCGTCCGGTCAGCCGCGTCGCAAACATCTCTTGACGGCGCCAAGCCTGCAACCACCGACGATCGCCCAAGTAACACCTCAAGCGTCGATGCCGCGCGAAGGTTACATGGCCGACGCAACGGTCCACGTCGGGAGCTGACCCGCGGGCACAACGCCTCTCTCAAATCCGCCGATACGAAGGGAGAAACCCAGTGGGTTCTGTAAAAGTGCGGGGATCCAGGCACTCCGGAGACCCTTTCCAAGTCGTGGTCGCGCTCACCGAAGCCGACTTCGAGTCCGCCCGAGCACCTGAGTCAATCGTCATAGACGTCACCGAGATGGGCTACGGCTCCGACCCGCAGATCCGCACCGTCGTCGTTCAAGTCGTCGACGACGAGTAGGGCAAACCGTTCAACACTGGAAGGAAGTGACCTCATGGCACTGGCGCCGAACAGCGAGCCCACTGGCACCGGCGAGCCTCCGGACTACGCCCACGACCACCCCGCCGAAAACTCCAAACAGTGGGGATGGCACGGCGAATGGGGCGGTGGCGCCCGAGGTGGCGGCTGGGTCGTGGCCGCAATCCTCCTGCTCATGACCACTGCAACGAATTACCAGTTCGAGTACCACTTTGTGTTGTGGTTGTTTGCTGCTGGTCTAGTCGCAGTACTGACGCGGGATCGTCGACGACGCCACAATCAGTGGCGGCACTGACCACCGCCTTTCTCGACCAACCGCCTGCACGGGATCTCGGCTCTACCGCGAGGTGACTCCCTTCGCCGTTCGGCTAGGGGCGATAACGCTGCAGTCCTCCAGTAGCGGCCTCGTTCAATCCGCGCTGGCACAGAACATTTCGCAAGGAGTCAATTTTGACCAACACCGCTTTGACCAAGCCCACGGCCGCTGACGTGCTCGGTCCTCTGCTTCGTCGCGGGCTGAATGCCGACCTGCCGTTTCGTCTGCGCTTTTGGGACGGAAGCGCCACCGGTCCGCGAGAATCACCGTTGACGCTGGTCGTTGCCCGGCGCCGCGCGCTGCGCAGACTTCTCTGGGCACCTAACGAGGTCGGACTAGCGCGTGCATATGTCGCCGGCGATCTCGACGTCGAAGGCGATCTGTTCGCCACGCTGGACGTCGTTCTCAATCTCATCCGCCCAGACGACATCGTCGGCGAGCGGCCGGGGCTGCGTACGGTGGCGGCGCTGGTCGCAGCGGCGTTGCGGCTGCGGGTGATCGGGCTGCCCCCGCGCCCGCCGGTGGAAGAGGTCCGCCTGCGCGGACGCCGCCACACCCAACGCCGTGACGCCGACGCGATCGCTTACCACTACGACGTCGGCGACGAGTTCTACCGCAACGTGCTCGGCGAATCGATGACCTACTCGTGCGGCTACTGGGACCAGCCGGATTTCGACCTGACCGAGCCGACGCACCTGGCTGCTGCCCAGATCGCGAAATGCGACCTTGTTGCCCGCAAACTCGGGCTGGCTCCGGGCATGCGAGTGCTGGACGTGGGGTGTGGCTGGGGAACCTTTGCCCTGCATGCGGCCCGCACCTACGGCGTTCAGGTTGTAGGGGTGACGCTCTCCGTCGCGCAGGCCAAGTTCGCTCGCAGTCGAGTGGCACAAGCGGGTGTGGAGCATCTGGTCGAGATCAGGGTGCAGGACTACCGCGAGGTCAGCGACGGCCCCTTCGACGCCATCTCCAGCATCGGCATGGCGGAGCACGTAGGGGCGGCCAATCTCGATAGATACGCAGCTGACCTGTTCGCCCTGTTGCGCCCTCGGGGGCGCCTGCTGAACCATGCGATTTCGTTACGACCCGATGACGTGCAACCAGGTCCAGAATCTTCCTCGTTCATCGAACGCTACGTATTTCCTGACGGCGAACTGGTTCCGATCGCGCGGATGGTCGCGACCCTGGAGAACGCGGGCTTCGAAGTGCGCGACACGGAGTCCCTGCGCGAGCACTACGCACTGACGCTGCGCGCATGGTGCGCGAATCTCGAACGCAATTGGGACGCCGCGGTCGCCGCGTCCACGCTGGTCCGGGCCCGGGTGTGGCGGTTGTACATGACCGCCTCCGCGATGTCGTTCGAGTCCAACGACATCGGCATAAATCAAGTGCTGGCCGTACGCCCCGGACCCCGTGGGGACAGCGGGATGCCGCCAACCCGGGCGCGGTTACTGGACCCTTCCACCACCGCAGCGGCCTCTGGCTCACCTTCCACCGATCCTGTGATCAGTTTCCAAAATCATTGACGCCACCAGCAGCCGCGGCGCTGCGGTGGGGTCCGCCCGCCGACCTCTGCTATTGCCGGCGACCATGTCTGTGCAGTCATGCGGGGCTTGTTGCCAAAAAGAGTCCGGGGTGAGCGAAGACCGCTGTCCCAACGACCGAGCAGGTGCCGGGTTGGGTGAGTAGGGAAGGCGAGGAGTTCTTTGGTGGGGTGGTGTGTAGTCAGGAGGAGGCGTTGTTCATGTTCTCGGAGACGCTGCAGGTCCCCGCCGTCGAGGACGGGCAGACCCAGCTACTTCTGCTCCGACCACTGCGTGCACCGCAGCGACGCCGACCTCGACACGGAGGGCTGATGTCACCGACCTCGTTCGCCGCCATAGACCGCCACTTGACCCGTGATTGAACACTATGCGCTCACTGCACACGGAGTGCATTTCTGTTCAACTCAGCAATTCCGGGGCCCACAGCCACCCTCGCGTTGGTCGCGAGCAACATATGAGCAACAAATGATCATCGGATTCGAACGCTTTTTGATTCGAATTCTCGTGTCGCCACGTACCAGCACGTGGCATTCTGGGCCGCGGAGTGACGCGCAGTTTGTGGGCGATACTGGGATTGAACCAGTGACCCCTACCGTGTCAAGGTAGTGCTCTCCCACTGAGCTAATCGCCCTTATGTGCACCGCATGCGCGGTGGTTGTACGCGAGGTGGCGACGGGATTTGAACCCGTGTACACGGCTTTGCAGGCCGTTGCCTCGCCTCTCGGCCACGCCACCGTGGGACGCATCTAAGCGTCTTCCGAGCGGACGACGGGATTCGAACCCGCGACCCTCACCTTGGCAAGGTGATGCGCTACCAGCTGCGCTACGTCCGCAATCAACCCCGAAAATCTCTCTCCGAGTGCCGAGCGATGACTCTACCCGGTCGCTACTCGCGCGTTCAAACCCGCCTACGCGTTGTCGGCTGCTTGAGCCTTCAGGCGAGACCACACCTTATCCACTGAGGCGCTCAGATCAGCCAGATCCCCGTTGTTGTCGATCACTTCATCGGCTACCGCGCGGCGTTGCTCGTCGGTGGCTTGGGCCGCCATCCTGCTGCGCGCATCGTCTTCGGCCATCCCGCGCCCGGCCAGGCGTCGCAGTCGGGTCTCGACCGAAGCCAGCACCACGATCACGAACTCGAACCCACCGGCCATGTCTGATTCGACCAGCAGGGGAACGTCGTACACGGTGATGGCGTCGCTTCCGGCAGCAGCCTCGAGTTCGACGACACGTTGTCCCACAAGCGGATGCACGATCGCGTTCAGCTCGGCCCGCCGCGCGTCATCGTTGAAGACGATGGCGGCCAGCGCAGGACGATCCAGCCCACCATCCGGGCCGACGACCCCGTCTCCGAAGCGTTCGACCACAGCAGCAAAACCCGGAGTGGCTTTCTCGACCACCTCTCGGGCCAGCGCGTCCGCATCGATGACCACCGCGCCGAGCGCAGCGAGCAGACCCGCAACAGTGCTCTTGCCCGACCCGACTCCCCCAGTAAGTCCAACCCGCATGAGGCGACGTTAGTCGACGAACCCACCACGCGTTAAAGCGTCGTAGCGCTGCCGCTTGAACTGACCAGCAACAGCGCTACGGCAACGTGCAAGCGACCCTGGACGACAGCAGAAGAGTCCGGGAGGCGGAATTGCTAGCGGCCGGCGAGCTTCTCCCGCAAAGCCGCAAGCGCCTCGTCGGAGGCCAGTGAGCCACCGGACTCGGCCGGGGCCGAGCCGTCGGCCGTGGGCGCGTCCGAGCTGTACGACGTCGCCTCACCGGACTCCGACGCCGCGTCGAGGTCGGCCTTCTGGGCGTCCTCGGACTGCTTCTTGTGGGCCTCGAAACGCTCGCGAGCCTTCGCGTAGCGCTTCTCCCACTCCTCGCGCGCCGAGTCGAAGCCTTCGAGCCACTCGTTGGTCTCCGGGTCGAAGCCGTCCGGGTAGATGTAGTTGCCCTTGTCGTCGTACTGGGCTTCCATCCCGTACTGCGCCGGGTCGAACGAGTCGTCGGTGAGCGCGCCCTCGTTGGCCTGCTTCAGCGACAGCGAGATGCGGCGACGCTCGAGATCGATGTCGATGACCTTGACCAGCAGGTCGTCGCCCACGTTGACAACCTGCTCCGGGATCTCGACGTGGCGACCGGCGAGTTCGGAGATGTGCACAAGACCCTCGATGCCGTCCTGCACCCGGACGAACGCGCCGAAGGGAACCAGCTTGGTGACCTTGCCGGGCACGACCTGACCGATCTGGTGCGTACGGGCGAAGTGACGCCACGGGTCTTCCTGGGTCGCCTTGAGCGAGAGCGAGACCCGCTCGCGGTCCAGGTCGATGTCCAGAACCTCGACGGTGACCTCGTGACCGACCTCGACAACCTCGGACGGGTGATCGATGTGCTTCCAGGACAGTTCCGAGA
>JBDTFN010000310.1:0-3785 GCA_039937915.1 Jatrophihabitans sp. | reverse complement strand
CATGACGGCCCGCGCGGATCGGCGGTGGGTACGGATGGGTGGGGACAGCGATGATGCGGACATTGTCGGTCAACTCCGGACGGGCGGGAGGCGCGGCACACGAGTGCGACCGGCGCTTCGACGGCTCGGGAAGGATCACGCGCCCGGGACGAGCCGGGACGAGCGTGTCCTGGTCAGGACGGTGCCGACCAGAACAGACGTTGCCTACTGGTCAGCGGGACAGGGCGAGCCCGAGCACCGGTGGTCCGCGGCCGGACAGCACCCCAGACCAGCGGCGCGGGGTGAGGACGAGGCGACGGGCGACGACGACGAGCGCCGCGGCGTGCGGAACAGGGAACGAGTAAGGCAGCGTGCAGGCGCGCACGAGACGGCGGACTACAGACCACGCCCTGCGTTCGCCGACCCGCAGCCACCATGCGACCACGAGGGCAGCACCCAGGTGGGCGGCCATCATCAACGCCAGTTGCGCGACTATTCCACCGGTCCCGGCCTGCGCAGCGGCAGCGCTAGCGACGGCGGAGGTGCGCAGCGAGCTCAGGTCCAGGCCGCGGGTCGCGGCCGCCAGGTCGGCGGAGCTGACCGCGGCGGCGCCGTGGTGGCAGAACAGCGCGGCGACGAGCGCAGAGTCCGACAGGGCGCCACTGCGAGCACGGAACAGCGCGAGGACGGCGGGGAGTACGAACCAGCCGTGCGCCGCGAGCTGGCTGCCGCCCACCAACGCGGCGAGTTGGACTCCGCTGCGCTCGCGCCGAGACGCGAACCAGCCGATGAGCACGAAGGCGATCATCGCGGTGAAGACCGACCAGACCGGTGGCGGTCCGCCTCCAGCCAGCCGGTGTGCGCCGAGGGCCAGCAGTGCGCTGACGACGCCGAACACACCCATCCGGACCGTGCGACCGAAGACGCCGGTCGGCGTCCAGTCAACGGCGTTCTCGGATCGACCGGGGACCGCTCGCCGCGTCCGCCGGCGTACCAGCGTCGCGGGACCGGCGCAGTTCGCCGGGCGATCCTCCATGTCGCAATGGTCACCCCTGGGTCCTGTTGGGATCCCACCGCCCCTGCGGAGTGTGTCGCGCCACAAAGGCGGCCTACGCCGAGGCGGCGTCGATCTCGGAGGCGAATCCGCGTAACCGCAAACTGTTCCCCACGACGAACACCGACGAGAAGGCCATCGCCGCGCCGGCGAGCATCGGGTTGAGCAGGCCGGCCGCCGCCAACGGCAGCGCGGCGACGTTGTAGCCGAAGGCCCAGAACAGGTTGCCCTTGATGGTGCGCAGCGTGCGCCGCGAGAGCCGGATCGCGTCCGCGGCGACCCGCAGGTCCCCTCGTACCAGGGTCAGGTCGCCGGCCTCGATCGCGACGTCCGTGCCGGTGCCCATGGCCAGACCGAGATCAGCAGTGGCCAGAGCCGCGGCGTCGTTCACGCCATCGCCGACCATCGCGACGACGTGGCCACGTGCCTGCAGCGCCGCGATCACCTTCACCTTGCCGGCGGGGAGGACGTCGGCGATGACGTCGGCGGCGTCGATACCGATCTGTTCGGCGACCGCGCGGGCAACGCCCGCGTTGTCTCCGGTGAGCAGCATCGGCCGGAGCCCGAGCGCGCGCAGTTGGCTGATGGCCTGCGCCGAGGTCTTCTTGACCTGGTCGGCGATCACGATCACCCCACGCGCCGAACCGTCCCAGCCGACCGTCACGGCCGTGCCACCACCGGCGGCGGCGGCAGCGACCGCGTCGGAGAGCTCGTCGGGCAGCCGGTGTCCGTCCTGTTCGAGCAGGCGCGGACGGCCGACGACGACCGCGCGCCCCTCGACGTACCCGCGGACCCCGAGGCCCTCGACGTTGGCGAACTCCTCCACCGTCGGCAGGGCGGCGCTGCGGCCCCGGGCTGCGTCCGCGATGGCCCGAGCGATTGGATGCTCGGAGGCGTCCTCGACCGCGCCGGCGATCCGCAGGATGTCGTCGGTGTCCTCGCCCGCGGCCGGGACCACCCGGGCGAGCGTCATCCGGCCGGTCGTGACCGTGCCGGTCTTGTCGAGGACGATGGTGTCGACCCGGCCAGTCTGTTCCAGTACCTCCGGGCCCTTGATCAGGATGCCCAGCTGCGAACCGCGGCCAGTCCCGACCATCAGCGCGACCGGGGTCGCCAGGCCGAGCGCGCAGGGGCAGGCGACGATGAGCACCGCGACTGCGGCGGTAAACGCACCGCCCGCCCCCACCCCGGCCACGAGCCAGAAGCCGAGCGTCCCGAAGGCCAACGCGATCACGATAGGGACGAACACGCCCGAGATCCGGTCGGCCAAGCGCTGAGCGCTCGCCTTGCCGCTCTGCGCGTCCTCGACCAGGCGCGCCATCTGCGCGAGTTGGGTGTCCGCGCCCACCCTGGTCGCGCGGACGGTGACCCAACCCCCGACGTTGATCGTCGCGCCCGCGACCTCGTCACCGACCGACACCTCCACCGGCACGGACTCGCCGGTGAGCATGGCGGCGTCCACCGCCGAGGAACCGGACTCCACCACGCCGTCGGTGGCGATCTTCTCCCCCGGCCGGACGACGAAGGTGTCCCCCACCGCGAGCGAGTCGATCGGAACGCGGGACTCGATCCCGTCGCGGAGCACGGCGACGTCGTGTGCGCCGAGGTCGAGCAGGGCACGCAACGCCGCCCCGGCCTGCCGCTTCGATCGGGCCTCGAAGTACCGACCAGCGAGGACGAACAGGGTCACCCCTGCCGCGGCTTCGAGATAGATGTGCGATGCCCCGTCCGTCCGCTGGATCGTGAACTCGAAGGGGTGGGTGAGCCCGGCCCGGCCGGCGGTACCGAACAGCAACGCGTACAGCGACCAGCCGAACGCGGCCAGCGTGCCCATCGAGATCAGGGTGTCCATCGTCGACGTGCCGTGCCGCAGGTTGATCCACGCTGAACGGTGGAAGGGGTAGGCGCCCCACACCACGACAGGCGCCGCCAAAGTGAGCGAGATCCACTGCCAGTTGGTGAACTGCAACGCCGGGATCATCGCCATCGCAATGACCGGCACGGCGAGGAGCGCTGAAACGATCACCCGCCGCCGCAACGCCTGCACCTCGTCCTCGGTGTCGTCCCCCGGCGAGACCGCTACGGGATCGCCCGACGTGGGCGGTGGCTTCGGCAGGCTCGCGCCGTAGCCGGCCGCCTCGACCACGGCGATCAGGTCGTCGGTGGAGACGCCGTCGCCGAAACTGACCCGAGCCTTCTCGGTGGCGTAGTTGACGCTCGCGGTCACGCCCGGGACCTTGTTGAGCTTGCGTTCGATGCGGTTCGCGCACGACGCACAGGTCATGCCGGTGAGCAGCAGATCGACGTCAGTCGGCGTCGCGGTCTCATCCTGTTCGGTCGTCATGGCTCTCCAGGGTGAATCGCGCTGTTCACGACAGTTGGTAGCCGGCCTCTTCGACGGCCGTCCGTACGGCAACGTCGTCGAGTGGCTGGTCGCTGGTGATCGAGACCGTGCCGGTGCCGAGATCGACCTGCACGGCGCGCACGCCGGGAAGCTCCTCGATCTCCTCGGTGACCGAGGCGACACAGTGTTCGCAGGTCATTCCGGTCACGATGTGGGTGGCTGTCGTGGTCATGTCGTTCTCCTTGCGGTTGGCTGGTTCAGGACCGGACGAGGCGGGCGATGGCTTCTGCAGCTTCCTTGACCTTGATATCGGCCTCGGCGCCCCCGGCACGTGCGGCGTCGACGACGCAACTGCCCATGTGCTCCTCGAGTAGGCCCAGTGCGACCGACTGGAGCGCCTTGGTGGCG
>JBDTFN010000309.1:0-8911 GCA_039937915.1 Jatrophihabitans sp. | reverse complement strand
GCCGGAGCCCGCCGCCGGCTCGGTCTGCGCGAGGACGCCCGGACGCTGCTGTTCGTGGGACGAATCCAACCGCTCAAGGCGCCGGACGTGCTGCTGCAGGCGGCCGCGCACCTGCGCGACGATCCGGCGTTCACCGGTCGGTTACAGGTCGTCGTCCTGGGTGCACCCAGCGGCTCGGGGTTGACCCACCCGCACTGGCTGGAAGCAATGCGCGACCAACTCGACCTGCGCGACGTCGTCCTGTTCCGCCCGCCGGCGTCCCGGGCCGTCGTCGCCGACTACTACCGAGCCGCAGACCTCACCGTTGTCCCCAGCTACAACGAGTCGTTCGGGCTCGTCGCGCTGGAGTCGCAGGCGTGCGGGACGCCGGTCGTCGCCGCTGCGGTGGGTGGATTGCCGACTGCGATAACCGATGATGTTTCCGGCCTGCTCGTGGACGGGCACGATCCCGAGCAGTGGGCCAAGGTCGTCGGCGACCTGTTGCGCACACCGTCCGCCCTCGAGCGGTTGGCCAGGGGTGCCCGCCCGCACGCCGAGCGGTTCTCCTGGGACCGCACCGCGGACAGCCTGCTCGCCGCATACAGCGAATCCGTTACTGACCTGGAGGCCTCGCGCACCGTGATCCGCCTGTGACCGCTTCGGCCGTGATCGAGAAGACCCTCAGCGCCATGGACGTCGAGTGGCAGCGGGTGGGCGACAACGCCTACGCCGTCGCCCTGCCCGGCGAGAAGCGGCTCAAGACGGCCTGCATCCTCACCGTCGGGCGCAACGCGCTCGAGATCGAGGCCTTCGTGATGCGTGCGCCGGAGGAGAACCATCAGCAGGTCTATTCGTGGCTGCTGCAGCGCAATACCCGGATGTACGCGGTCGCCTGGGCCATCGACGGCGCGGGCGACGTGTACCTCAGCGGCCGGGTCCCGCTCGCATCGGTGAGCGAGGACGAACTCGACCGCATCTTCGGCAGCGTGCTGGAGAACTCCGATGGCTCGTTCAACATCCTGCTCGAGCTGGGCTTCAGCTCGAGCATCAAGCGCGAATGGGCATGGCGGGTCAAGAACGACCAGCCGCTGGCCAACCTGGCTGCTTTCAAGCACCTCGCGGACTAGCAAAGAAAGTTCGTATGGACGCCGAAACAATTCATCGGCGGCGCTGGGGCATCCTCGGTGTCCTGGTGCTGTGCCTGCTTGTCGTCATCCTCGACAACACGATCCTCAACGTGGCGTTGAAAACGATTCAGCAGGATCTGCATGCCTCCCAGACCGAGATGCAGTGGGCGGTCGACAGCTACGCGCTGGTCTTTGCCGGCTTGCTGATCACCTGGGGAGTGCTGGGCGATCGGCTCGGGCGCAGACGCATCCTGTTAGTCGGGCTGGCGATCTTCGGCGCGACGTCGGCGCTGTGCTCGTTCTCCGGCTCCTCCACCGAGCTGATCATCTTCCGCGGCCTCATGGGTATCGGCGCGGCGGCCGTGCAGCCACAGACCCTGTCGATCATCCAGAACGTTTTCGAGCCCAGCGAACGCCCCAAGGCCATCGGGATCTGGGCCGGCGCCTCCGGCGCGGCCATTGCCCTCGGCCCGATCACCGGCGGCGTCCTGCTCGAGCACTTCTGGTGGGGCTCGATATTCTTGGTCAACGTCCCGATCGTGATCGTCGCACTGCTGGCGATCTTCTTCCTCGTCCCCGAGTCCAAGGACCCGAAACCGGGACGGCTGGACCCGACCGGTGTCCTGCTGTCGATCGTCGCGCTGGTCGTGCTGGTCTACGGCGTGATCCAGGGCGGCAACACCAGCAACTGGCTGGCGTGGGATACCTCCGGCGCGATCGTTCTCGGCCTGGCCCTGATCGGTCTGTTCGTCTGGACGCAGGCGCGCAGCACGCACCCGACCATCGACGTCACCCTGTTCAAGAATCGCGCCTTCAGCGGTGGCGCGCTGACCATCGCGACGGCGTTCTTCGCCCTGCAGGGTGCGACCTTCTACCTGGCCTACTACCTGCAGTCGATCCGGGGTTACACGCCACTGAACGCCGGCTACGCGCTCGTCGCGGTCGCCGTGGCGGTCATGATCGCTGCGCCCATGTCAGCCCGGCTCTCGGGGCGTTTCGGCCCAGCGGCCGTGACCGGCTTCGGGCTGCTGGCCTTCGGGACCGTGCTCGGCGGGTACGGGCTGGCGACGGCGTACATGCCGATCTGGGTCGTTCTGCTCATGCTGGCCGGCACCGGGCTCGGACTCGGCCTGACCATGTCGCCGGCTACGAACGCGATCATGCACGCTGTGCCGAGGGACAAGGCCGGTGCCGGGTCAGCGGTGAACAACACCGTCCGGCAGGTCGCCGGGGCGCTCGGCGTCGCGATCCTCGGTTCCATCCTGGCCGTCTCGTTCCGCTCCCACCTGGGCGCGGACACCCCACAGCAGTTGGCGCAGCGCCTCGATTCGGTGTCCAGCAGCCAGCTACCGCGCTCGCAGCAGGTGCGCCCGCTGGTCAGCAAAAACACCAGCCAGTCGATCGGTGACGCCCTTCCCTTCGCCGAGGAGGCGAGCCAGGCGCTGAAGAAGCGGGCCGAGGCCGGCAACGCGGGCTCGCCCCAGCAGACGCGTGCGGCCGGCTCGGCCCTCATGGCGTTCGTCGGCCAGTCCAAGGACGCGTTCATGTCCGCGATGAACCTGACCTCCGCCCTCGGCGGGCTGTTCGCTCTGTTCGGCGCGGTTGTCGCGTGGCGGTTCCTGCCCAATCGGCGCGAGTTCGAGGCGATGGGCGGCGCACCGTCCGGCCCCCCGCCACCGGAGGACACCGGGGACGAACCCGGGCATCTGGATGTGGACGCCGACCCTGATCCCGATCGCGCAGAGCACGACCCGCGGCACGCGTCCGCCGTGCCCGGCTGAGGTCCGGACCGCAGCTGGCAGGATGGCGCGCATGGCGACCCTCGTGCTGCTCCGTCATGGTGAGAGCGACTGGAATCAGAAGAACCGCTTCACCGGCTGGGTCGACGTCGACCTCACCGCGAAGGGCGTCGCCGAGGGTGAGCGCGGTGGGCACCTGCTGGCCGAGGCCGGGTTACTGCCCGACGTCGTCCACACCTCGCTGTTGCGGCGGGCGATCCGCACGGCTGGGCTCTGCCTCGACTCCGCGGATCGGCACTGGATCCCGGTCCGACGTTCGTGGCGGCTCAACGAGCGGCACTACGGCGCACTCCAGGGCAAGAACAAGGCGCAGGTCCGCGACGAGTTCGGCGAGGAGCAGTTCATGCTCTGGCGCCGGTCCTACGACACCCCACCACCGGCTCTGCGCGACGACGACGACTACAGCCAGGTGCATGACCCGCGCTACGCCGACCTGCTCGAGATGCTGCCGCGCACCGAGTGCCTCAAGGACGTCGTCGACCGGATGCTGCCGTACTGGTACGACGCCATCGTGCCGGACCTGCGGGCCGGCAGGGTCGTCCTCGTCGTGGCACACGGCAACTCGCTGCGCGCGCTCATCAAGCACCTGGACGGTTTGTCCGAAGACGCGGTGGTCGGGCTCAACGTCCCCACCGGCATCCCGCGGCATTACGACCTGGACGACGTCACCTTGCGCCCCACCGGCCCGGGCATCTATCTCGACCCGGCCGCTGCCGCTGCCGCGATGGAGGCCGTCGCCAACCAGGGCAAGGAATAGCCCCTCCGCGAGACTCGAAGCAGCGCCGGCGCCGACATGTGCCGACGGGACACGACTACAGCAGTGCGGCTCCGGGGAAGCGGACGAGCCCCGGCCGCTCACCGGTGACGATGAAGATGGTGCGCCGGGCGACTGCGACCGCGTGGTCGGCGTAGCGCTCGTAGTAGCGCCCGAGCAGGGTCATGTCGATCGCGGCTTCGGTGCCGTGGGCCCAGCGTGGGGACAGCACGAGGGTGAATAGCTTGCGGCGCAGGGCATCCATCGAGTCGTCCTCCGCCTCGATGGCCTGCGCGAGTTGGACGTCGCGGCCCTCGACGACGTCGGCGACCTTCACCACCAACGACCTGGCGACGTCGCCCATCTGCGCGATGACGTCGCGAACCTCGGCGGGGACCGCTGCCTCCGGGAAGCGCAGGCGGGCGATCTTGGCCACGTGCAGCGCGAGGTCGCCCATCCGCTCAAGGTCGGCGACCAGATGCAGGGTGGTGATCAACGTCCGCAGATCGGTCGCCACCGGCTGTTGTTGGGCGATCATCGCAAAAGCCCGGTCCTCGAGGTCCTCGCGAAGCGCGTCGACGTACGCGTCGGCGTCGATCACCTGCTCGGCGCGAGCCAGGTCGGCGTCCAGCAGGGCCGCCGTGGCCTGCTCGATGGCGACACCGACCCGCCGGATCATGTCGGCGACGCCGGAACCGATCCCGTCCAACTCGTCATGAAAGGCCTCACGCATGGGACGAAGAATGCGAGTCCGCGACGACCCCTCGGGGTGGAGAGCGTGAACGCAACTCGTCTCCCGGATGAACACTCGGTGCCACCGGGCCGCGCGCCCGGCGACGACGCGGTACGGACAGCTCGCGGCCGTAGGATTGCCGCATGCCGATAGTGGCGACGATCGTGACGCTCGCGGCCCTCGCCATCGGCGTGGGCCTCGGAGTGGCGATCGCGATGCGCCGTCGAGGCCCGGGGTCGACGCCGATCGCCGACCCCGCGCGGGTCGCACCCAGCCGCACACTGGATCAACCACTGGCCTCGCTGGTGGTTGAGGCCTTGGACCACGGCGTAGTGGTGGTGGACCGTGAGGAACGCGCCGTTCTCGTGAACCCGGCCGCCCGCGCAATGGGCATTCTTGACGTGGACACCCTCGCTTTCCCCGGTCTGCTCTCGGTGGCCCGCAAGTCGCTGGAGACCGGTGAGCACTACAGCACCTCGGTCGATCTGCCCATCGGGCGTCTCGGCCGGGAGCCGATCGCCCTCGCCGTCAATGCCGTTCCGCTGCCGGGTCCTGACGATCGGGTGGCCGCGGTCTGCCTGCTGCTCGCCGACGTGAGCGAGTCGCGCCGCCTCGAGGCTGTGCGCCGCGACTTCGTGGCCAACGTCTCGCACGAGCTCAAGACGCCGGTCGGTGCGCTGACGCTGCTGGCAGAGGCGATCCAGGACGCCGCCGACGACCCGCCAACTGTGCACCGCTTCGCCGGGCGGATGCAGCACGAGGGAAACCGGCTCGCCAAGTTGGTCGGCGAGTTGATGGAACTCTCGCGCGTGCAGGGTGCCGATCCGATGCCCGGTGACAACCTTGTCGAGGTCGCCTCCATCCTGCTGGAGGCGATCGAGCGGACTCGGCTGGCGGCCGAGCAGGCGTCGATCGTGGTGTCCGCGTCCTGCTCCCCCGGCGTGGAGGTGCGTGGCAACGAGGCACAACTCGCCACCGCGGTCGCCAACCTCGTCGACAACGCGATCGCGTACAGCGGCAACGGGACGCGAGTAGCGCTGACCGCACGCCTGTCCTCCGACGTCGACGCCCGCCCCACGGTCGACATCGCGGTCACCGATCAGGGCATCGGGATCGCCGAGGCCGACCGGGACCGGATCTTCGAGCGCTTCTACCGCGTGGACCCTGCTCGGTCACGTGCGACGGGCGGCACCGGCCTGGGTCTGGCGATCGTCAAGAACATCGTGACGAACCATCTCGGCACCATCTCGGTCTGGAGCGCGGATCGCTCAGGGTCGACCTTCACCATCCGGTTACCGCGCGTTCACTCCGATCGGCCATCGTCGGCCCACGTTGACGATCTGGACCGGGCACGCGATGCGACGACGGCTGAGAAAGGATGACCGAGCCCATGGCGATCCGAGCAATGCCGACCGATAGGTGTGGTGCATGACGCGAGTACTGGTGGTGGAGGACGAGGAGTCCTTCTCCGACGCGCTGTCCTACATGCTGCGGCGCGAGGGCTACGAGGTCGAGGTCGCCGAGACCGGGCACGCCGCCCTGGCGAGCTTCGAGCGCAACGGCGCCGATCTCGTGCTGCTCGATCTGATGCTGCCCGGCCTTTCGGGCACCGAGGTCTGTCGCGAGCTGCGGACCAAGTCCCAGGTCCCGATCATCATGGTCACCGCCCGCGACGCCGAGGTGGACAAGGTGGTCGGTCTCGAACTCGGCGCCGACGACTACGTCACCAAGCCGTTCTCCTCACGCGAACTGGTCGCGCGCATCCGGGCGGTCCTGCGTCGCGGCGCCGAGCCCGACGACCTGATGCCCGGCATCATCGAGGCCGGGCCGGTGCGCATGGACGTCGAACGACACGTCGTGACCGTCGAGAGCGAGCCGGTCTCGCTGCCTCTCAAGGAATTCGACCTGCTCGAGTTGCTCCTGCGCAACTCCGGCCGGGTGCTGACCCGCGGCCAGCTCATCGATCGTGTCTGGGGCGCGGACTACGTCGGTGACACCAAGACCCTCGACGTCCACGTCAAGCGTTTGCGAGCCAAGATCGAGCCCGACCCGGCAACCCCCAAGTACCTGGTTACGGTAAGAGGGCTGGGTTATAAGTTTGAATCCTGAGGCTGGGATTCACCCGGCCCCACGATGGTTCGCTCCGCCTCGACGGTCGCCGGATGTCTCGCCACCAAACCTAGCTCGAGGCGTTGCGCGCAGATCGAGGACAATTCGTCGTAGGCCTTGTCGCCGACGAGAGCGATGAGCTCGGGTCCGTAGGAGATGTACATCGGTTCGCGGCCGGTGTGGGCCTCGGGCGCGGACGTGCAGTACCAGTCCAGGTCGTGGCCGCCCTCTCCCCAGCCGCGGCGGTCGAACTCGGCCAGGGTCGAGCGCAGGATGCGGGTGCCGTCCGGACGGGTGATCCACTCCTGCTCGCGGCGTACCGGCAGCTGCCAGCAGACCTCGGGTTTGGTCTCGAGCGGGTTGAGCCCGATCCTCAGGGCCAGCCCGTGCAGGGCGCAGCCGATGCCGCCGGGGTGCCCCTCGCGGTTCGCGAAGATGCAGGCCCCGTCAACGACGCGGGTCTTGCGTCGGCCCTCGTCGTCGTCCTCGACCGGTTCGGCGAACGCGAGCTTCACCACGCCGTTCTTCGTCGTGCGATGTCCCTCGTCGTAGTGCTGCCAGTCCTCGCGGGTGAGTTGGCCGACGAATCGCTTGGTGCGCTTCTCGTCGTCCTTGTCGGAGAAGTACGCGCCGTGATTGCAGCAGCCGGTGCTGGCCTGGCCCTCGATGGTGCCGTGGCACCCCTTGCCGAAGATGCAGTTCCATCGCGAGCACAACCAGGTGAGGTCGGCTCGGATCTGATGGGACGGGTCGGCTGGATCGAGGAACTCGATCCACTCGCGGGGGAAATCGAGCGAGACTTCGCGCTGGGGCACGCGACGAGAGTACGTCGCACTGCGGCGCGCTGCGGTGCGGGTGCCCGGCAGGTACTACTGTCACGGCGTGCGACTCGGAGTATTGGACGTCGGTTCCAACACCGTGCACCTCCTCGTGGTCGACGCGCACCGTGGCGCCGAGCCCACCCCGCAGCTCTCGCACAAGTCCGAATTGCGCCTGGCCGAACACATCGACGACGCCGGTGAGCTATCCACCGACGGCGCCGACGCGCTGGTCGCCGCCGCGATCACGGCCCGTGCCGAGGCCGACGAACTCGGCTGCGACGAACTGCTCGCCTTCGCGACCTCGGCGGTACGCGACGCAGGGAACTGCGCGCGCGTGCTCAAACGGGTGGCGAAGGAAGCCGGAATCCCGCTCAGTGTCCTGTCCGGCGAGGAAGAGGCCCGGCTCACCTTTCTCGCCGTCCGGCGGTGGTTCGGGTGGAGCGCCGGCAATCTGCTGAGTCTGGACATCGGCGGAGGTTCGCTGGAGCTTGCGGCGGGCCGGCACGAGGACGCCGATCTCGCCTTCTCGGTGCCGATCGGTGTGGCACGACTGACCCGCGCCTGGTTCCGCGACGATCCGGGCACCAAGGCAGAGGTGGCGGCCCTGATCGAGCACGTGAGCCAGTTGCTCGCCGAACCGGCGGCCAAGCTGCTCGAGCCCGGGCGGCCCGACCGTGTCGTCGCCACCAGCAAGACCTTTCGTACGCTCGCCCGGCTCGCCGGTGCCGCACCGAGCTCGCAGGGCCCGCGGGTGCGTCGCGTCCTCACCCGCACCGGGCTCACGCAGGTCACCTCGTTCATCTCGCGGATGGCCTCGCAAGACCTCGCCGAACTGGACGGCGTGAGTGCCGCGCGGGCCCACCAGACGCTCGCAGGGGCGATCGTTGCGGCGGCAGCGATGGACGCTCTCGACGTCGACCAGGTCGAGCTGTGCCCGTGGGCGCTGCGTGAGGGTGTGATCCTTCGACGTCTCGACTGGCTCGACGGCGCATGACTCAGCCAGCCGGATTAGGGTCGCGATGATGACGCCCGATCCAACCGGTCCGCTGCGGACCAGCCGCGCGAAGGTCGGGTTGTCTACGGCGTCGGTATATCCCGAGTCGACCTCGGTCGCCTTCGAGTTGGCGGCCAAGCTCGGCTACGACGGCGTCGAGGTCATGGTCTGGACCGATCCGGTCAGCCAGGATCCCTATGCGTTGAAGCGGCTGTCCGAGCACTACGGGATCGCGATCCTCGCGATCCACGCACCCTGCCTCATCATCACCCAGCGGGTATGGACCACCGATCCCTGGATGAAGCTGCAGAAGGCGCAGTTCGCGGCCGAACTGGTCGGGGCGCAGACCGTCGTCGTCCACCCGCCGTTTCGATGGCAACGCGACTACGCACGGGGCTTTCGCGAGGGAGTGCGCCGGATGGCGCAGCAGACCGACGTCCGATTCGCGGTCGAGAACATGTTCCCGCTGCGGTTGCGCGGACGTGAGGTGTCGGCCTACCAGCCGTCCTGGGACGTCGCGTCCGCCGAGCCGTACCGCGACTACACCCTTGATCTGTCGCATGCGGCGGTCTCGAAATCCGACGCGTTGGGCATG
>JBDTFN010000308.1:0-3760 GCA_039937915.1 Jatrophihabitans sp. | reverse complement strand
TTGAGGACACGGATTCAGCAATCGATTTGCGCACTAGATACCGACACTCACTTCAAAGCCACCGACACCGAAGGAGACACTCCATGGGTTCTGTACACGTGCGGGGGTCCGGACATTCCGGAGACCCGTTCCAAGTAGCGGTCGCGCTCACCGAAGCCGACATCGAGTCCGCTCGCGCACCGGAGTCGATCGTCATCGACGTCACCGAGATGGGCTACGGGTCCGACCCGCAGATCCGCACCGTCGTCGTCCAAGTCAACGACGACGAGTAGGTCGGTCCACCCTCGCCCGGAAAGGAGCCACCGTCATGCCCGAACTGGTCGGCCACGCTGGAGCACTGGGCTGGGTCGCGCTCAAGGCGGCGCTGCTGTTCATTCTCGCCCTGGCCGCCTTCCGCGTCGGTGAACGCCGCACCGTCGCCCAATTGAGTCCGTTCGACTTCGTAGTCGCCGTCGCGCTCGGCGCGATTATCGGCCGCACCGCGACCTCCAGCAGCACCTCATTTCTCGACGGCGCGGTCGCCCTGCTCACGCTGCTGCTGACCCATCGGATCATCACTGCTTTGCGCCGCCACACGACCGTGACCCACATCGTCGACCAGCCACCCAACGTGCTCATCGTCGACGGCGAACTCAAGCCAGGCGGCCTGGCTCGCGCCGGGCTGACTCCCGGCGACGTGTACGCCCTGCTCCGCCAGCACGACGTCGGAGATGTCAGCGAGGTCGCCGTCCTGCTCTACGAAACGCGCGGTGGAGTCTCCCTGCATCGCGCCGGTACCCCGCCGGGACCGCTGATGCGCGACGCCCTGAGAGCCAACGGCTGACCTCCGCCAGGGTCGTCGCCAGCCGCTACTGCTTTAGGGTTTTAGGGTCGGTGACGGATGCGGTCACGAATCGCGCGGCCGTCCGGGTCGTATAGCCAGCGATAAACCGGGACAGCCCACGGGCGATGAATCCTGGCCAATCGCTCGGGACGGTGGGGCCGCAGCCGGCCCGGTGGCCGCGGCCCGACCCGACCGCTGTCGTACCAGGCCTGCAGCGTCTCGGCGGTGTACTTCATCTGGGCGAACGCCTCGGCCGGGTCTAGTAGGTCGTGCATCGGGTCATCCGGTGTCCGGTCGAGGTGTTCGCGGCACAGTTGCAGCCGAAGATCGCGTGCGAAGACCCGCGACCCGTCGCCTAGGCCGCCGGGATCGGTAGGTTCTCGCGGGTCCAAGGCAGCGTCGAGGACGGCGCAGGAAAGTTCGCTGTCGTGCGTCCATGATCGGCGGTTGAGGTTGTCGGAACCGATCATCGCCCATACGTCGTCGATCACGACCGCCTTCGCGTGCACGTACACCGGGTTGCCGGCGGTGTTCTCCACGTCGTAGATCGCGAACCGCTCTTGCCCGGCCCGCTTGCATACCTTGATGGCCTGCTCGCGACCAACCAGGCTCGGCAATCGCGCAGCACCTTCCTTGTCGGGGTAACGCGGGACGATCGCGACTAGGTGCAGGTCCGGATTGCTTCGCAGCGCATCGGCGAGAAGGTCGGCAACAAAGGGGGCCCACAGGTACTGGTCCTCGATGTAGATCAGTCGGCGGGCGCGGTCGAAGGCCTTGCGATAGGCGTGCGCGATGCTCCGCTCACCCAGCGGCGCGAATGGGTAGCGTCGCAGCCTCGCCGGGTAGGTGCGGAGCACTTGCACGGCGTGGGTGCCCGCATCGGGCGGATCAGGTAGTGGGTCCGGCAAGTCTTTGCCGACCAACTTCCCCGCGTGGTACGCGCGATCGATGAGCATCCGGAGCGGACTGGACAGGTCCAGGATCGTGCTGCCGTACCACCGTTCTCGGAAGGTGTGCTCGATGTCGGTAATTGCCGGTCCCTGGACCGCAGCCTGCACGTCGTGCCACGGCGGCTTGGGTCCATAGACCGTGGGAAAGTCCATTACCTGCGCGTCCCCACCGTGCTCGTGGTCGTCGTTACGACTCAACCCTAGGTCGATGCCGCCGATGAACACGACATCGTTGCTGGGCATGTCGGGGTGGCGGATGATGATGAACTTCTGATGGTGGGAGCCCGCTCGACGGGTGCGCGCATCCAACAGCATCTCCCCGCCCGCGTCGGCGACTGTCCGCACGAGCTCGGCGTTCGCGCCCTCGCTCTGGGACAGCCAGTCCGGTTGCGATCGCCAAATCAATCCGAACACTTTGGCGCCCCGAGCGGCCAAGCGCGAGAGCACGCCACCGACGTCAGTACCAGGCCCAGCGAGCTCCTCGACGATATCGCCGCGGAAATCGACCAAATAGACGTAGTCGCCCACACCCGCGGCCGACAGCTCCCGAAAAAGCGCAGCGAAATAGATTGCGCCGTCGATCAGCGGCTCGACTCGATTGCCTGTCGTCCATGGCCGAAGGTCCGAGGCCGGATTACGCCTTTCGGCGGCCGAGAGAAACCAACGATCCAGCGCCCCATCGCCGCCGCGATCCTCAGTGACCTCACCGTCGGCGGTCACGTCTTGGCGAATCGAGCCGAAGCCAGGCCGTAGGCGCCGAAAGCAATCAGACCCAGGGCCAGAGCACCCAGCAACCACGGCCCGTAAGCGCGGTCCGCCAGTGTGCGCAGCGCACCGTCCAGACCTGTCGACTTCGCTGGGTCATAGTTGACCGCAGCCTCAACCACGAGCACCCCGGCAACCGCGAACACGATGCCTCGGGCCGTCGTGCCTACCATCCCGAGCCGCGTGACGATCGTTCGTGTCGTCCCGTGCAACTCGCTCATCCGCAGCTGCTTTTCGAACTTCCGGCGCAGTCCCTCAACCACCATCGCGAGCCCGACCACGACAACAATGACGCCCACAACGCCGACCAGCCACCGTCCGAAGTCGTGCTTCATCACCTTTGCGGTGAGCGTCTCCTGCTGCGCGGACTGGGTCTGATTCGACGTGCCAGCAATGAAACTAAACGTCGTCACTGCCAAGCCCGCGTACACGACACCACGAACCAATGACTTCAGCCGCGGCCCGGTCTTGCGACCCTCCGCGGCCGTGCCGAACGCCGCCTCACTCAACCGCCATACCGCGTACGCTACGAACCCCAAACCCAAGATCCACAACAGCACCTGGCCGAACGAATGCTGCGCCACCGTAGCCAACGCACCGCGCTGATTCGCCTGCTGGCTCCGGTGACCCAACGCGATCTGCACCGCCAGCCAACCAATCACCAGATATACAAAACCTCGCGCCGCGAGCCCGAACCGCGCCAACGCACCCATCGAGCCACTACTCGATGCTCGACGCGCAGATGTCTTGAGTCCACCCATCTTCTTGCTACCGCCCGTCCCAGATCGTCAGGCAGACCCGCCCGTGGTCCACAGCGAACACTTACCCAATGTCGGACACACCCGAACCGAGGGCCGTTTAGTTTCCGGCATTCTGTAGACTCGAACGAGGCCACGGCCAGGAATTGCCTCCATGTGCAGAGGCCGCATCAGCAACAGGAGAGCCGGTGCCGAGCGCTGACGAGATCCGGAACGCGCAGCGAACGACGTGGGCGAAATGCTCTGCCGGCCGGGAGAAGTGGGACCGGGTCATCTTCGATCAGTTGGGCCCAGTCGGCGCAGCGATCATCGAGAGCCTCGACATCACTGAACATCATCAGCATCTCGACGTCGCCTCCGGCACCGGTGAGCCGGGGCTGAGTATCGCCCGACTCGCGCCCAAGGGATGCGTCGTTCTGACCGACATCGCACCGGAGATGCTCGAAGTTGCAGTGCGGCGAGCG
>JBDTFN010000307.1:0-9630 GCA_039937915.1 Jatrophihabitans sp. | reverse complement strand
CTCGGCCTTCGTCGGGGTGACAGGATTTGAACCTGCGGCCTCTTCGTCCCGAACGAAGCACGCTACCAAGCTGCGCCACACCCCGAGGTGCAACCGTGCCAGCATACCCGCGGCGTCGGACTCAGTTGCTCCGGGGGACGAGCGTCAACAGGCTCGCCTCGGGGCGGCAGCAGAACCGGATCGGCGCGAACGGGTTCGTGCCCAGCCCGGCGCAGATGTGGAAATACATCCCGTTGTCCCACTGGTGCAGCCAGCGTGCGCGGGTGCGCTCGATGCCGCAGTTGGTGACGAGCGCCGGTCCGAATGGGATCCGGACCTGTCCGCCGTGCGTGTGCCCAGCGAGCACCAGGTCATAGCCGTCGTGGGCAAAGGCCGAGAGCATGAATGGCTCGGGGGAGTGGGTGACCCCGATCCGCACGGCGGCGTCGGGTTCGGCCGTACCGGCGATGAGCTCGTAGCGGGCCTTGCGCAGATGCGGATCGTCGGTCCCGGCGAGCGCGATCTTCGCTCCGCCGGCGGCCATGGTCGTCCGGACATGGGTGAGATCGGTCCAACCGGCTCGTGACATCGCCCTGGCGAGTTGCGGCCACGGCAGGGCGACCCCTGACTTCGGCGGACCGTGGGTCGGATTGAGGTAACGGGTGGGGTTCCTCGGCTGCGGGGCGTAGTAATCGTTGTTGCCCGGGACGAAGACGCCTGGAAAGGCGAACAGTGGCTCGAGCGCACCCATCGCCGCGGGGATTCCGTCGATCGCCGACAGAGTGTCGCCGGTGTTGACGATCAGGTCCGGGGCCAGGTCTGCGAGTCCGCGAATCCACTCAAGCTTGCGTCGTTGGTGAGGCGTGATGTGCAGGTCCGAGACGTGCAGGATCCGCAGGGGTTTGCTGCCGGGCGCGAGCACAGGCACGTCGAAATGCCGGACCACGAAGGCGTTGCGCTCGATCACCGTGCTGTAGAACAGGGCGGCCGCACCGGACCCGCCGATGAGTGCGGCGATACTGCGTGGACGTGGCACTCGACCAGTCTAGGCAGGCGCGGCAGGCAATCCGCTGGGTCGCCGCCGGTACCGTCGACCCATGCCAACGCTGAAGAACCGGCTCCACGACGACCTCATCACGGCCATGAAGGCGCGCGACGAACTCACCACCGCCACCCTGCGGATGGTGCTCGCCGCCGTGACGACCGAGGAGGTCGCGGGTAAGAGCGCCCGTGAGCTGTCCGACGACGAGGTGCTCACGGTGCTCACCCGCGAGGGCAAGAAGCGCCGTGAGGCCGCCGAGGCCTTCGACGGCGCCGGCCGGACAGAGCTCGCTGAACGGGAGCGGGCCGAGGGCACCGTGCTGGAGCGTTATCTGCCGACTCAGCTGGACGATGCCGAACTGGTCGAACTCGTGCGGGCCGCCGTCGCCGAGAGCGGCGCGTCCGGGCCCCAGCAGATGGGCGCGGTGATGAAGCTCGTCAAACCCGCGGTGGCCGGCCGCGCGGACGGAAGGCGGGTCAGCGACGAGGTACGGCGCCAACTGGCCGGCTGAAATCGGGCTCCACCGGCGTCGGTCAGCGGTTGCCGCCGCCACCGCCGTTGCCCGACCCACGACCGGGCGGCGGCGCACTGCTGGACCCCGACCCACGACCGGGCGCCGGCGCGCTGCTGGACCCCGACCCGCTGCCGGGCCTCGACCCGCTGCTGGACCCCGACCCCCGACCGGTCCCGCGGCGCGGCTTGGAGACGGGCTTCGGGCGCGGTGCCACGTAGATCTGCTGCGACGTCCCGAGGCTCTCGCACACCCTGATCGTGGTGCCCGGGGCGGCGCGCTGGGGGCCGTAGAACGCAATATTGCCGGTCTGCACATTGCTCGGGCAGGACGAGCCTGGCGTGAGCAGTTCCGCGATCTTGAACCCTTGGGCGGCCAAGATGGTCGTGGCGTCGGCGTAGGACTTGCCGGTGACGTCGGGAACGTCCTTGCCTGGCGCCTGCGAGGGGTCCTCCCAGGTCCACTTGCGGGGCGAGAGCGTCGAACGCAGGGCCTTGAGCCAGATATTGGACGCGTAGACGCCGTAGGCGTCGCTGTTCTTGACCCCGGGTAGGCCGGCCTGCGGCGCGTTCGGGTTGTCGAAGTTGATGAGGGCGCTCACGCCGACGAGGTCCGGCGTCATGCCGGCGAACCAGATTGCGCCGTTCTTCGTCTGCGGTTGGGCCACGCCGGTGCCGGTCTTGCCGGCGATCTTGCTGCCACCGTCGGAGTACCAGCTCTCGAACGGCGCGGCCGCGGTGCCACCCGGTTGGGTGTCACCCTGCAGGATCTGGACGGCCTGGTCAGCCACCTGAGGGGCGACGACGCGGGTTCCCCCGGGCTGCCGCTTCACTTGCAGCGCGCTGCCGTTGGTGTCGGTGATCGACAGGATGGGAGCGGGCGCGTTGTACACGCCGCCGTTGGCGACCGCGGCGTACGCGCCGGCCATCTCGAGCGGGCTCGTCTCGATGAAACCGAGAACCAGGCGCTGCGCCTGCTGGAGGTTCGTGATGTCGGCGCCCACCGTCTGCGTCGGGGTCTCCTTGCGGTTGAAGCTGGTGAGCCCAAGCTTCTGGCCCATCGCGACGATGGGGCCCAGGTCGCAGTCGAAGAACTGATCGGCCAGGCCGACGAAGAACGTGTTGGACGACTTCACCGTGCCCGACAACAACGTCTCGTTGGTCGTGTAGTTGACATTGGCGTCGCCGTTACGGGCCTTGGGGCGGGTGCTGCAGTTCTGGGGCTGGTAGGTCCCGTCGCCGTTGTCCGACTGCAGCGTCCAGTCCTCGGGCATGCCCGCGTCCAGGGCGGTGAGCAGCGGCAGCAGCTTGTACGTGGACGCGGCGGAGGCGACCGCCTTGGTGAACAGTGGCTGCTCGGTCTCGTTCGGACCGGTTCCGTACCGCTTGCTGGCAGCCATCGCCAGGACGTCTCCGGTCTTGGGGTCCACGACCGGGAGCACCGCGGTGTAGGGCGACTTCGCCGGGACGCTCTTCTCGATGCTCGTCTGGGTGGCCTTCTGGATCTTCGGGTCCAGGGTGGTGACGATCTTGTACCCGCCGGTCTGCAGCTGTTGGTCGGTGAATCCGTTGACGTTCAGCAGCCACTGCCGTACGTACTCGCAGTAGAAGCCGATGTTGGGGATGGAGGTGTCGGAGTTCGCGCAGCCCTCCTTGATCTTCGGCGGCGCGTCCGTGGCCAGCGAGATCGGCTTGGCGATGTACTCGCGGGCCAGTTCGGGCGTCAGCTTGTGCACCGCGACCAGGTTGCGGATGACCTCGTCGCGGCGTTGCTTGGCCGCGGTCCGGTTCACGAACGGGTCGTAGGACGACGGCGCCCGCAGCATGCCCACCAGCAGCGCACCCTCGTCGAGGGTCAGCTTCGAGGCCGGCTTGTTGAAGTAGGTCCGCGCGGCGGTCTGGATGCCGTAGGAGTTCTCACCGAAGAAGGCGATGTTGAGGTAGTTCTGCAGGATCGTGTCCTTGGACTCCTTCAGCGTCTCCTCGATGTAGATCGCACACTTGGCGTCCTCGATCTTGCGGCTGAGGTTCTGCACGATCGCGGCCTGCTGCTTCTTCAGGTCATCGCCGGCCTCGTAGTAGCGGATCTGCTTGACGTACTGCATCGTCAGCGTGGAACCGCCCTGCGTGTCACCGCTCGTCGTGCTGATCGCGGAACGGATCAGGCCGCGCATGTCGACGCCATGGTGGGTGAAGAACCGGCGGTCCTCGGTGGCGACCAGCGCGTCCTGAAGGGACTGTGGCACCTGCTTGAGGTCGATCTCGACGCGGTCCTGGCTGAACAGGGTGGCCAGCACGGTCTTGCCGTCACGGGCCAGCAGGGTGGTCTTCTGCGGAGGCTTGCTCTCCTGCAGGTTGCAGACGGTGTCCTGGAACTTGTTCGCCTCGTGCCCGGCGACCAGGCCGAGCCCGCCGACGTAGGGCAGCGCCAGCCCGGCGACGAGGATCCCGGCAGCCAGCAGCGCGGCCAGGAGCTTGCCGAGCGTCGGCCACATGCCGGGTCGTTCTGGAGAGGCTGCCACGACTCGACAGAGTACGGGGCGCGCGGTTCAGTGCCGGTGTCCTCCTGTGGCCGTGCTCAGGCGCCGAGCAGCATCCCGATCGTGCGCAGACCCTCCAGATCGTGCACATCGGTGGGCAGAGCGGCGACCCCGACCAGCGGAACCTCGGGATGGGCCGAGGAGAACCGCTTGGTCATCCGGGCGTCGTGCTCGGCGGCGGTGGCGATCTCGGCGTGCACCCGCAGCGCGGCGGAGGCGAGCGAGGCGTCCTCACGCACGTTGTCGGCGGCCACGCCCGCCTGCGCGGCGCTGAGCGGTTCGCCGCCTTCGACGGGCGAGGCGTTCCGGGTGCGGTTGACCACGACCCCGGCCAAGGGCATGTGCTCCTGGGACAACCGCTCGACGAAGTAGGAGGCCTCGCGCAGCGCGTCCGGTTCGGGTGCGGCGACGACGATGAACGCGGTGCCCGGGTCCTTCAACCGCTGGTAAGTCTGGTCGGCGCGCTCGCGGAACCCGCCGAACATCGATTCGAGGGCGCTGACGAAGGTCGACAGATCGTTGAGCAGATCCCCGCCGATCACCTTCGTGAATACCCGGGCGACCATGCCGACGCCGACGGTCACGACCTTCATGTAGGCCCGGCCGCCGGCCTTCGCCGGCGCCGACAACAGCTTGATCATGCGGCCGTCGAGGAAGCGGCCGAGCCGGTTCGGGGCGTCCAGGAAGTCCAACGCCGAGCGGGACGGCGGGGTGTCGACGATGACGAGGTCCCACTCGTTGGTGGCGACCAGTTGTCCGAGCTTCTCCATCGCCATGTACTCCTGCGTCCCGGCGAACGAGGACGACAGCGATTGGTAGAAGGGGTTCTTGAAGATCTGCGCGGCCCGCTCGGGGTTGGAGTTCTCCAGCACCACGTCGTCGAAGGTCCGCTTCATGTCCAGCATCATCGCGAAGAGCTGCCCGTTCGCGACGCCCTTCACCTCGCGCGGGGTGTTGTCCAGCTCGGTCAGACCCATCGACTGGGCCAGGCGGCGCGCCGGGTCGATCGTCAGGACGACGGTGCGCCGGCCGGCCTCGGCGCCGATCAACGCGATCGCGGCCGCCGTCGTGGTCTTGCCCACGCCGCCGCTTCCGCAGGTGACCACGACCCTGGTGTTCGGGTCGCGGACCAGCGCTGCGGCGTCGAACTCGGTCATCGGACGTCCTTCGTCAGGAAGCGGGCGGCCAGGTCCTTGAGCTCACCGAGCTCGACCGGCGGGTTGAGGTCGGGCAGCTCGACGCGGGGCAGATCGAGCGCGTCGAGCCGTTTCGCGTTCTCCAGCTGGACCCGCTGACGCTGCGCGTACTCGGCCATCTCCAGCGCCAGGGCTGGGGCGTGCTCCGAGCCGATGCCCGCACCCTTCAGTTCGGCGGTCAGCAGGGCGATATCGACGCTGCCGTCCTCGGCGACCTGGGTGGGGTCCAGCAGGGCTGGCCGGGCCCGGTTGACGATGATCGCGCCCATCTGGAAGCCGAGACGAGCGAGCTCCGCGGCCGCGTCGATGGTCTCCTGCACCGGCATCTCCTCGAGGAGCGTCACGATGTGCACGGCGGTCTGCGGGCCGTGCAGGAGCTTGATGACTCCGTCGCTCTGGCTACGGATCGGGCCGATCTTCGTCAGCTTCGCGACCTCCTGGGTGGCGTCCAGGAACCGGCCGATCCGGCCGGTGGGCGGGGCGTCCAACACGACGTAGTCATAGACCGGTGACTTGTCCGGGCCCACCCGGACGACGGATTCCTTCACCTTCCCGGTGAGCAGGACGTCCCGCAAACCAGGGGCCAGGGTGGTCACGAAGTCCACGGCACCCATCCGCTTGAGGCCCTTCCCGGCCCGTTTCAGGCCGTAGAACATCTCGAGGTACTCGAGCATGGCCTGCTCGGGATCGATGGCCAGACCGAACAGCGCACCACCGTTGTCGGTGCCGGTGAGCCGTTCCTCCCGGTAGGGCATCGGCGGCATGTCGAACAGCTGTGCCAACGCCTGCCGGGACTCGACCTCGACCAGCAGAACCTTCTTCCCGCGACCGGCCAGCGCCAGGGCCAGCGCGGCAGCGGCGGTGGTCTTCCCTGTCCCGCCCTTGCCGGTGACGATGTGCAGACGTGCCGTGGGTGGGAAGCCGGCGACCAGGGCGGGGGGGCTGGACTGCGCGGCGACGCTGGAAGCCATCTCTCGAGCGTAAGAGATGGCCTGCTCCCGCGCGCGGGGAACATGGGCCGGTGTGACGTACGGTCGCGTCTATGTCCTCCACTCCGTCGCCATCTGCCACCTCCCCCCTTGCCCGGCTCGAGGAGATGGGACTCGCCCTGCCTGCGGTCGTCGCCCCGCTCGCGTCCTACGTGCCGGCCCGTCGCTCGGGCGCCTTCGTATTCACCTCCGGTCAGGTGCCGATGGTCGACGGTGTGCTGCCCGCAACCGGCAAGGTCGGGGGTGCGGTGTCGGCGGACGAGGGCGTCGAACTGGCCCGGATCGCGGCCCTGAACGCCCTGGCCGCGATCCATGCCCTGGTCGGGCTGGATTCGGTCGTGCGTGTTGTCAAGGTCGTCGGCTTCGTCGCCTGCGTGCCCGAGTTCACCGGGCATCCGGCCGTGGTGAACGGCGCCAGCGACCTGCTCGGTGCCGTCTTCGGCGACGAGGGGGCCCACGCCCGGTCGGCGGTCGGGGTGGCGTCGCTTCCGCTCGACTCGCCGGTCGAGGTCGAATTGATCGTGGAAGTGCGCTGATGGAGCTGTCAAACCAGGACGTGCCCGTCCGCGACGCGTCGACCGTCGTCCTGCTGCGCGACGGTGTCGACGGGGTTGAGGCGTGGCTGTTGACCCGGGTCACCGGCATGGTGTTCGCCGCGGGGATGAGCGTCTTCCCGGGAGGCCGGGTCGACGAGGCCGACGCGGACCTACCGTTCACCGGCGCGGGCATCCCGGCGATGGCGCAGCGCTTCGGCTGCGACGAAACGACGATGCGCGCACTGCTCGGTGCCGCGGTCCGCGAAACCTTCGAGGAGACCGGGGTCCTGCTCACCACACCGACCGCAGACCTCAGCGACGCGCGGGGTGACGTCGAGGCCGGGCGGGTGTCCTTCGGTGAGCTGCTGCGGGCGAACTCGCTCACCGTCGACGCCGGCGCCCTGCGCCCGTGGTCACGGTGGGTCACCCCCAAGGGCGAGGTCCGTCGCTACGACACCCGCTTCTTCGTCGGGGCACTGCCCGAGGCGGCGCAGGCGCAGGACGTGACGAGCGAATCCAGCGCGGCCGAGTGGCTGCCGATCGGGGTGGCCATCGAGCAGGCCCAGCGCGGCGAGCGCCAGCTGTTACCGCCGACCCTGCTCACCCTGGCCGCAATGCTCGACTGCGCCACGGTCGCGGACGTCCTACTCTTGGCCGAGGAGAACTCCCTCGTGCCGGTCCTGCCGAACATCATCATCGGATCGGACATGTCGGTGTCGGTCTCCCTGCCCGACGGCCAGGTCATACCGATCCGCGCAGGGCGGGATTCATGAGCGAGCACCCGGCCTACGGGCAGGTGCGGCAGGTGACGCCGTTCGCCGCCGTCCTGTTGCAGGACAACCCCGGCTCGATGACCCTGGACGGCACCAACACCTGGTTGCTGGGCTCGTCGGATGCCCCGGTCGTGGTCGACCCAGGACAGGACGACGACGCGCACCTGGAACGGTTGCTCGCCGCCGCGCCGTCACCGTCGCTGGTCCTGGTGACGCACCGGCACTTCGACCACAGCCAGGCCGCGGCTGCGTTCCACGCCCGCACCGGGGTCCCGGTCCGGGCCATCGATCCCGAGCACTGCCACGGCGGCACACCGTTGACCGACGGCGAGACGCTGTCGACCGGTGGCGTACGAATCGAGGTGCTCGGGGTGCCGGGACACACGTCGGACTCCGTGGCTTTCGTCGTCGACGGCGGCGCGGCGGTCCTCACCGGCGACACCATTCTGGGCCGGGGCACGACGGTCGTTGCGCATCCGGACGGCAACCTGGGCGCCTATCTCGCCTCGTTGGAACTCCTGCGCGGGCTCGGTGACGTGCCGGCGCTGCCGGGGCACGGCGCGGAACTGCCGTCCGTTCGGGCGGCCGCGTCGTTCTACCTCGAGCACCGCGAACAGCGGCTGGGACAAATCCGCGTCGCGCTGGCCGACCTCGGTCCGGATGCCACAGCCCGACAGGTGGTCGAGGTCGTCTACGCCGACGTCGACGAATCGCTGTGGTGGGCCGCAGAGATGTCGGTCGAGGCCCAGTTGGCGTACCTGCGCGGCTGAGTCGTCCGGCGCGGAGGTTCAGCAGGGGCGGACGGGCAACGCGTTGCCGGTGAGCGGGCCGAACGTGCAGGATCCGGTCGCGTAGAGCTTGCCAACCAACTTGTTGCT
Source organism: Jatrophihabitans sp. (assembly GCA_039937915.1). GTDB lineage: Bacteria > Actinomycetota > Actinomycetes > Mycobacteriales > Jatrophihabitantaceae > Jatrophihabitans. The sequence goes on along the minus strand of JBDTFN010000307.1, from coordinate 1,187 downwards.
GGAGTCGTAACAGAACTCGAAGATCAGCGCGTCCTTCCCGACGTCCTGCTCGCGGTAGAACTCACACCGCAGGTCGGCGGGGTGCGGCAGGGCCTGACCGACGGACTGGTCGGCCGCGGGTTCGCCGAGCTGATCGTGCACCTGGGCACGGACGGTGCCGAAGGCCATCCGCTCGAAATCGGCCCGGTGCACCGCGCCGCGATGACCGTTGAGGGTGTGCCCGATGAGCAGGTAGCCGCCCATGATCACGATCGCGGCGAGCGACGTGCCGGAGACCCGGCGCAGCGCTCGGCCGCGGGTCACCACCGCCGTGCCGACTAGCGTGCGCGGCGGGCCAGGCGCTCGCGGTCGAGGATGACCACGCTCTTGCCCTCGAGCCGAAGCCAGCCGCGCGAGGCGAAGTCGGCCAGCGCTTTGTTGACGGTCTCGCGAGAGGCCCCGACCAGTTGGGCGAGCTCCTCCTGCGTCAAGTCGTGGGTGACCCGCAACTGCCCGCCGTCGATGGACCCGAAGCGCTGGGCCAGCTGGAGCAACTGCTTGGCCACGCGGCCCGGCACGTCGACGAAGATCAGATCGGCGAGCATGGTGTTGGTGCGCCGCAGTCGGCGGGCGACCACGCGCAGCAGCTGCATCGCGATCTGTGGCCGCTCGGTGGCCCACTTCTGCAGCGCGGCCTTGGGCAGCTTGGCCAGTTTGGCGTCGGTGACGACGGTGGCCGTCGCGGTGCGCGGGCCGGGGTCGAACAGGGACAGCTCGCCGAACTGGTCGGAGGGTCCGTAGATGGCGACGAGGTTCTCCCGGCCGTCCGGGGACCGTCGGCCGAGCTTCACCTTGCCGTTGATGACGATGTACAGGCTGTCGCCCGGCTCGCCTTCGTTGAACAGCACCGTGCCGCGGGAAGCGTCGAAAATTTCGAACTCCCCGGACAAGGCCTCGACGTCGTCAGCGTCGACACCCTGGAAAAGCCCGGCCCTGCGCAGAATCTCGTCCACGTATGCTCCTCGATCTGCCCGCAGATGCGAACCACGTCACAGTCATGGGGAGTCTAGGGCAAAGTCACGCCCGCGCGTCGAGGCGGCCGCTGAGCGAGAGCGTCAGTTGCGTCGCCGACCTCGTCGCAGCCGGGCGAGACCGAGGCGGCCGCGGAACCTACGCAGCGCCGTTTCGGTCCCCTCGGTCACGAAGGT
>JBDTFN010000306.1:0-15148 GCA_039937915.1 Jatrophihabitans sp. | reverse complement strand
TCCGCGCGTTGTACGACCTGCTGGCGGTGCTCGCGCCCGGGCCGATGGTGACCCTCAACCGGATCGTCGCGGTCGCCATGGTCGACGGGCCACGTGGTGCGCTCGACCTGCTCGACGTCGCGGCCCTGGACCCGGCTCTGCAGGGACACCACCGGGTGGACGCCGTACGGGCGCATCTGTTGGAGGAACTCGGCGAACAGGCCCGAGCCCGCGCGCACTACCTGCTCGCGGCGGAACGCACGCACAATCTGCCCGAGCAGCGCTACCTACTCGCTCGGGCGGGCCGGATATCGTCGGACGGATGAGCACCGAACGCAAGTACGTGACCGAGCACCGCGACGATTTGCTGACCGACCTGGACCAGTGGTTACGCATCCCCGGCATCAGCGCGCAGCCCGAACGCCACGACGATGTGCGTCGGAGCGCCGAGTGGTTCGCCGACGCCTGCCGACGCACCGGCTTCCCGAGCGTAGAGATCCTCGACGACGGTCCGTGGCTACCGGCCGTCTACGCCGAATGGCCCAGCGAGGACGCCGACGCCCCGGTCGTGCTCGTCTACGGCCACCACGACGTGCAGCCGGTCGACCCGCTCGCGCTGTGGCACACCGACCCGTTCGATCCGACGATCGACGGCGACCTGCTCCGCGCCCGCGGGGCGTCCGACGACAAGGGTCAGCTGCTCTTCCACCTACTGGGGGTCCAGGCCCACCTCGCCGCCAGTGGCCGAACCAGCCCGGCGGTCACGCTGCGCTTCATCATCGAGGGCGAGGAGGAGTCCGGCTCGCCGCACTTCGCCGAACTGCTCGCCGCGCACGCCGACAAGCTGACCTGCGACGTCTGCGTGGTCACCGATACCGGCATGATCGCGCCGGACGTGCCCAGCACCGTCACCGGCATGCGCGGCATGGTCGCGGCGACCGTCAGCTTCCACGGCCCCGATCTAGACCTGCACTCGGGCCAGTTCGGGGGAGCGGTGCCTAACCCGGCAACCGAGATCGCCCGCCTGGTCGCCGCACTGCACGACCCGCAGCGGCGGGTGCAGGTGCCCGGCTTCTACGACGACGTCCTCGAGCTCACCGACGAGGAGCGGGACCTCTTCGCGAAGGTGCCCGAGACCGACGCGCAGTTCCTGAACGTCGCCCAGTCGCGGGCCACGCTGGGCGAAGAGGGGTTCAGCACCCTCGAGCGTCTCGGTGCCCGCCCGACTGCCGAGGTCAACGGCATCGGCGGCGGGTATCAGGGGGCTGGGCACAAGACGATCGTGCCGAGCGACGCCTTCGTCAAGCTCAGTTTCCGGCTGGTCGCCGACCAAAACCCCCGCAAGATCATCGACGGCGTCAACCGCTTCGTCGCCGAGCACACTGCCGAGGGCATCATCGCCTCGGTCGACTGGGAGGGTGAGGGTGTCCGGGCCTGCCTCGTCCCCCTCGGGACCCCGGCGTACACCGCGCTCACCGACGCGATCGCCAAGGCCTTCGACGGTGCGCAGGTGCTGCCGACCCGCGAGGGCGGCAGCGGTCCAGAAGCCGCCCTGCAGGAGGCGGTGGCCGCGCCGCTGGTGTTCCTCGGCGTCGGACTTCCGGACGACCAGATCCATGCGCCGAACGAGAAGGTCAATCTGCCGATGCTCTACAAGGGCGCCGAGGCTGCGGCCTACCTCTGGTCCGGCCTGGCCGTCGTCGGACGGGCCGCGCTGCGCGAAGGGTAGAAAGGTAGACGGCCTGGGAACAGGGCGACGACTTCACCCATGCCGGCGTTCGTTCCGCGCTCGATCACTAGGGTGGACGGCGTGCCACCACGCAGCAAGAAACTGCCGTCGCCATCCTTCGACCTCACTCACCACACGCTCGACAACGGACTGCGCGTCGTCGTCGCGCCTGACCGCTCCGCGCCGGTCGTCGGCATCGCCGTCCTCTACGACGTCGGCTTCCGTTCCGAACCCGAGGGCCGCACCGGCTTCGCGCACCTGTTCGAACACCTGATGTTCCAGGGCTCGGCCAATCTGGAGAAGCTCGAACACTTCCGATACGTGCAGTCCAGCGGTGGAGTCTTCAACGGCAGCACCCATTTCGACTACACCAACTACTTCGAGGCGCTGCCGTCCAACGCCCTCGAACGCGGGCTGTTCCTCGAGGCCGATCGGATGCGTAGTCCGCGGATCACCGAGGAGAACCTAGCCAACCAGCTCGAGGTCGTGAAGAACGAGATACGCGTCAACGTGATGAACCGCCCGTACGGCGGCTTCCCGTGGATCCACCTGCCCGAGCTGTTGTTCGACTCCTTCGCCAACTCGCACAACGGGTACGGCGGGTTCGAGGACCTCGAGAGCGCCACCGTCCAGGACGCAACCGAGTTCTTCCGGACGTACTACGCCCCGGCCAACGCGGTGCTCGCGGTCGCCGGTGATCTCGACTCCGACGAAACGCTCGCCCTGATCGAGAAGCATTTCGGTGGCATCAAGAAGCGCAGGGCTCCGAAACGTCCGAGCTTCAGCGAGGCGCCGCTGACGGCCGAGCGACGCGGGACGCACGAGGATCCGCACGCCCCACTGCCCGCGGTCGCCATCGGCTACCGCATCGCTGATCCGGTCGGGTCCCTGGACGCGCTGCTCGCCATGCTGATGCTGGGCGAGGTCATGTCCGACGGCGACGCCTCCAGGCTGCAGCGAAGACTGGTGCAGCGCGATCACCTGGTCACCGACATCGCCATGTACGTCGGGGAGTTCGGTGACCCGTTCGACGAACGCGACCCCACGGCGCTCACGATCACCGCGCACTATCCTGACGCGGACGCGCTCGAGGCGATCCTGCGCGCGATCGACGAGGAACTGTCTCGGGTCGCCGACGACGGCCTCGAGCCCGGCGAGCTCGACCGGGTCCGCACCCGACTGGTCAGCGTGCTGGTACGCGACATGGACGCGGTCATCTCTCGGACGTTGGAGTTCGCGAAGTTCGAGCTCATCCACGGACGCGCCGAGCTCATCGCCGAGTTGCCCGGCCGGCTGGCCACGATCTCGGCGCAGGACGTCCGGGCCGCGGCGGCCGCGCTGACCCCACAACGACGAGCCGTGCTCGAACTGGTGGCAGGGGGAAACACATGAGTGGGGTTCCTGAACTGACGACGCCGCGCGCGGCGAAGAAGCTGCGCAGCGCGGAGGTCACCCTGGACCACGGTCTGCGGATACTCGCGGTGCGCAAGCAGGGTGTGCCCATCGTCGAGATGCGGCTGCGGATACCGTTCCTGTCCGGCAAGACCGCTCACCCGGCGCAGGCCACCTTGCTCGCCGAGGCCATGCTCACCGGAGCCGGCGACCTCGACCGGTCCGGTCTGGCCGCCGCGATTCAGGGACTCGGCGCCGACCTCAGCGTCTCGGTCGACGCTGATCGCCTGGTGATCGGCGGCAACGCGCTGGCCACGAATCTGCGTCCGTTGCTCGACCTCGTCTCGTCCGTGGTCTGCAACCCTCTCTACGCGAAGAACGAGGTCGCCACCGAGCGCGACCGCGTTCTGGAGAAGCTCACGATCGCCCGCTCCCGTCCGACCGTCGTGGCCGGCGAGGCGCTGTCCCGACGGATGTGGGGGACCCATCCCTATGCGCTCGACCTGCCCGAGGCCGACGACGTCGCCGCAGTGACGCCGGCTGCGTTGCGCAGCCTGCACAAGGGCGCCGTCCGTCCGGGGGGCGCGCTCCTCGTTCTCGTCGGTGATGTGACGCCGGCGAAGATGATCGAGCTGGCCGTCGACGCGCTCGCGCCCTGGGCCGGCGAACCTACGACCGCGCGGATGCCGGCCCTGCCGACACCGGACGGTGGTCCGTTGCTGGTGATCGATCGGCCCGGGTCAGTGCAGAGTTCGATCCGGATGGGGCGCCCGGCGCTCGGACGTCTCGATCCGGACTACCCCGCCCTGCACCTGGCCAACACCATCTTCGGTGGCTATTTCTCATCCCGTTGGAACGAGAACATCCGCGAGGACAAGGGTTACACCTATGGCCCGCACAGTCGCATCGAGCACCACGTGCTCGGCTCGACGTTGACCCTCGAGGTCGAGGTCGCCACCGAGGTGACCGGGCCCGCGATGCTCGAGACCTGGTACGAGCTGGGGCGTATCTCTTCGCTGCCGGTCACGGCGGCCGAGCTGGAATCGGTGCGTCAGTACGCCATCGGCACGCTGGCGCTCTCGACTGCAACCCAGTCCGGGCTTGCCTCCACGCTGTCGGCACTGTCCGCGTTCGGGCTCGGGCTGGACTGGATCACGCAGTACCCGGCCCGCCTGCTCGCGACCACCGTCGAGGACGTCAGTGCCGCCGCCGAACGGTTCTTCACCCCGACCGGCTTCACGTCAGTCGTGGTGGGCGACGCCGCAACGATCCAGCCGTCGCTGGCCGGCCTCTGGCAGATCGAGGAGACGCATTCTTGACGACCTTCGATCCGCCCCCACTCGCCCGGTCCGCCTTCGACCGTGCCGCCGTGCACCGCAGCCACGAGGCGTGGCTCGCGGACGCCTGGACCCGCGCGAAGGTGCTGCTGCTCAGCCCGCGGTCGTCCACCCCGGTGACCGCGCAGGGCACTCCGGAGTTCCGCGCCGCGGCCGAAACGCCTGAGGGGACGCGCCGTTTCCTCGGCATCGTCGAGGACGTCCCGATCTTCACCGTCGTCTGCGAACCGGACTCCGCGGACTGGAGGAGTCTGCGCGAGATCGGCGACACCTGCAACGACCTGGACGCCAGCCTGTTCGCGACCGCGATCGGCCTCGAGCAGTGGCACCAGAAGCACACCCATTGCTCGCGCTGCGGTACTGCCACGGTGGAGACCCAGGCCGGGTGGACGCGGACCTGCCCAGCTGATGACAGCCAGCATTTCCCGCGTACCGACCCGGCCGTGATCATGCTGATCACCGACAACTCGCCCGGACGCGATCTTGCGCTGCTCGGGCGGGGCCATCAGTGGGGCGAGGGCCGGTTCTCGACCCTCGCCGGTTTCGTCGAGCCGGGTGAATCCCTGGAGGGTGCGGTAGCGCGGGAGGTGTTCGAGGAGGTCGGCGTCCACATTCATGACGTGCGCTACCTCGCCAGCCAACCGTGGCCGTTCCCCGCCTCGTTGATGCTCGGCTTCGTCGCCCGGTTGGACGGTGATCCGTCGATCACGCTCGACCCGGTGGAGATCGCCGAGGCCGGCTGGTTCACCCGCGACGAGGTCCGCCGCGCCGCGGACTGGACCGACGACATCGAGACCCCCCAGGGTGACGACAACACGGTCGCGCTGCGCGCTATCCCGCCACACTTCTCCATCTCGCGCTACCTGATCGACCGCTGGCTCGCTGACGACATCTAGCCCGATCGCCGTCGGTGACCGATCAGCGGGACGCGCCGACACCCTCGAACGCGCGCCACATCCGGGCATAGTCGCCATCGAGTTCGAGCAACTCGTCGTGGGTGCCGATCTCGGCCACCTGACCGTCGACGAGCATCGCGATCCGGTCGGCCGTGCGGGCCGTCTGCAGACGGTGGGCGATGAGGATCGTCGTGCGGTCGCGGGCGAGCGACCTCATCGCCTCGTTCACCCGGTTCTCGGAGGCAAGATCGAGGTTCGAGGTCGCCTCGTCCAACAGGAGTAGGACCGGTTCGGCCAGCTGGGCTCGCGCGAGCGCGATGAGCTGGCGCTGGCCCGAGGACAGCGAACCGCCGCGCTCGCCCAGGTGGGTGAGGTAGCCGCCGGGGAGATCGGCGATCACGTCGTGCGCGCCGACCGCGCGGGCGGCCGCCTCGACCTGCGCGTCCGACGCGGCCGGACGACCATAAGCGATGTTGTCGCGGATCGTTCCGGTGAACAGGAACGCCTCCTGCGGCACGTAGCCCAGGTGGCTGCGGAACTCGCCCAGCTCGAGGGTGCGCAGATCGTGGCCGTCGAGTCGGACGGCTCCGGAGACCGGGTCGTAGAACCGCGCCAGGAGCTTGAGCACGGTCGACTTGCCGGCTCCGGTCTCGCCGACGAGCGCGACGGTCTCGCCCGCCGTCACGTCGAGGGAAAACGCCCGCAGCGCATCGCCTGCGGCGACGACGCTCGAGGGGTAGGCGAAGGTGACGTCGTCGACGGTTACCGTCCCGGCCGGGTGGGGGAGCGGGGAGGGGTTCTCGGCGTCTGGTGTGAGCGGGTCGAGCGCCATGAGGTCGGCGATCCGGTTGACCGAGACCCGCGTCTGCTGCCAGGCGTCGAAGACCTGCGAGAGCTGCTGGATCGGGGCGAAGAACATGTCGATGTAGAGCAGGAACGCGATGAGCGCGCCGACGCTGAGCGACTTGGAATCGATGAGCGTCGCGCCCACACCCAGGACGAGGGCGTCGGCCACCGCCGCGAGGAACTGCACGAACGGGAAGTAGGTCGCCACCAGCCGTTGCGCGGCGATCCGGGACCGGTAATAGCTCTCGCCGAGTTCGTGGAACCGGGTGCTCGCGGCGGCCTCGTGGACGAAGGCCTGGGACTCGCGCACACCGGACAGGCTCTCTTGGAAGTCGGCGTTGACCGCCGCGATGCGGTCGCGGGACAGGTCGTAGAGCCGGGCGGAGGTGCGACGGAACCACCAGGTCGCGAACCCGAGCGGAATCATCACGCTCAAGGTGATCAGGCCGAGTTGCAGGTCGACGACGAGCAGGGTCACGCCCACGCCGACAAAGGTCACGAACGCCACCAGCGCCGAGAGCAGACCGTTGCTGACCAACTGCTCGAACTGATCGACGTCGGTCGTCATCCGGGTCATGATCCGGCCGGCGAGTTCACGCTCGTAGTAGTCCAACGACAGTCGCTGAAGTTGCGCCCACACCCGGATCCGTAGCGAGAGCATGATCCGCTCGGCGGTCCGTCCGGTGATGAAGGTGGAGCCGACGCTGACCGCCAGCGCGAGCGCGGTCACCACCAGGAACGCGATGGCGCAGCCATAGAGCACCGGGCGGGAGTCGGTGAGCACGCCGTGGTCCACCCCGCTCTTGACCAGGTACGGCCCGGCGAGCCCGAACAGGGCGTCCAGGACGACGAGCCCCAGCCCGAAGGCGAACGCGCGGCGGAACTGACGCAGCAGTCCCCACAGGGAGAACTCGCGCTGATGTTCGGCCTCGCGGTCCAGATCGATGTCCGCCTCGTCGCGCGCGGCGGGCAGGGCCGCAACTCGTTCGAGCAGATCAGGTGTCGCCGGCAGATTGCCGATGGCCTGCTGGACGTTGCCTGCGCCGGCGAAGACGTGGGCGGTCCGAGCCCGATCACCGCCCTGCCAGGCCGCGCTGGTGACACTGCCGCGACTCGCCCCGTTCTTCGTCACCGAGACGAGTGCCTCGATGCTGTCGCCGGCTTGCCGGACGGGCTCGTCGTCCAGGCCGGACAGCAGACTTCGGTACAGCGCACTGCGCTCGGTCAATTCCTCGTGGGTGCCCTGGTCAGCGACCCGACCGGCGTCAATCACCACGATGCGTTGAGCCAGGTGAAGCGTCGACCGTCGATGGGCCACGAGCAGGGTCGTCCGACCCTCGAGTACGTCGAGCAGCCCGGCGTGGATCCGCTCTTCGGTGCGGGCGTCGATCGCGCTGGTGGCGTCGTCCAGCACCAGGATGCGTGGATCGGTCAGGATGGCCCGAGCCAACGCGACGCGCTGCCGTTGGCCGCCGGACAGGGTCAGCCCACGTTCGCCGACGACGGTGTCGTAACCCAACGGCAAACGCGCCACGAACTCGTGCGCCTGGGCGATCCGTGCCGCGTCCTCGATCTGGGTTTGCGTGGCGGCCGGTCGTCCGAACGCGATGTTGGCGCCGATGGTGTCGGAGAACAGGAAGCTCTCCTCGAACGCCACGCCGATCCGGCGGCGCAGCGAGTGACGTGTGATGGTGCGCAGGTCGTGTCCGTCGACCGACACCGCTCCGGCGTCCGGATCGTAGAAGCGCGACACCAGCGCGGCGACGGTGGACTTCCCGCTGCCGCTCGCGCCGACGAGAGCAACGCGTTCACCGGCTGCGATGTGCAGGGTGAAACCGTCGAGCACCGGGGTGTCTTCGTCGTAGCCGAAGTGGACGTCGTCGAAGTCGATCGCTCCGCGCACGTCGGCGAGTTCGAGCGAGTCGGGGGAGTCGGCGATCGTTGGGCGCATGGCCAGCAGACCGAAGATCCGCTCCACCCCGGCCCTGGCCTGCTGGCCGACGGTCAGGATGCCGGCGAGCTGCCGGGCCGGGGCGACGAACTGGCCGACGTAGGTGGAGAAGGCGAGGAAGGTGCCGATCGTGATCTCGCCGTTGATCGTCAGCAGGCCGCCGAAGAGCAGGATCGCCACCTGGGCCAGGGTGGGAATGGCCTCGAGCAGCGGTTGGTAGCGGGCGGTGAGGCGCACCGCCCGAAGCCGCGATCCGTACAGCGTGCGGGCCGATTCGGTGAGCCTGGTCAGCTCCCGACGTTCCTGACCGAACGCCTTCACCACCCGGACCCCGGTGACGCCCTCGTCCACGATCTGAGCGACATCGCCTTCGCGCTGCTGCGCGTCCCAGCTGGCGGGAAAGATCCGGATCCGCATGCGGTAGGAGACGACGAACAGTGCTGGAATAACCACGAGGGCGAGCAGCGCGAGCAGCGGTGAGAGGACGAACATGACCACGAGGGCCAGCAGCATCAACAGGACGTTGCCGGTCACCAGCGGGAGGAACTGCAGCAGGCCTTGGACCAGGGCGGAGTCGGAGTTGGCGCGGGAGACGAGCTGGCCGGTCGGCAATTTGGCCAGCGTCGCCTGATCCAGGGTCTGGAGGTGATCGTGGATGGCGTTACGCAGATCCAGTTGCACACCGAGCGCGACCTGGCCGCCGCGGTACCGGCGGACGTAGGCGAGTGCGAACGTGACGCCGGCGACGCCGAACAACGCGACCAGCCACGGCCACAGGGCGTCTCGTCGGGCGATGACGACGTTGTCGAGGATCTCGCGGGCGATGAGCGGGACGACGATCTGTCCGGCGCTCCCGAGCACCGCCGCGCCGAACGCAAGGACGACGTTGCGCCGGTGCAGCATCAGCTGCGCCCACATCAGTCGCAGCCATCCGGGGCCCTGGTCGGTCATAGCCGTACCGCCGGATGTCTGGGGTCGTCCACCCGGACCACGATGTCAGCGACGTCCGACGACGCGACTTGCCGCTCGTACCGCTCGAGCGCCGGAAGGGTCCATAGATCGTCGTCGGGGGTGTGCCGAGCCATCGCCGCTGGCGACATCGCGCGGTGGACGGTGAGTTCGAAGCTGAGTCCGCGGCCCAGCAGGAAGGCGCCACTGACCAGGACGACGCTGTCGGGCGCGGCGACCCGCGCCGGTTCCCGGGTCGAGCGGTTGGTCACCGGATCGCGCAGCGACGGCAGGTACTCGCTGCGCTTATCGAGTGCGGTGAGCACCTCACGTTGGAGCGCGTCTACGTCTAACCAGTCGGGGTAGGAATCGACGTCGCGGTGCCCGTACTCGAGCCGCACCGACGCGTCGCGCCAGAACTGTGCCGCCCGCAGATGGACCGCTGGTCGGCCCCGTTCGCGCAAGGGTTCGACGAGGGAGGCGGCGAATTCTTCCGGACCCGCGCACTCCGATCCGTCGACGGCGACTCGTACGACCCCGGGTACAGCGGCGATCCGGTCGGCGACGAGCGCAGTCAGCAACTTGGGCGCGACTGCGCGCCATCCGCGTTCCACGATCAAGCGGCGAGCTTGGCCTTGACCTGCTTGACGCTCGGGTTGGTGAGCGCGCTGCCATCCTCGAAGACGACCGTGGGGACCGTTCGGTTGCCGCCGTTGGCGCTCTCGACGATCTGGGCGGCGCCCTCGACCCGTTCGATGTCGATCTCGTCGTAGTCGATGCCTTCTGCGGCCAGACCGGACTTGAGTCGGGCGCAGAAACCGCACCAGGTGGTGGTGTACATCGTCATCATCGCGGTGGTTGCCTCTCGTTCGTCTCGATGATGGGCAACGACGAGCAGTGGCCAGACATTCCGCCCGCGCGTGCACCGCCGCGTTCGGTGCGGCCTGTGGACCGCCACAAGAAGCGTCGGCAGCCGCTGGCAGTATCGCAGGGGTGCCGGACTCCGAGGAATCGTCGTCGGCCGCCGAACGGGTGCTCGCCGGGCTGGACCCCGAGCAGCGCGAGGCGGCGACTGCGGTGCGCGGCCCGGTGTGCATCCTGGCCGGCGCCGGCACCGGCAAGACCCGTGCCATCACCCACCGGATCGCCTATGCCGTGGCCAGCGGCGCGATCCCGCCGGGTCAGTTGCTCGCCGTCACCTTCACCGCCCGTGCGGCCGGTGAGTTGCGCGGGCGGCTGCGCACGCTCGGGACGCACGGCGTGCAGGCCAGGACGTTCCACGCCGCGGCGCTGCGGCAGTTGCAGTACTTCGCGCCGCGGGTGCTCGGCGGGGGCATGCCCGACGTCCTGGACAACAAGATGCGGGTGGTCGCCAACGCCGCAGCGCGGCTGCGGCTGAAGGTCGACCGCGCCGAGCTGCGGGACCTTGCCGGTGAGATCGACTGGGCCAAATCGATGTTGGCCACGCCGGAGAAATACGGCGCTGCGGCACGGGCAGCCGGGCGTGAGACGTCGCTGACCGCCGACACCATCGCCAAGGTCTACAGCGAGTACGAGGCCGCCAAGCGGCGTGGCGCGCAGATGGACTTCGCTGACCTGCTGTTGATCATGTCGGCGGCCATCGAGGAGTACCCGACCGTCGCCGAGGAGATCCGCGGCCGTTACCGCCACTTCGTCGTCGACGAATACCAGGACGTCTCGCCCCTGCAGCAGCGGCTGCTCGACGCGTGGGTCGGCGACCGCACCGACCTGTGCGTGGTCGGTGACGCGAATCAGACGATCTACAGCTTCGCCGGGGCGACACCGGAGCACCTGCTCGGCTTCCGCCGCCGCTTCCCGAGTGCCGTGCTGGTCCGGCTGCACCGCGATTACCGATCCACGCCGCAGGTCGTCGAACTGGCCAACTCGCTGATGGGTCCCGGCAGCTCGGGCGTCACGCTCGTGGGCCAGCGGCCCGATGGCCCCGCCCCGACCTTCGCCGAGTTCGACGACGAACCGGCCGAGGCCGCGCACGTGGCCGCGCAGTGTCGACGGATGATCGACGAAGGCCTCGCCGCGGCTGAGATCGCGATCCTGTTTCGTATCAACGCCCAGTCCGAGGTCTATGAGTCGGCGCTCAGCTCGGTCGGCGTCCCCTACGTCTTGCGTGGGGGCGAACGGTTCTTCGACCGGCCCGAGATCCGCGAGGCCCGCCTGCTGCTGCGCGGCGCCGCCCGCAGCGGTGAAGACATGGACGAGGCCCTGCCGGACGCCGTGCGCGGGGTGCTGTCCAGCCTCGGCTGGTACCCCGACAACGCTCCGCCGGGCGGGGCCGCGCGCGAGCGATGGGAATCCCTCGCCGCCCTCGTCACCCTTGCCGACGATGTGCTGGCAAGCACCCCGGACGCGCACCTGGACGAGTTCACCACCGAACTCGATCAACGCGCCGGCGCCCAACACGCGCCGACGGTGCAGGGGGTCACCCTGGCCTCCCTCCACTCGGCCAAGGGGCTGGAATGGGACGCCGTCTTCCTCGTCGGGCTCACCGACACGACGCTGCCCATCCAGCACGCCACGACCCCCGCCCAGGTGGACGAGGAGCGCCGACTGCTCTACGTCGGGATCACCAGGGCGAGGGAACGGCTTGCGCTGTCCTGGGCCCTTGCGCGGAGTCCGGGTCAGCGTCGGGGCCGCCGTCCGAGCCGGTTCCTGGACGGGCTTCGGCCGACGCTGGCCCCCCCGGCTGAGCGGACCCGGCGCAGATCCACGGCGCCTACCGCCGACGACGCGGAACTCTTCGGCCGGTTGCGGGCTTGGCGCACGGCACAGGCACAGGCGCAGAAGGTGCCGCCGTACGTCGTGTTCAGCGACGCCACGTTGGTGGCGATCGCGGACGCCCACCCCAAGTCTCGCGCCGGGCTGGCGCAGATCTCCGGGGTCGGCCCCACGAAGCTCACCCGCTACTGCGATCCGGTGCTCGCCCTGCTCGCCGGTGCCAGCCCCGACGACGTCGAGCCCGTCGTGGTCGCCTGAGCGTCGGATCGCCTGGATGTCGGATCGCCTGGACGGGGCGCTGCTAGAGCGGCGGTTGCGCCGCCTCGCAGGCTTGCGAGTCGTCCTCCTCGTCGACCTCCGGCGGCGGTTCGCGCACGAACGCCGCGATGACCCCGGCGAGGACCACGAGCGCGACGGCGATGAGCAGAGCGGTACTCAACCCGTTCAGGAACCCGACGACGAAGGGCTTGAACGGTGCGGTTCGTACGAGCGTGCCGAGGTCGGTGCCGTCCAGATTGCCGCCGGTCTGCAGCAGGCTGATCGCCTTCGCCTTGCCGCCAGCGACCTTGAGCAGGAACGGGTTGATGTCGTTGACCGCAGCGGTGAGGCGGGCGTTGATCACCGCGCCGAGTGCCGCCACGGCGACGACCGCACCGAGTTGTCGGGCGGTGTTGGTAGCCGACGCGGCCATGCCAGAGTGTCGGCTCGGCACGTGCGACAGCACCGCAGAGGTCAGCGGGACGACGGTAATACCAAACCCGAGGCCGGCCACCGCCAGGGCCAACGACAGCAGCCCGAAGGAGAAGCTGTCGCCCTGGTTGAGTTCGTAGCGGGCCAGCATGGTTCCGGCGGCGGCGACGGCGCAGCCGACGACGGTCGGCCAGCGGGAACCGACGCGGGCCACCCACCGCCCGGTCAGCACACCGCCGAGCACGATCGCCACCGCCATCGGCGCGAACATCCCGGCCAGCTTGCCCCCGGAATAGCCCTGAGCCAGGTCGAGATAGAGCGCGGTGAAGAAAAAGATCGCGAAGATGCCGAAGTACACCGCGAAAGCCGCGTACAAGGCCGAACCGACGATCGGTCGACGGACGTAGGTGAGATTCAGCATCGGATTGTTCGAGCGCAGTTCGACCGGGACGAAGGCGATCAGGCACCCGCCGCCGACGACGAACAGCGCAATGATCCAGGCCGTTCCGTAGCCCTCGTACTCGCCGGAGATCGCGGCGAAGATCACCATCGCGAGCCCGGCGGCGCCAAGGACGAAACCAGGGACGTCGAGCCGACCCGGTCGGGGATCGCGCGATTCCGGGACGAAGGCCAGGACAGCGGCCAGCAGGACCACCGAGATCCCGAGGTTGAACCAGAAGACCAGCCGCCAGCCGTCCACGCCCACGAGCACCCCCCCGATGACCGGGCCCAGGGCGAGGGCGAGCCCGGACACCGCCGACCAGGCGCCGAGGGCGCGCGCCCGCGCGCGTCGGTCCGGGAAAAGTTGCCTGATCACCGACAGTGTGCCCGGTTCGCTGGCCGCGGCGCCGAGCCCCATCACCGCACGCCCGGCGATGACGACCAGGATGCTCGACGCGATCGCGCACAGCAGGGAGCCGACGGAGAAGATCACGACTCCGCAGATCATCACGCGTTTGCGGCCGAAGCGGTCGGCGAGCGAGCCGCCCAGCAGCATCAGGCTGGCGAACACCAGGGCGTACGCGTTGATCACCCACTGCACGGAGATGACTCCGGCCTTGATATCGGACACGAGATCGCCCAGCGTGACGCTCACGATCGTGGTGTCCAGGAAGGTCAGGAACAGCACGCCGAGCACGGTGGCGAGTGCAGCACCGCGAGAACCGGTCCGGCTCGCGCCGGCAACGGTCACGGTCATGGCGCCAGTCTGTCAGCCGTACGACGCGTCCACACCTCGACCGAGCCGGTTGACCGCCGGCACAGAGGCCGATCGACACGTCGGCGATAAATCGCTTGCGGGCGTGTTTGCCGCACAGCTAACCTGCCAGAGCACAAGCTGAGATCCGGGCGCGCGAGCGTGCCCGCCGCAACGAGAGGGGGTGACGATGACGATGACGACCACTATCACGAGGTCCGCGGTGTCCGTCTCCCGCCGGTTCATCGTTGCTGCCCCCGCCACGTACGCCCCGTGGTCGAGCTGTGTCTCGGGCAACGCGCATGCCGCCGTCGCATCGGTTCCGAACTTCGGGCTCAACTCCGTCGATGCCGTGCGCGTCGGGATGAATGCCGCTGCGTCAGAGGCCACCGCTCCGGCAGGAATCGGCAGTGACACCGGCCGCACGCAGGGCAGCCCGCCTCGAGGAGAACCTCGCTGACACCGTCAGTGATGGCTCCTTGAGGCCGCGGCTCCCTACCTGGGAACCGCGGCCTCTTTCGTTTTCCAGGGCGATCCGCCCCTGGACAGGACAACTGAACAGCTACGGACAAAGCGAACGCGATGAGCACATACGGCGACCCCGCCCACTACCGACGAGAAGGAGGTGACCCGACGTGTTGACCAGTTGCACCGCACCGGAACTGGACCGCATCGATCCGATCGGGATTGAACCATTGGACCCGCTTGCCAAAGACTGCCCGGACGATCTGCCGTGCCGGGTGGAGGACGGCGAGTTGTGGTTCTCCGACACCCCGGCCGACCTGGAGCGCGCGAAGTCGTTCTGTCACGGCTGCCCGGCACGCCTGGCCTGCCTCACCGGCGCGGTGGAGCGTCGGGAGCCCTGGGGCGTCTGGGGTGGCGAGATCTTCGAACGCGGCTCGATCGTGGCGCGCAAGCGTCCGCGGGGACGTCCGCGCAAGTCCGACCGCACCGAGGTCGCGGCATGAGCACAGCGACCGACATTCAACGATGTCAGGAGTATCGAGATGAACACCATGCACGAAGCGCTCGCGCGCAACCGAGCGCGCGAACTGCACCAGCGATCATGCGAGGCACGCCTCGCGCGTGAGGTCGCGGCCCAGCGCCGTTGGCATCGCGTATCGCGCTACGCGCGTGCCGCGGAGAAGCGGCACGAGACCCGGCTCAGTCAGGTGGCGCCGGTTGCGTGACCGGCCGTCGCCGGGGAGCTCAACCGCACCTGATCGCCCATCGCAACGGTCGTCGGACCCAAGGGGTCCGGCGGCCGCTGTGTTGTCCTCGGCGTCCGCAGTTCCGTCCGCTGCGGATCACCACCACTGCTGGTCGAGCTTCGCCTCGATCGCTCGTACGTTGTCGCGGGTGCACTGAGGACAGACGTACCGCGGTCGGTCCGCGGCCTCGAGCGACCAGGCCAGCGGTGGATCGCCGTCG
>JBDTFN010000305.1:0-8743 GCA_039937915.1 Jatrophihabitans sp. | reverse complement strand
GTCGACTGATCGCAGTGCTGGTCACAGGCCTCATCACAATCCCGGTCGCAGTGGACCGAAAGAATGGCCGTGACACTGATCTGTGACACGGGCCACGATGAGATTTACTCGCGTGATGGGTTGTGGTCAATCATTCTCGCCGGTGTGGCGCGAACCGTTACAACTCGGCGATGTCGGCCTGTTTGGCGCGAACCGCCTCAGCGGCCTCCTTGAGCCCGGCCAGCTCGGAGTCGGTGAGGTTCCGCTCGACGATCTTCTTGACGCCCTCGCGGCCGATCTCGGCCTCGACACCGAGGTAGACGCCGCTGATGCCGTACTCTCCGTCCACCCAGGCGCACACGGGGATGACCGCGCCGGAGTCTTCGATGACGGCCTTGGCCATGCGTGCGGCGGCGGCGGAGGGGGCGTAGTAGGCCGAGCCGGTCTTGAGCAGCGCCACGACCTCGGCACCGCCGTTGCGGGTACGGGTGACGAGCTCGTCGATCTTCGCCGCGTCCATGACGTCGGCCAGCGGCTTGCCGTCGACGAAGCACGCCGACGGTACGGGCACCATGGTGTCACCGTGCGAACCGAGCGTGAGCGTCTGCACGGAACCGACCGGTACACCCAGCGTGGTCGCGACATTGTTGGTGAAGCGTGCCGTGTCGAGCACGCCGGCCTGGCCGAAGACGCGATTCTTCGGGAACTGCGAGGCGAGCTGCGCCAGCGCGGTCATCTCGTCCAGCGGGTTGGACACGATGATGATGACGGCGTTCGGGGAGTGCTTGGCGATGTTCTCGGCAACGTTGCGCACGATGCCCGCGTTGACCTCCAACAGGTCCATGCGGCTCATGCCAGGCTTGCGGGGCAATCCAGCGGTGACCACGACGACGTCAGAACCTGCGGTGGCCTCATAGCCGCCGCCCTCGGGGGTCGTGGTGGCGCCGACGACGGTCGTCTCGAATCCCTCGACCGGGCGCGACTGGTTCAGGTCGAGCGCAAGTCCCTCGGGCCTGCCCTCGACGATGTCGGTGAGTACGACGGTGTCGAAGACGTCGTACTCAGCGAGTCGCTGCGCGGTCGTGGAGCCGTAGAAGCCGGCTCCGACGACGGTGACCTTGCCGTGGCGCTTGTCGGACATGCAGATCTCCTTTGGAGCCAAAGAGGCATTGAACGGCGGTTGTGGACGTCCAGACGAGGCTAGCCCGCACACGGCTCAGCGGTGCAGGCGGATGTCCACGGCGAGAATCAGGCCACCCAGCACAAAGCACACGAGAGCGTCGACCCCGCGGCTACGCACGGCGAGGTAACCGACCCGGGTGGTTGGCAGGATGAGGCGCAGCACGGCGGCAACCAGCATCACTGCGGCGATCGCACCCGTACCCCGCACCCAGTGACCGGGCTCGACGAGCAGATAGAGCAATGCCGCCACGATCCCGACCAGGACGGCGAGGAACACCCACTGTGCAGCGATCCACCGCCAGGCCCGGCCGAGCACGTCACGCCCGATCGGCGAGGAGACGCTCCGCTGCCTCGACGACGTTGGTAAGCAGCATCGCTCGTGTCATCGGACCCACCCCGCCCGGATTGGGGCTCAGGTACCCGGCGACCTGCGCGACGTCCGCCGCGACGTCCCCTGCGAGTTTGCCGTCCACTCGGCTGACGCCGGCGTCCAGTACCGCCGCGCCGGGCTTGACCATGTCGGCGGTGATCAACGACGGTGACCCGGCCGCCGCGACGACGATGTCGGCCGTTCGCACATGAGCGGCCAGGTCCCGGGTCCCGGTATGACAGACCGTGACGGTGGCGTTCTCACTGCGTCGCGAGAGCATCAGCGACAACGGTCGCCCGACGGTGATACCTCGCCCGACCACGACGACGTGCGCGCCGGCGATGGGGACGTCGAAGCGGCGTAGCAGTTCGATGATCCCGGTCGGCGTGCAGGGCAGCGGCGCGGGCTTACCGAGGACGAGCCAGCCCAGGTTCGTCGGGTGCAGCCCGTCCACGTCCTTGACCGGGTCGACCGCGCCCAGGATGGCGAACTCGTTCAGCCCGGTGGGCTGTTGGACGAGGAACGCCGTGCAGGCGGGGTCGGCGTTCAACTCGGCGACCACCGCCTCGACCTCGTCCTGGGTCGCCGACGCCGGCAGATCGCGCCGGATGCTCGCGACCCCGATCTGGGCGCAGTCCTTGTGTTTGGCGTTGACGTACCAATGGCTGGCCGGGTCGTTGCCGACCAGGACGGTGCCCAGCCCGGGCAGCACGCCGTGTTCGGCGAGCGCGGCGACCCGGGCGGTCAGCTCAGTCTTGATCGTCTCGAGCGTGGCTTTGCCGTCCAGGATGATTGCGGTCACGTCCGGCATCCTGCCAAACGCCGAACCGGGCCGATGCAGGAGCGCCCGTCAACTGACATAGAGGCCGAACGCACGCAATAACTGGGCCGCTTGATCGACGTCGACGGATGCACCCTGCGCATCGAGCACACGAAGATCGAGATCATCGAGCAGTGCCCCACGCAGGTTCGCGTTCTGCAGCACCGCGCCGGTGAGCTCCGCTTCGCGCAGATCCGCACCGCCGAGGTTGCAGCCGCTCAGATCTGCTCGCGTGAGGACCGCCCCGGCCAGGCTCAGCTCGGACAGATCGACGCCGGACAGGTCTGCGTCGAGCATGCAGACGCCGGACAGGTCGCCGCCGTTGAACTGGACGCCGGACAGGGCCACGGCGTCGAACCGCGAGCCGCTGAGCTTGCAGTCGTGGAAGTAGGCGCTGAGCAGAATCGATTCCCGGAACTCGCAGTCGAGGAACGCCGACCGCTCGTGCCGGGAGCGATTGAGATCGGCGCGGGTGAAGTCGCACTCGACGAAGGTGCAGCCGACGGTGATCAGAGCGTCGAGGTTCGCGTCGATGAAGCGGCAGCGCCGGAACACCACCCGCTCCCAGCGCTGCTCCCGCGCATCGAGACCACTGTGGTCGACATCGTCGAAGACAGTGACGTTGGCGTCGGTGGCGTCGACCCCCGGGTCACCTCCGTCAACGAAGTCGGTGAAGCTCTCGTATTCGCGCATGAGCGGCCGCCGTTGGTCAGTGGGCGAAGTGCCGGGTTCCCGTGAAGTACAGCGCGACGCCTGCCGCCTTGGCAACAGCCACGACGTCCTTGTCGCGGATGGAACCACCCGGTTCGACGATGGCACGCACCCCGGCGTCGATGAGCACCTTCGGGCCGTCGTCGAAGGGGAAGAACGCGTCGGACGCCGCCACCGATCCGGCCGCCCGATCGCCGGCCCGCGAGACGGCGAGCAGACAGGAGTCGACGCGGTTGACCTGACCCATCCCGGCACCGACGGTGGCGCCACCGCTGGCCAAGACGATCGCGTTCGACTTGACCGCGCGGACCGCCCGCCAGGCAAAGGCGAGGTCGGCCATGGTGGCCTCGTCCACCGCGTCCCCTGCGGCGAGGGTCCACGTGGCGGGGTCGTCGCCGGGGGCATCGATGCGGTCGGTGACCTGCATGAGCAGCCCCCCCGACACCGGGCGGGTCTCGATGCTGGGCACATCTGGCCGCGGTGCGGCGACGAGCAGACGCAAGTTCTTCTTACGGGCGAAGATCGCGAGGGCGTCGTCGTCGAATGCGGGGGCGATGACGACCTCGGTGAAGATGTCGGCGAGTTGCTCGGCCATCACCGCGGTCACCGGACCGTTGGTCGCCACCACGCCGCCATACGCGCTCACCGGATCACACGCGTGAGCCTTGCGGTGCGCCTCGGCGATGTCCGCGCCAATCGCGATCCCGCACGGATTCGCGTGCTTGATGATCGCGACGCACGGTTCGGTGAAGTCGTAGGCGGCCCGCCAGGCAGCATCGGAGTCGACGTAGTTGTTGTAGCTCATCTCCTTGCCCTGCAACTGGTCGGCGTGGGCGATGCCGGTGGCGCCGGGCGTGATGTAAAGCGCCGCCCGCTGGTGCGGGTTCTCGCCGTAGCGCAGCACCGCCGCGCGCTCGTAGTTCGCTGCCACCCAACCCGGGAAGCCGGTCGACTCGCCGGCGTGGTCGTCGTCGGGAGCCACTGCGCTGCCCAGCCACGACGCGACGGCGATGTCATACGCGGCGGTGTGCCGGAACGCGGCCAGCGCGAGTCGCTGCCGCGCCGGGAGGTCGAACCCGCCGTCGCGCACTGCGGCGAGGGTTTCGGCGTAATGGCGCGGGTCGGTGACGACCGCGATCGAGCCGTGGTTCTTCGCGCTGGCACGCACCATGGCCGGGCCGCCGATGTCGATCTGCTCGATGACCTCGGGCTGGGACGCTCCGCTGGCCACCGTCTGGGCGAACGGGTACAGGTTGGCCACCAGCAGCTGGAAGGACTCGATCCCGAGTCCCTCGATCGTCTCGAGGTGCGATGGGTCGTTCTGGTCGGCCAACAGGCCGGCGTGGACGTGTGGGTGCAAGGTTTTCACCCGCCCGCCGAGGATCTCGGGGAACCCGGTGACCTCGTCGACCGCGGTGACGGGCACGCCGATTTCGCGGATGTGCGCGGCGGTCGAGCCGGTGGAGACGATCTCGACGCCCGCGTCGTGCAGCCCGCGGGCGAGCTCCTCCAGGCCGGTCTTGTCATAGACGCTGATGAGCGCGCGACGGACGACGATTCTTGTCATAGTGCGGTCTCCCGGGACAGTTCTCGACACAATTCGGTGATGGTTGCGACGTACAGCGGGCGTTCTGCGGCCTGAACACGGACGCGAAGGGTGTCCTCGTCGTCGCCCGATCTGATCGGTACGGCGGTTTGGGCGATGATCGGGCCGGTGTCCATCCCATCGTCCACCCAGTGGACCGTGACGCCGGTGGCGGTCGCCCCGGCTGCCAGCGCGTCACGCAACGCGTGCGCACCAGGGAAGGCCGGCAGCAGAGCTGGATGGGTGTTGACGATCCGGAACCGGCTCACGACCCCGCCGTCGAGCAGGCGCATGAAACCAGCGAGCACGACGAGGTCCGGGTCGTGGTCGGCGATCATGTTCTCGAGCGCCCGGTTCCAGGCCGCGCGGTCGGGATGATCGGCAAGGGCTACCTCGAAGGTGGGGACACCCGCCGTAACGGCCCGCTGCAACCCGGCGCATGAAGGCCGGTCGGTTCCGACCGCGACGACCGAGCTCCGCAGGTCCGGATCGTCCAAAATCGCCTGCAGGGTCGTCCCGCCACCCGAGACGAGAACAACGAGACGGGGCGGGCGCGGCACGCGGCAACACTACCCAGCCAGGCGTTTACCCTTCCGGGGCTCGTCCCGATCGCCGACGAGCTGCTCGTCATCGACCTCCGCGTCCTCGGTCTC
This sequence comes from Jatrophihabitans sp., assembly GCA_039937915.1. Classification (GTDB taxonomy): domain Bacteria; phylum Actinomycetota; class Actinomycetes; order Mycobacteriales; family Jatrophihabitantaceae; genus Jatrophihabitans. The sequence continues at coordinate 3,443 of JBDTFN010000305.1, read as the reverse complement.
GCACTCCCCCGCGGCCGGCTCGTCGTCGTAGCCCTCGACAGCGATGAGCGCGGCGAACGTCGCGCGTAACCCGGTCCGCCCGGAGCCGTCCTGCGCGCGTAACCGTTCGATCGACTGCAGGCTTCCGAGCGCAACCGAAGCGATCACGCCCACACCGACGACCACCGCGAGCCCGAACTGCCACGGTGAGGCGCCGACCGCGTGCAGGCGTCCGCTGCCGATGGCGCCACCGCCTTGCCAGGCGAGAATCGTTGCGGCGACGCCCGCGGTCGCGACGCCGACGCCGGCGTCCAACCAGCGATCGAGCCACGGCTGGGTCGCCCGGTGGGCCAGGAACGCCACGGCCAGACCGGCCAGCAGCGGCGTGAGCCCGGCGAGCAGCCACACCGGCAGAGTTGCTCCGGCGCCGTCGGGCAGGGCGCCGAGAACGGGGAAGGCCGGCACGGTGCCGTGCGTGTTCGAGGTGAGTCCGACCGTGGTGTCGGTACCGAACGCGAACCCGGCACCGGACAGGTAACCCGCGCCGGCAATGGCCGCGTTCGGCACGGCAAGAATGCCGAGCAGCAATACCGGGACGCCCGACCATCCGCCGCCGACCATGGTCGACAAAGCCTGCACTCGATCGTGGTGCACCACGATCGAGCCCGCGACGAGCAGCGCACCGGCTCCGAGGTAGATCCCGAGCACCGTCGCGGCGACGCGCACGCCATGAGCGACCCAGGGTGGGATCAGCTCGGCCAGGTCGTCGGACATGACGCTGTTTCGCACAAACGCAACGCCACCGGTCAGGAGGAACAGGACCAAGCCCGCGAAGGTCGCCGACACGACCGAGACGCTGCTCGTGCCCAACCTCGAGAAAGCGGCGAGAAACCCGCACACAACGGCGAAGACCGACACCTGGACGGCACCGGCGCGAACCAGGGCGGTTCGGTCGTCCAGGCCGGCCTCATCGGCCGCCGCAGCCAACGCCGATCCGGATCGCCAGGCCACCAGGCCGACCAGGACGGTAAGACCCAACGGGAGGAAGGCGGCGTCCACGCCGTCGACGGTGATCCCCCCGTGCAGCGACGCGAGGAAGGTCAGGATGCCGGCACGGATTGCCGAATTCGCGCTTCCGGTGCCGCCGGAGGCCGGCAGCCACACGACCGCCACCACCGCGATGGCGATCATCGACGCGACGAGCGCCGCGGCGAGGCCCGTCCAGGCTGCAGTGAGCAGGAGCCGGCTCGACTGGTCACGGCGGTCGGCGGGCATTCGTTCAGGCTGGCAAACGTGCCGCCTGAAACCGCGCAGACGCGCCGAGGTTACTGCCGGCCGTACGCCGACGGCGGCGGACCCTGCTCGGGCGGTCCTTGTGGGGGCGGACCATATCCCGGCTGCGGGTACTGGTTCTGCGGGTACTGGTTCTGCGGGTACTGATTCTGCGGGTACTGATTCTGCGGGTACTGATTCTGGTAGCCGGGCTGAGCCCATCCCGGGTATGGCTGGCCAGGCCCGGAAGGGCCGGGCGGCTGGGTCGTTCCGTGCGAGCGAGCCGCCTTCGCGACCTCGAGCGCAGTTCCGGCGAGACCGACCGCAGCCGCGGCCAGGATGACCCAGCACGCCCACCCCCGCCCGTCGTCGAGCGCGCGAGCGGGAATGGTGCCGGAGAATTTCCCGAGACTGCCCAGGCCAGCGAGCTTGTAACTGAACGACTCAGCCGGAGTCACCGTCAACGACACGAGGATGAGCACAAAGCCCGTCAGCGCGGAGACCGCGGCGACAACGCGCACTGAAACTCCGGACGACGCGTGGAAGAACGAACGCCCCGCGGTAAGGGCGCCGGCGATGACGATCGCCACGACACCGAGCACGCTGATGATGCCGGACCACGCGCTAGCGGTAGCCCCGTCGCACAAACCACCGCTGACCTCGAGCTTGAACTGTCCGTTGCTGGATCCACAGACATCCACCGACGCGCTGTGCAGACTCGAGGGGTTCAGGTGGAACGTGTAGTAGACGAAAAAAGACGCACCGAGAGCGACCACGGCACTGATCGCGCCGATCAACTGGGCCAGCCCTAGCCGGGCGAACCCGACCGGCCCCGCCCCAGCGGGCGCTGGGACGGGGTGGCTGGGCCACTGATTCGGGTCGTACACAGAATTTCCCGCGGTGAGTTACTGCTGGCCGTAACCCGCTGGTGGCGGACCCTGCTGCGCCGGCCCTTGCGGAGGCGGACCGTAGCCAGGCTGCGGGTTCTGCGGCTCGCTGGCCGGCTGCGCCTGCGGCGGGGGGCCGTACCCCGGCGGCGGGCTCTGGGGCTGGCCGTAACCACCCGGCAGGGGCTGGCCGTAACCGCTCTGCTGCGGCTGACCGTAGCCGCCCTGGGGCTGGCCGTAGCCACTCTGCTGCGGCGGACCATAACTACCGCCGGAACTCTTGCCCGAGAGCTGCGACAGACTGCCGCCGCCCTTCTGGAACACGAGGAAGGCCAGCACTGCACCCGCGACGAGCAGGACGAGCACGATGAAGACCGAGAAACCCGGACCGCCGTCGATTACCGCGTCGTACTGCGCGTCGGTGACGTTGTCCGGGACGTCGCTGGGCCACGGAATGATGAAGATCGACAGCAGCGCCATGATCGCGCCGAGCGCGTAGGCCCCGGCTGCCGCGATCCGCGCCGGGACGGGCAACTTCACCTGTGGAGCGAAGACCGCGATCGCCACCGCAGCAGCACCGACGAGCCCGAGTAGAACGCCGAACCAGCCGAAGAACCCGTGCCAGGCGCCCTGGGTCTCACTCTGCGAGCCGACCTTGCTGTCGTAGCTGTAGTACCCGAAGAACGAGAAGATCAGCGCGACGACACCGACTCCCATCCCTGCCCAGTCGAGCGGGTTGACCGCGCCTGCGTTGAAGCCACTTCCGCTGGCCGGCTGGCCGTAGCCGCCCTGCTGGGGCTGGCCGTAGCCGCCCTGCTGAGGTTGGCCGTAGCCGCCCTGCTGAGGTTGGCCGTAGCCGCCCTGCTGAGGTTGGCCGTAGCCGCCCTGCTGAGGTTGGCCGTAACCACCCTGCTGAGGTTGGCCGTAACCACCCTGCTGGGGCTGGCCGTAACCACCCTGCTGGGGCTGGCCTTGGCCGCCCTCCTGGGGCTGGCCGTAGCCACCCTGCTGGGGCTGACCGGATGGCGGGGTGCCAGGCGGGCCGTAGGTCATCGCACCGAATCCTCTCTGAGCGGAGCGCGGCAAGCGCACGTAATGCCCGACCCTAAGCCATGCCAGCGCCGATTTATCCCGCCGCTGCCAGCCGACCCAGGGGACTCCTACCCATCGACAATGACCGAGAGCCGGGACGCGCAGAACGCGCGTCCCGGCTCTCGGGAAGATCAGTTGTGCTCGCCGGCTACTGCGGCGGCCCGTAACCCGGAGGCGGGGGCGGAGGCTGCTGGCCGGGGTACCCGCCGGGAC
>JBDTFN010000304.1:0-12139 GCA_039937915.1 Jatrophihabitans sp. | reverse complement strand
GGCGACGTGGTCGAGCACGAGGCTGATGACGACCTGCTTGCCGAGGATGGTGACCGGCGCCAGGGATCGGGTACGCGGCGCATCCGCACACATCACCGTCTCGATGTTCACCAGCGTAGTGCCATGGGGCGCCAACCCCACGTCAGCGGTTGGGATCAGCCGCACCGCCTGTTCACGAACCAAAGCCACCGTGACCTGCGGCTTCGCTGCCGTTAAACAATCGCTGGCTGTGTACTGCCAAGAGCCATCCGGATTCTGGCGCACTTTGATGACGGCGTCTTGCGGTGTCCCTAACTGCGCCTTGGCTACGCTGCACGCCACGTTCTGCGAGGTGCAGGTCCGGCCATCACGAGCAGCCTCGGTGTCGCCGAGCGCTCGAAGTCGCGCAGTCGTGTCCGTTCCGCAACTGAGGGTGAGGGTTGACGATGGACCTTGATGCGCGCCTTTGTCGGGACCAATTTCGCCACCGAAGCCGGTCAGACGGACCGAGCCCGCGCCAGCGCAACCGGTGAGCTCATGCCCGTTCGAACAATCGGCATTCGCCAACGTCGTCCTGAGTATGGCTGGACTCGTCAGAAGCGCTAACGCCATCGGTAGAACCAGAAGACGTCGGTTCATTGCGAGTCCTGTTTCCAATCCACGACTACCCAACGACCGTCGAGCCACGCCAGCCATGTCCGAAAGCGCGCGCCTGACACCCCATTCGATGTGTCGACCGTCTTGCCTTGCGCAGAGACCAACTTGAACTTCGTCTGGTTCACGCGGGTATCTACGACCGCACTCGAACCGTTATGCCCATCATTTTTGGCGAGCGCTCGAGTTGTGACGCTCAGGCGACCGCCACGAAAGTGCTCGTTCTTCCTCGCCGACTCATCAATGATGTTTTTCATGAATCGCTCGCATCCGGTACATAGTTTGGAGAATTGCTGCCGCGCCAGGGTCGAGTCTGTAGTGGCGTACGCCCAGTCCACCGATTCGAACCAGAACAGCGTGAAGTCGACTGCCCCCGGCGGACTGTTATCTCGCGCAAGACCGGTCAGCACCGGCGGCTTCTCGCCAGGTCGAACATTCGGGCCTGTAGTTGGCACGGTGGCCGAAGAGGACTTCGGTGTGGGGGTTGCAGTCGGCGTCTGCACGGTCGGGGGCGCGCTCGAGGAAATCGGCACCGAGGGCGAACCCGACGTGCCGGCGCCCCCCTCGGACGTGCAGCCAGCGGCGAGGCCCAGCGCCAGGGCAATCGGGACAAGCCACCGGAAATGCATCCTGGGATTCTGCCACGGGATTCGCTTCGACGCCTGACGTTGTCCACAGGCCGATCTCGTCCGTCTTGACTGTCCGACCCACCCGTCATGATGGTCGTGACGCGAAGGAAGGGACTCAGGTGGCCGAGGACAAACTGCTCAGGCGCATGGCGGCATTGCTGCGCCAGGCCGAATCGACCGACAACGAACACGAGGCCGAGACGTTCATGGCTGCGGCCCAGCGGCTTGCGACCGAGACTTCGATCGATCTTGCGGTTGCTCGTGCGCACAGCGCGCGTACCGAGGCACGCTCCGCGCCGCTGGCGAAGCGGATCGAAATCGGTCCCCCGGGCAAACGGGCCCTGCGCACCTACGTTCAACTCTTCCTCGCCATCGCCCGCGCCAATGACCTGACCTGCGATCTCGCGTCCAACTCCACCTTCGTGCTCGCCTATGGTTTCGAGTCCGACATCGAGATGTGTGAGGCCCTGTACGCCTCGTTGGTCGTGCAGATGGTCCGGGCGTCGGACGCCTACCTGCGTTCGGGGGCGTATCGCCGCGAACAGCACTACGTCGAGGAAGTCGGCGGCGATGGCCGGCTCTACGCCGTCCGTAAACCCGTCCACGGCATCACGGCGCGAATCAGCTTCCAGGTTGCGTTCGCCATCCGGATCGGTGAACGGCTGGCCGAGGCTCACGAGCAGGCCAGACAAGTTGCAGTCACCGCGCCGGAAGCCGGGTCGACCGGCACCGAGCTCGTCCTGCAAGAGAAGGCGCTGGAGATTGCGAACTTCTATTCGCAGACGTCAGACGCCCGGGGCGCCTGGCGCGGCTGGCAAAGCTCCGGCCGGTCCTCGACCCTCGCCAAGCGCGCCGGCCGCCGGGCTGCCGACGCCGCGCGGACTGCCTCGCCAACGGCTCTTCCCGAGCAGCGCCGCGCGATCTCGTCATGACCGAGCGGGACGTCCAGCGCGCCCGCGTGTACGAGGCGGAGGGTTTGGTCGCCCGAATGATCGACCGTCGTCTGGACTTCCCGGTCGCCGAGGCGTTCGGTTCGCGAGTGGTCGTCCCGGACGACCGGAAGTTCGGCGACATTGCCTCCGTGCAGCGGTACGCCGACGCGGTCCTCGCGCTGGGCTGGGTCGGCAACGACACTCCGGTGACCATCCGAGCTCGACGCGGTTCCACCAAGGCCGAGTACGAATTCGAGTCCGCAACAATTGCCGTCCCCCCGCACGACAAGGGCGGGAGATGGGCAATGCGCGAGCTCGTCATCCTTCACGAGCTCGCGCATCACCTGGTCGGCAAGCCCGATCACGGTCCCGCCTACGTCGCCCGGTTCCTCGAACTCGTGGACGGTCTCATCGGCGCCGAGGCTGCCTTCCTGCTCCGCGCGAGCCTGCTGGACTCAGGCGTGCAGATGGCGTGACGGGCGCCGGATAGCAGGAAGGGGGCCGCGACGATCCGCGACCCCCTGCGTGCTGCTGTGCGTCAGTGGCCGATGGCCGGCGCAGCGTCGGGGTCGAGCTGCGGGATGCCGGACCGCAGCACGATCGCGGAGAGCACTGCACCGAAGGCGAAGATCCCGGCCGCCCACCAGAACGCGGTGGTGTAGCTCTCCAGCGCGGCGTTCGCCTTGAGCAGCGTCAGCGGTTCGCTGGTCAGGTGCGAGGCCACGTACGTGCTCGCTGCGCTGGCGGCGATCGTGTTGAGCAGTGCCGTGCCTACTGAGCCTCCGATCTGCTGCATCGTGTTCACCGTCGCGGACGCCACGCCGGAGTCATCGGCGCGGACACCGAACGTTCCGAGCGCGAAGCCGGACGCGAACACCAGGCCAAGCCCGACGCCGATGGCGAGCAGCGCGGGGAGCACCGTCGTGGTGTAGGAGTTCTGCAGCCCGATGTTGGTCAGCACGACCAAGCCGCCGGCGGTGATGACCATGCCGGACGGGATCAGGATCCGCGGCGAGACCCGCGGCGAGAGCACGGTGCTGACGACCGCGGACACGACGACCAGCAGTCCGGTCATGGGCAGGAACGCCACACCGGTCTTGACTGCCGTGTAGCGCAGGCTGCCCTGCAGGTAGTAGGTCAGGAACAGGAAGATCGCGAACATACCGGCCGACGAGACGAACATGGCCAGGTAGGCGCCGCCGCGATTGCGTTCGAGCAGGACCCGCATCGGCAACAGCGGCGTAGCGCTGCGGAACTGCATAGCCACGAAGACGGTCAACAGCACGCCGGCCGCCACCAGGAACCCGACGGTCACGGTGTTTCCCCAACCAGCGGTGTCAGCGTGGGAGAAGCCGTAGACCAGTGAGAACAGACCGGCCGAGACGACGAGTGTCCCCGGGATGTCCAGCTTCGGACGGTTGGTGACGCGGGTGTGGGTCAACAGCATCAGGGCACCCACGAGAGCGAGCGCGGCGAAGATCAGGTTGACGAACATCGTCCAGCGCCAGCTGGTGTACTCGGTGAGGAACCCCCCGAGCAGCAGCCCGACGCTCGCGCCGGCACCGGCGATGGCACCGAAGACGCCGAAGGCCTTGGCCCGATCGCGCGGTTCGGTGAACGTGGTGGTCAGGATCGACAGCAGCGCAGGCGATAGCAACGCGGCGAAGACGCCCTGGACGGCGCGTGCGGTGATCAACAGGCCGATGTTCGGGGCTGCACCGCCGAGGGCGGAGGCCAGCGCGAAGCCGGCCAGCCCGACGACGAGGACCCACTTGCGTCCGAAGACGTCGGCGATCCGGCCGCCGATGAGCAGCAGCGAGCCGAACGCGAGCGCATAGGCGGTCACGACCCACTGGCGGGAACTGTCGGAGAAGCCGAGGTCGATCTGTGCGGTCGGCAGCGCAATGTTCACGACGGTCGCATCGAGCACGACCATCAACTGGGCGACGCCGAGCACGGCGAGGATCCACCAGCGACGATTGTCGGTGGAGGGTGTGTCTGTCGTCGCCCTGGTCGGCGGCTTCGTCAGAACGGTGGTCATGGTGTAACTCCCGGCACGTTAACGGAGAGGTGTTCTCCGGTTCGTACGCAACGGTACCCGGATATCCGGAGTCGTTATCTCCACTTCCCGGGAGACGTCCGTCACGGCCTCTTGGGCGGCAGCGTTCGCACGAACTCCACGCCGTGCCGGACCCAATCGCGCAGGTCGTCGTCGTCCTCGAGTGCGGTCGCCGCCACCCGCAGCCATCCGGTCATCTCGCGTCCGCGCATGACCATCCGGGAGGCACCGTCACGTTCGGCGAGCTCCTCCGATCGTGCCGGATCGACACGGAGCATCAGGCCACCCTGGCTGCCGGCGGCCACCGCTATGTGCCCACCGAGCAAGAACGCCAATCCGCCGAACATGCGCTTCTCTGCGACGTCGACCTGGCTCGCCAGCGTTTCGCGGATCCGTTCGGCGAGGTCGTCGTCATAGGCCATGCCGACACCCTCCCGCGGCCCCACGACAACGTCTTGTCCAGTCGGTGAAATCGACCTACGCTATCTCCAGCGTTGTTGCATGGAATGAAACGAGAAGCATGATACGCAACAAGACAACCAAGGGTTATCTTCGGACCCTGCTCGCGAACGCCCGCTACGAGGTTCTGCCGACCCCATCGTGCGAGGACGTCGTGCTCGAGCACCTGCCGCGCGGGTTCACGGTCACGATCACCGCCTCGCCCTCCAAGGGGTTGGCAGCCACGCTGGACCTCACCGAACGGCTGCGCGCACACGGTTACGACGCCGTCCCGCACCTAGCCGCGCGCATGATTTCCGGCCGCTCCGAGCTGAATGACATTTCCGCGCGCCTCACGGCGGCGGGCGTCCGGACGGTATTCGTCCCGGCCGGCGACGCCGACCCACCGGCCGGGGACTATCACGCATCCCTCGACCTGCTCCAGGACCTCAAGGAACTGGGCGACCCGTTCACCGACGTCGGCATCACCGGTTACCCCGAGTCCCATCCGTCGATCGCCGACGATCTCACCGTCCAGGCCATGTGGGACAAGCGCCGCGTCGCCACCCAGGTCGTCAGCAACCTGACCTTCGACCCCGCGACCCTCCAAGCCTGGCTGCACCGCATGCGGCAACGCGGCATCACCCTGCCGCTGCTGGTCGGCATTCCCGGACCGGTCGACCGCACCAAGCTCCTGCTCATGGCGACCAAGATCGGCGTCGGCGAGTCGACGAGGTTTCTCGCGAAGCACCGCCGCACGCTCACCCGACTGGCGGCCCCCGGTGGCTTCACCGGCGAACGCTTCCTTGAGAAGACCGTCCCGGCGCTGTCCGCACCGGGCGCGCTGGTCGCCGGGCTGCACGTCTTCACCTTCAACCAGGTCGCGGAGACCGAGAAGTGGCGGCGCGGATTGCTGGAACGGCTGGCTGCTCCGGACGCGCCCGCCCAGTGAGTCCGCTCCACGTCGACGCGGAATCAGTACCGGGTGCCGCCGCGGCGTGTCGTCCCGCCGGTAATTCAGAGTTCGGAGGCGAGCAGCGTTTCGAGAGCGCGCTCCAGCCCCGCATCGCCGGTCTCGACCACAGTGAGCGGCAGTCCGATTCGTGCCGCTGCCGCCTCGGCCAGCGCGCGCAGGTCCTCGTCGGGCGCCTGGGCCAGCCACACCACCCGCGTGTACGCGCCGAAGTAGGTGTCGCGTAGGTCGGGGTAACGGTCCAGCCCGAGTTCACGCACGACGGTCCGCGAGAACGAGCGCACCAGGAAGTCGGTCAGCAGATAGGTACCGGGCTGGTCGGCAAAGAAGGCCTCGATTCGCGAGGCCCCGGCGAACATGTCATAGCAGTGCAGACCGTCCAGCCGGTGCAGGCCGAGCCGGGCGCACACCTCGTCCAGGGCTCCGTAGGTCCCGCAGTCGGCGTAGCCGATCGCGATGGACGCGTATTGAGGCGCCAATGATGCGGCCAGCGCCGACACCTCGTTGGCGATCAGGTGTGGCTGGTTGTGCAGCAGCGGTGGCAGCGGGTGGACGTCCACGGCCCAACCGCGCCGCGCGACGATCTGCTCGGCCGGCTGCGCGATCGCCCCGCACGCGATCAGCGCGACCCGGACCGAACGGTCAGCCCGGGAAGGCGAGTTGGTCGACGAACTTGTCGTTGAAGTCGCTGCGGTCGGAGAGTTCGACATAGGCCACCTCCTCCAGCAGGGCAGCCGCGCCCTCACGCTCGCGACGGCTGAGCAGCGCCATCTTGGCGCCCTCCCCCGCGACGTTGCCGGCCGAGACGATCCGCAGTACCGGCAGTTTGGGCACCAGCCCGATGCGCACGGCCGAGGAAGGCGAGAGGTAGCTGCCGAACGAGCCCGCGAGCAGTACCTGCTGCACGTCACGCTGTTCGACGCCGAACTCCTCGAGGAGCAATGACCAGCCGGTGGCGATGGCGGCCTTGGCGAACTGCAGTTCCCGGATGTCCCGCTGGGACAGGTAGATGCAGTCCTCGGTCGCGGTCGCCGGGTCCGGCCGGTAGAGAACAAACACCCGTTCCTGACCGACGAACGTCAGGCGATCAGCCAGCGGAGCGGCGACCGAGGCCGCGACCTCGTCGGTGACGAAGCGGCCGGACTGGTCCACCAGTTTGGCCTTGACCAGTTCGGCGACGATGTCCACGAGCCCCGAGCCGCACAGGCCGGCCGGCGTGACGTCGCCGATCACCCCGAGCTGGACGTCGTCGCCGAGCTTGACGGTCTCGATCGCTCCCTCCGCAGCCCGCATGCCGCAACGGATCGCCCCGCCCTCGAACGCCGGGCCGGCCGGTGCCGCCGTCGACAGGATCCGTTCGCCGTCGCCGAGCACGATCTCGCAGTTCGTACCGACGTCGATGAACAGACGCATGCGCTTGTCGCGGTCCATCCCGGTCGCGAGGATGCCGGCCACGATGTCCCCTCCGACGTACGCGCCGAGCGCCGGGAAGGACACCGCTCGAGCCCCTGGATGGACAGCTACCCCGAGGTCGGACGCGAGCACCACCGGTGGGGTCGAGCAGGTCATGACGAACGGTGCGACCCCGATCGGTTCCGGATCGATTCCGAGCGCGAGCGCGGTCATGGTGGCGTTGCCGGCTACCGCGATCTCGTACACCTCGAGCGTGTCGACGCCACCCTCCTCGCAGACCTCGGCCGCGAGCATGCCCAGCGTCTCGTGCGCCGCCGTTGCGAGCCGCCCCAGCGCCGACGGATCCATCATCGTGGCGCTGATCCGGGTGATGACGTCCCCGCCGAAGGGCTGCTGGCGGTTGAGCATCGACGAGACAGCAACCGGCGTGCCGGTGGTCAGGTCGAGCAGGGTCGCGACGACGGTGGTGGTGCCCAGGTCGAAGGCGATCCCGAACTGGCGTTCGGTGGTGTCGCCGGGTTCGACGTCGATCAGCGCCTCGTCCACCACGACGGCGGTGACGCAGAAGTCTGCCGCCCGCAGAACGGCCGGCAACCGCCGCAACACGTGCAGGTCCGGCGTCGGCTCGAGGTCGTCCATCGCGGCGAGCACCCGCGCGAGGTCGGTGCGCTGATCGGCCAGCGTGGGCTCGTCCAGCTCGAGATAGCGCTTCTGCACCGCCGGACGCAGGATCACCTGACGCCCCACCCCGACGGTGGCCGCGTTCGGCCGGGTGAGCAGGGGCGGAACCTCGATGGTCAGGTTCTGGGTGGCCTGTGCCAGACAGGCCAGCCGCCACCCGTCCCGCAGTTGGTCGGCGGTGAAGGCGCGGGTGTCCAGCCGCGAGATCGGCACCGAGCCCTCGACGATCTGCACCTTGCACTTCTTGCAGGTGCCGTGCCCGCCGCAGGTCGAGTCGATCGCGATGCCGTTCCAGCTTGCCCCGTCGAAGACGGTCACACCGGGCGGGACGCGCACGGTCCGTCCAGAGGGCTGCAGCAGCATCTCGACACGACCCGAGCCGTCGTGCGGTTCGGTGTCACGCGTAGCCGGCGGCTCGATCAACCCTTCGCGCGCAAAGCTGGTGAGGTCGGCGGTGACCGTCGTCCCCGGCAGCAGCGCCTCCTCCGGCTCGTTCATGTCCGGACCTCTGGGCCACGCGCTTCACTTGCGTCGCTCATGTTGCCGCAGCGGCCTGCTTGGCGCGGTGCGCGGCGATCCAGCTACCGCCCCACTCGTCGTGCCCGAGGAGAAGGTCGGCCGCCAACACCGACTCGACCATCTGCGGCGTTCGGGTGTCCATGATCGCGCTCGTGAGCCCGGCCGACATGGCGATCGGCAGGAAGGCGGCGCCGATGATCGCGCGACCTGGCATCCCGAAGGACACGTTGCCGGCGCCGAGGGTCATGTTCAGACCGAACTCGTCGCGGATCCGTCGGATCGTGGTGAGCGTCGTCTGTACGTGCGAGGTGTCGGCGCCGATCGGCATGGCCAGCGGGTCGATCACGATGTCGCTCATCGCGATTCCGTACTCCTGCGTGGCGACCCGCACGATCTTGGCGACGAGGTCGAGCCGTTTGTCCGACTCCATCGGGATCTCGTCGTCGTCGTTGGGCAGCGCGATCACCGCAGCGTCGTACTTCTTGACCAGCGGCAGGATCGCGGCCATCCGCTCGTCCTCGGCGGTGATCGAGTTGACCAGCGCACGACCCTTGTAGGCAGACAGGCCGGCCTCGAGCGCCTCCACCACCGACGAGTCGATGCAGATCGGCAGGTCGGTCAGTTCCTGCACCATCGTCACCGCACGGTGCAGCAGTTCGGCCTCGTCGGTCAGCGGCACGCCCATGTTGATGTCCAGCACGGTCGCGCCACCGGCCACCTGCATGGCGACATCACGCGCGATCGCGGACAGATCCCCGGCGCGCAACTGCTCCTGGAAGATCTTGCGTCCGGTCGGGTTTATCCGCTCACCGATCAGGCAGAACGGACGATCGTGCCCGATCACCACCTCCTTGGTGGCCGATCGCAGCACCGTCTGCTGGGTCGGGACGCTCACGCGTTGGCCAGGGCGCGGCGGCGCTTGACCAGTTCCTTGGCCTTCTTCACCGTCGCCGAGGCATCGGCGGCATAGCCGTCGGCGCCGACCGCGTCGGCGTATTCCTGCGTGACCGGAGCACCGCCGACCATCACCGCAACCGTGTCCCTGATCCCAGCCTTCTGCAGCGCGTTCATGTTCGCCTTGAACATCGGCATCGTGGTCGTCAGGAACGCAGAGAACCCGACGATGTCGGGCTGATGCTCCACGATCGCGGCGACGAACTTCTCCGGCGCGACCTGCACGCCCAGATCGATGACCTCGAAGCCCGCGCCCTCGAGCATGATGTTGACCAGGTTCTTGCCGATGTCGTGGACGTCGCCCTTGACCGTCCCCATGACGAATTTGCCGATGGTCTCGACCCCGGTCTCGGCCAGCAGTGGACGCAGCACCGCCATCGCCCCAGCCATCGCCCGCCCGGCGATGAGCATCTCCGGGACGAAGAAGTCCCCGCGTTCGAAGCGGGCGCCGACCTCCTCCAGCGAAGGGATGAGGGCGTCGAAGAGCAGGCTCTGCGGCTCCATCCCCATCACCAGTGCATCGTTGGTCAGATCGAGCACTGCGGGCGCGTTGCCGACCAGCGTTTGGTCGTAGAGGCCCTGCAGGATTTCCTCGGGGTTCATGCCACACCTTTCCTACGGATACGGGGACGCAGCACGGTCGACAGATGTGCCGCGTGCTCGACGAGCAGTGCTCCGATCTGGTCCAACTGCGCGTTCAGCCGGGCGCTGGGGCCAGAGACCCCGAGTCCGGCGATGACGTCGCCCTCGGGTCCGCGTACCGGCGCCGCGACGGCGTCCAGGCCGACCTCTAACTCATCGCGGCACAGGGCATAGCCGCGACGACGGATACCGCTCATCTGTCGGCGCAACGCCGCCGAGGTCGCCAGGGATTGCGAGGTGAGCTGTTCTAGCTCCCCGTCGGGCAGGGCGAGCGCGTCGAAGGCGTAAAGGACCTTGCCCAGCGCGGAGCAGTGCGGCGGGACGTCCACCTGCATCCAGTCGCGGGCGCTGAGCAGGTAGGTCGAGTTGACCTGCGCGATCTGGACGACGGTCTCCCCGCGCGGAATGGCGAGGTTGACGGTTTCACGGGTGGCCGCCCCGACGGCGTCCATCACCGGCCGGGCCAGACGGACGAACTGCGACCACGGGTCGTGCCGCGCGGCATAGTGCGCGAACAGCGCACCAGCACGGTAGGCGCCGACCTGGTCACGCTCGAGCAGATGGTTGGTCTCCAGGGCGGCGAGCAGCCGGGAGGTCGTGGAGCGGGCCAGTCCGCAGTCCTCGACGAGCTCGGTGAAGCTGATCGGTCCGTCGGCCTGGACGACCGCCGTCAACAGTTGCGCCGCACGGTCGATCGACTGCGCACCCGGGTTGCTCACTGTTTCCATGATCCTTTATTGGTTCCATAATGTGGAACAGCATTTCCACATCGTGGGGTTAGGATGCGCTTCACAACGGTCCAGGTCAAGAAGGGACGCGCCGATGTTTCGCAACACGATGCCGCGCTACGAAGTTTTGTCGCAGGACGCGATGGCCGCCCTCGACAAGGGCTGGCGCCGGCTCATCTCCGAGGTCGGCGTCGAGTTCATGTCCGATCACGCGCTGGGACTGTTCCGCGCGGCCGGTCAACGCGTCGAGGAGAACACCGTCTTCCTCGACCCGGACTTCGTGCTGGAGCAGGTGGCCAAAGCGCCGCGCGAGTTCGACGTCGCAGCGCGAAATCCCGCGAACACGGTCCACATCGGCGGCGACTCGATGGTTTTCGGCGCGGTCTACGGGCCGCCGTTCGTCCGCCAGGGCGCCGTTCGTCGGGACGCGACCATGGAGGACTTCCGCAACTTCTCCAAGCTGTCCCAGTCCTTCGACGTCCTGGATTCCGCGGGCGGCGTCATCTGCGAGCCGAACGACACCCCACTGGATTCGCGCCACCTGGACATGACCTTCGCGCTGCAGACGCTGACCGACAAGCTCTACATGGGCAACGTGGTGTCCGGGGTCAACGCACGCGACACCATCGAGATGAGCTCAATCCTGTTCGGTGGACGCGACATCATCGAGCAGACCCCGGTGACGATCTCGCTGATCAACTGCAACTCGCCGTTGCGCTGGGACGACCGCATGCTCGAGGCGCTGCTGGAGTACTGCCTCGCCGCCCAGCCCGTGGTCCTGACCCCGTTCATCCTGATGGGCGCGATGTCGCCGGTGACGATCCCGGCTGCCCTCGTCCAGCAGATCACCGAGGCACTGTCGGGTATCGCGCTGGCCCAGCTGATCCGGCCGGGCTGCCCGGTCATCTTCGGATCGTTCCTGTCCAACATCGACATGCAGTCCGGCTCGCCGACCTTCGGCACGCCGGAATCGGCCATGGGCCTGTTGTGCACCGGACAGATCGCGCGGCACTTCAACCTGCCGTTCCGCTCGGGCGGAGCGATGACGTCCTCTCAGGTCCCCGACGCGCAGGGTGGCTACGAGGCGCTGATGACCTTGATGCCGACCTTCCTGGCCGGGGCGAACTGGGTCATGCACTCGGCGGGCTGGCTCGAGGGCGGCCTGGTGGCCGGCTACGAGAAGTTCATCGTCGACATCGAGTTGCTGCAGATGATGCAGGCGCAGTTCACGCCGTTGGAGATCGACGAGGACTCCCTGGCCTTCGACGCACACGTCGAGGTCGGACACGGCGGGCACTTCCTCGGCGCCCAGCACACCATGGAGCGTTTCCGCACCTGCTTCTACCGTCCGCTGCTCTCCTCGTCGCAGAACTATGAGCGGTGGATGCGCGGCGGAGCGGTGGACGCCGCCGGTCGGGCCGAGACGATCTATCAGCAGCGGCTGGAGGCGTACGAGCAGCCACCGCTGGACGACGCGATCCGCGCCGAACTACTCGAGTACGTAAACCGTCGCCGGACCGAACTCGGCGACTGACGCT
>JBDTFN010000303.1:0-13147 GCA_039937915.1 Jatrophihabitans sp. | reverse complement strand
AGGGTGAGCATGCTGGTATTGAGCGTGTAGAGGGCCGCCATGTCCCGCCATCCCGCAAGCCCCAGCGAGGTGAAAACCTCGTCGCTGTCCGGGCGCCCAAAACTATGGTTCTGCAGAACGGCCTGGCAATCGGCGTACCTGGTCAGGACGATGGCGCCGTCTTCGGCCAACGCGACAGGTGCCTGCTCCCTCAGCGCCTGGTAGCGCGGGTACGGATACTCGCGGCCCTTGGACTGGGTCAGCTCGAGCAGCAACTGATCGGTCTGTGCCGTGCGCACCGGTTCCATGCCTGCTCCTTCTACGGGTCACCCCTGCAGTGAGTTACACGCTGCCCAAGCCCGAGCGTTGCTGACAAGCCGGCAGCATACGGTCGGACCGATCCAGGCCAGGACCCGCGGCCGTTAGGTACCTGACGATGTCTTGGGTTGCCGCGGCGCATACCGGGTGGGGCCTGACGGCAGCGTTCTGCCCCACGTTCAACGCGCTTTGCGGGCTGTTTCTCGCCGCATTCGGCGTCCTCGCCGGGTTCGTATCCAAGTCCAGCCACATCACCTTGCGCGCGGCCGCCTCCACTCTGCTCGCCGCAGCGTTGGTCAACGACCCGTTTTTCGTCTTGTTCTCGACAGGTGGGTGGTCGTCTCGAACCCGGCCGAAAACAGGAGCATCATCATGTTGATGAGTTCGTCCTCACTGAGCCCATCGAGGCCAGCGAGCGTGGTGGCAAGGTCATCGCGGGGCTCGCGTCGTCGAGCGGTCACCAGTCCGCAGAAGTAGTCGGACAGGTGCGCTGCGGCGACATCGCAGCGGGTAACTTCCTCCGGGCCGATGCCCGGTTCCAATGACAAGGCGAAATCGCGGACCCACTCCGCGAACTGCGAACCCTCATGAGTAGCAACACCGATGAGCTCGCCGATGACCGCCATCGGCAACGGGAACGCCCATCGCTTGATGAGTCCTACCGGCTCGTCGGCGTGCTCTCGAAGATCGTCTATCAGCCGCGCGGAGACGGCACGCACTCGCGGACGCAACTCCTCGCTGCGCCGCGGAGTGATCACCGTTCGACACCAGGCTGCGCAGCCGGCCGTGATCAGCCTCGTCGATCTGCAGAATCGATTCGTACATCATCTTCAAACCGGCATGCTCGCGCCAGTCCGGCATTCTCAGAGTCTAGAACCTCGCGTCGTTGTCCTTTCCGCGCGCGGAGTGCGCAGGAGCGTCGAAACCGCGCGGCAGGACGTGAGAACAATCGGTGGTGACCTGCGCCGACGCCGACGCCGACGCCGAGCGCACCGGGCAAGGTCGACACCCCGCAGCGTTGGTCGTCAGGGCGCGGTGAGCCAGACGGGGTCAGCCGGGAGGTTTCGAGGGTGGTAGCCGCTGGTTGTGTCCGCGAGCAGCGTCCGGACGGAGTCGTGGATCCAGTACGTGGGTTTGATGGGTCGTTTGCGCGGCACCGCGAGCGACCAGATCGCAGCGTCGGTGTGCAGCGTTGTGGCTGCTGGAGATGTACGGGCCTGGCAGGCGAGTTGGAAGGAGTTCTGCTCACGAGGAATGAACTCCTCGACGACGCTGTCGAGCACCCAGCGGAACGCTGTTGTCGACAGTTGCGAATCCGGGTAGGTGCCGCCGACATCGCAGTGCACGCCGGGGAACCACGTCTCCTGCACGTCTGCGGTCGCGTTCGGCGTGCCGTCGTCGGAGAGCGGGTTGAGGTTGGGGTGGGTGGTGAGGAACTCGTGGAACGGGCGACGCCACTCGTCGATAGAGACGGCGTGCCGCACGCGTCGGACGTTGCGCAGGGTGTGCGTGCCTTCCCAATCGACGGTGCGTCCGGGCAGACCGACCGCCTCGACGGTGTCCCAGAGCCCGAGGAACTCGATCGGCACAGAGTGCCGGTTCTGGTCGTTGGCCACGCCGGGCCAGGGCGCGGAGAGCGGGTCCTGCTCGGTGCCCCAGCAGAAGGCGTTGGCGAACTCCACGGTCTCGGCCAGGCGGGCGGCGGTGAATCGTCGTTGGTTGACCGTGTAGTGCGCTACCGCGTAGGGCACCAGATTCTCAGCCCCTGGGCGTAAGAGCCCTACCCGGTTGAGCATGCCGACCAAAGCGCGCGCGGCGAAGGCGCCACGGCTGAATCCGAAGACATAGACCTGCGCTCGAGGCCTGCCGGTCGCAGGATCGCCGTGATCGTAGTTCTCCATCAACCAGGTGTAAGCCGCAGCCAGCTTTGTGCGGATGCCGCGCCCGAGCATCAGTTCGAGCCCTACAGACACTTTGCGGTCGACATAGCCGCGGGCATTGGCCGCGGGCAGGGTGCCGATGCCCGGGTCGTAGTAAGTGGCTTGCCGTACATCTGAGGCCGCGAGCATCTCGTACGTTTTGCCCACGTTGGTGGGCAGACCTCGTCCGATCTCGTCGTTCGTGCCGTCAAGACACAAGATCAGCCGTTTCGCATGCGGTGTGAGATTTGACGGAGACGCGTGGCTGGTCACAGCGCCCCCTCATCGACCATCTGCGGTCAGAAACCCTCGTGGTGGGACGCTAGCGTCGGCAAGTCCGCGACACAACGACTAGCCGAACAGTTGATCGTGAGCGTTAGCGACCCGGCGGGCTAGGTACTACGCCAGGTTCCGCTCGGTACGTGCCCAGCTCAGACGATCATTGGCCGCAGTAAGTCGCAATCCTCAGGGAATGGGCCATTCACGCCGCGCGCAAAGAAGGTCCTCGAGCTGAGCCTGCGTGAAGCGCTGGACCTCGAAGACAACGACATCGGCACCGAACATCTCCTACTCGCGCTGTCGTGAGCGGGTCCCGTACGGCAAACCGCCGGATCATTCGGTGGCAGACCGCACGCCACGACGCAGGGTGGGGCGCTGACCGGGTGGACGTTGGTCCCTCAATGGCAGGTCTAGCGCCTCTTTACCGCGCTTCCGCCGCGGGATATGACTACCCTCCTCGGCGTTGGTCGCGAAGGGATGGTGTCGCGATGGCCAGGCAGGCAATGCGCATTTGGCGGTTAGGGCGCGTCGCCGTTGCAGCGGTATTGGTAAGCGTGGCGTCGCCGGCATCGGCAGCCGGGACCGCCGGGATCACCGGATTCTGGAACGGCACCGACAGCAGCACGGTATCGATCTCCGGCTCGGCGCCGTATCGGGAACCGGCTATAGGTGGCTCCTACGGCGGCTACATCGGGATGGCCGGCAACTGGGCCCGGCGGACCGGGTGCGGCGGGATCGTCGTCTGGTCGGCAACGAACAGTGCGCAGGCCAACACGAACTTCAAGACCTACCACCGTGGGATCGGCACCGGCGCCTACTGGTTCATGGGCGGCCCGGGTGTCGATCCGCGCTACAACGGCACCGCGTCCGAGGCGTACGCGTGGGGCCAGCAGCAAGCCGCCTGGACGCTCGCTGCGATTGCGACGCTGCACGTCACCTATCCCGTGGTCTTCATGGATATCGAGATCCCCGGGTACGCCCCGAACTACACGCCGGCCGACGACAACGGCTGGAATTCGGTGTACACGTCCGCGTGCAGCGCCCGAGTCCGGATCGGGTATGTGCCGGTGATTTTGGACCGGGCGGACCTCAACGGCTACGCCGCCTACCTGACCGGCCACTCGCCCCACAAGGCCGGGGTGTATTCAGCTCCAGACATCTGGCGGTCCATCTTCGGCACAGGGACGGCGTCCTTGATCCCGAACACCTACGAGTGGACCTATGAGTCGTTCACCTCCAGCGTCGCCCACCATCCGTACGGCTGGTGTCTGTCCGGCACCACCACCTGTGCACACTTCTTTGGCGGCCAGTCGAACGCGTCAAGGTATGCGCTGTTGTGGCAGTGGTCCGGGGGCGGCGGCAGCAACAACCGCTACGGCGACTTCGACCAGATCGATGCGACCCGGACACCGTAGCCCGGGCAGCCACTTCACAGTTCGCCTCCAGGCACTATGGGCGACACGTGCTGGCACAGGTGCTGCAAGAAACCTCGAATGCAACCCGGACACAATCGCGTCCCACGCAGTAGATGGTGTTGGCGGCGTGTCCCCGGTGTCAAGGTTCTTCACGAACGCGTGCATAGTCGGGACGGTGCGCGCGGAGACCGCCCGTGTCAGCCCGCACATTGGCGCAAGCCCGGCATTGAGCCATGGGTGGTCGGCCTCGGCCGCGTCGTAGGCGTACTGCTGGGTGTGGGCGATTTGCCGGGTGGTCTCAGGATGAAGTCGGCCTTGGAACGCCGGCCGAATCAGTGCTTTTGGTTATGGGTCCCGGGTTGATGATGCCCGTTTCGTAAGCGAGAACGACGGCGTGGACGCGGTCCCGGACACGGAGCTTGGTGAGGATGCGGGTTACATGGGTTTTAACGGTGGTTTCGCCGAGGACGAGTGCGTCAGCGATTTCGCGGTTGGACATACCGCGAGCGAGTAATTGGAAGACCTCGAGCTCGCGGGGAGTGAGGTCGGCGAGCTCAGGCCGGGGCTCGGCAGGTGTTCGGGAGACGGCAAATTCTTCGATTAGCCGCCGCGTGATGCTCGGCGATAAGAGGGCGTCGCCGTCTCCGACGGTGCGTACTGCGGCGGCAAGTTGGTGCGGAGGTACGTCTTTGAGGAGGAAGCCACTGGCTCCGGCGCGGAGGGCGTCGTAGACGTATTCGTCGAGGTCGAAGGTGGTCAGCATGAGAACACGGGTACGGGGCTCGCGGGTGTCGGCGACGACGCGGCGGGTTGCTTCGATGCCGTCGATCTCCGGCATACGGATGTCCATCAAGACCACGTCCGGGTGCAGTGACGCTGTCAGCGCGACGGCCTCGACGCCGTTGGTGGCCTCGCCGATGATGTCGATGTCGGGTTGGGTGTCGAGGATCATGCGGAATCCGGCGCGGACAAGTTGCTGGTCGTCGGCAATAAGAACGCGCACGCTCATACGAATGCTGCATTCAGCCCGCGCGGCAAGTGGATGACCATCCGGGAGGCCTCCTCGTCGATTAGTGCGATGTTGACCTCGCCGGCGCAGAGCGCGACTCGTTCGCGCATCGTCGGGGTGGGCCAGTCGCGAGTCGTTGGGCCGGTGGCGTTGAATTCGACTGCGAGGTTCTCCTCCGTGAACTGCAACGCGATCGTGATCGGAGTGCCCGTTCGCCGGGCCGGGCTGTTGAGGGCTTCTTCGATGATGCGGTAGGTGATCAGGTCGACGCCGGCGATTACGGTGTCGGGCTTTCCGTCGATGCTGAAGTCAACCTGCTGACCATCACCGCGTGCTCGTTGGATGAGGGTGTGGATCTGATCGAGACCTGGCAGCGGTCGTAGCGATCGGTCGGCGTCGCGGCTACGAAGAACGCCGAGGACGTCCCGGAGTTCGACCAATGCCTCGCGTCCGGTGTCTTCGATCACGGAGACGGCCGCGAGCGCCAACTCGCTGTAGCCGTTGTCGAGCAGATTCTGCGCAGCCTCGGCCTGGATGACCATATGGGTGACTGCTTGGGCGACGAGGGTGTGGAGTCCCCGGGCGATCCGGGTGCGTTCACCAACGACAGCTAACTGGGTGCGGTCCTCCTGCTCAGCGGCGAGCTGGGTCGCGGTGGCGGTGAGCTGGGCGGACAGGTCACGCTGGGCGCGTATCGCCCTCCCGACCGCGAACGACGCGCCGGCAGCGAGCAGGGGCCCGGCGATGCCAGACAGCTGGGAGTGGTGGGCGATCCCGCTCGCAGTAGCGGCGAGCGCCCATACCGCGATGCCTGCCAGCGAGTGCGATCGCTTGCCCCAGGCTCCGAGGGCGTAGGTCGGAATGAGGACGCCGTAGATGCCGGTGATAGTGGCGTAGTGGCTTGAGGTCAGCCCACTGCTCAACGCAAGGGCGAGCGCGCCCACTGCGATGAGGAATATCAGGGGCGCTCGTCGCCGCCACAGACCGGCGATCGCCATCGCTGCCACAGCGAGCACATTCAGCGCCAGCGGGCCTTTGGTATGAATGCTGGTCAGCGCCTCGGTTTCGAGGGCGATCAGCCAGCCAACGACGAGGGCCGGCTCGACCCACCGCCGCAATCGGGCTGGGCGTGCTGGCCTGGGTCGGGTGACCGGTGCGTCGGGTAGGGGTTCATCGCGGTTGGGTCCGCTCGCTTCGAGAGGGATGCGCGCGTGGACTGCGTAGCCGCCGTCGGACGTGCGGCCGGCTGACAGGGTGCCGTCGTAGATCGCGATACGTTCCCGCATCCCCGTCAGTCCGTGACCGGATTCGGGCAGGCGCAGCCCCGGACGTAGCGAGCCGTTCCCGGAATTGGTCACCAGAACCTCGACAACATCCGCGCCGACGGACACATCGACGGTGGCTTCGCTGTCAGGGGCGTGCTTGACCACGTTCGTCAACGCCTCCTGCACGACCCGGTAGGCGACCAGGTCGACGCAAGGAGCGAGCTCGCCGAGGCCACCGACCAAGCGCAGCCGGGTCGCCACGCCGGCGTTGCGGGTGCGCTCAACGAGAGCAACCAGTTTCGCCATTCCGGGGACGAGCCCGTCACGGTTGTCGTCGTTGCGTCGCAGGACGCCCATAATGCGGCGCAGGTCGACCATCGCGTCTCGCCCGCACGTCTCGACCACTTGAAGGGCCTGGCCGGCTTTGGCGGGATCATCGGCCATGACCAGGCCAGCGGCGCTCGCTTGGATGACCATGACGCTGACGCAGTGAGCGATCACGTCATGCAACTCTCGGGCGACCCGACTGCGCTCGTCACCAGCAGCTCGGGCGGCACGGAGGTCCTGCGCGTCCTTGAGCTTTGCCGTGTTGGTCGACAGCTGCTGCGCCATTGCAGCGCGACGCGCTATCAGCGCTCCGAAGTAGCACGGAATCGCCACAAACAGCGCCCAAACGCCCGCGATGTTCGCCACCCACCCACCGCCGCCGGTGACGGTCAAGGTGATTCCCATCGCGACCAGACCGTAGGCCAGTAGACCGGCCAGCGTGTAGCGGTGATCAGCCGGCCGCACGCGCCGCCCGAGCATGTAGTAAACGAACAACACCGCATAGGGCAAGAACGTCAACCGCTGGTCACGGGTCGCGAGCTCATAGATCCACAACGCTGATGCCGCCACGAGAACCGCCGCCACCGGGGCCCTCCGCCGCCACGCCACAGCGGACGCGCACACCACGCACAGCCCAACCGCCAGAGCGCTCGGCGCATGCCGACTGAGGGCATCAACATCGGACAGACCACCCGCAGTCAGGGCGCAGGCAACAACGACGTCCACGACGACGAGAGCCGACCGTCCTCGCGAGAGTCGCGCGACTTTGCCCATAGATCAGGCTAACGCGAGCGACCGCGCCTCGAACATCCTGCGATCGGATGATCTGCCGTCGGCCGAAGGTAGGACCGTCGGCGCGACAATCATCGCTCAGTCCACCTGAATTCCCCCGTCGGCAGGATTACACGAACCCGACTCCCTGCCACCGTTGGCCTCGACCACCCAGCCGGCGACGCTCGCCCCCGTCGAGGGACGACACGATGCCGGATTGCCAGCGCCACCAGGGGAGCGAACCAGACATGGCCTTAATAACTACATCCGACCTGGCCCAATCCGCGGTCACCGACCGACGACGTCCCGCAACGCGGTGGGCGCCGCTGACCGGAATCGCTTTCGTCGTATTCTTCCTTGGCAGCGTCGTCGCCAGCTCGCCACCGTCGGACAAGGCCTCCGACGCGGCCTGGGTGGCGAACTACACCGGCCACGCCCACGTCACGGAGCATCTAGTGACCGGCGTCCTGCTGATCCTCGCCGCGCTGAGCCTGCTGTCGTTCCTGAGCACCACCTGGACCCGTATCGCTGGCAACCGTCAGGTCGGCGCTATTAGCCCGATCCCGCTCGTCGCCGCTGGCGTCGCCTCCGCGTGCATCGCCGTCGGCGGAGTCTTGATGGGCGCTATCGCCGCCACCGTGCAAGGCACCGGACACGCACTCGACCCTGCTCTGCTGCGATTCTGCAACGACGTGGGCTTCGCCATGGTCGGCCTACCCGGGATGCTCGCGACTGCGCTGAGCGTGGCCATTCTCAGCGTGCAAGGCCGCCATACAGGATTGTTCGGCCGCAAAATGATGATCTTCGGGCTTATCGTCGCGGTCATCCTGCTCGCCAGCCTCGCCTTCATCCCGATCGTCGCGCTGCTGGTCTGGCTCGTCGTCACCGCCGTCGTTCTCATCCGCCGCCCCGCCGTCGCCGCGCAGTCACCCACGCTGTGACAGTAGGAAAGGCCTCCTGTCTCAACCGAAACTTTCGATGGACCTGCCAGCTGGATCGGATCACCTATCCGATCCAGGCCACGACACCTAGCGATCGATCTGCGCGAGGAGTGTCGACGCCTGGCAGCCTGCTCTCAACCAGTCGGATCTCGAGTCGCTGGCTGGCGTCCACACGGTTTCTGGGACGTCGCCGGAGCGCATCACCAACCTCTCGTGCCTTGCCAATCGATTGCTGTTGATCCCGGTGGTCCTGTCTGTTCTGCGGATCGCCGTGATCCTGAACAGTCCGCCCTGTCCTCTGCTGCATGCTGGACCCGGGGTGGCGTAATTTCATCGGCGACGGTTCGCAATTGCACCTGCGCTAGGGCCACGTCGAATATGACGGCCACGCCGTCGCGGTGCAAGGTAGAGCGGTTCACCAACTGTGCGCGTCACATTTTCCTGGGCCACCGCACCCGCTGTTCAGTTGCTCAGCGAGACGTTGACCGGCGCTGTCGAGGATGGGCTTGATCAAGACCGCTTGGCCGCGGTCGAGCTGTCGGTTGAGACCAAGTCTATGAAGTCGTTGGTCGTCATGGTCTGCCCGAATTGGTAACGGAATCTAGCCAGTGCGAAGGCGTGCGCATCTTTCGCTGACACACCCTCGAAGGCCTGCGAGGCGCAGGCATCCTCGAGGATGACCACCTTCAGCCCGGCCATGCTGAGGTCGTCGGAGGTGGTTGCCACGCAGATCGGGGTGGTCAGCCCGCCCATGACCACGGTGTCCCATCCATGTTCGGCGAGGATGGCGAGCAGGTCCCCGGCCGCCACTGCCGAGAAGCCCGTCTTGCGGATTACGAGGTCTGCGGGTTCAACGAGGTCGGGATAGAACTCGGCGTTGACCTTCCCTGACATCAGGGGATGGTGTTCTACGACGTCGGCGATCGGCTCGCCGTCGGGTCCCGGATAGTCGCTGGGGAAGTAAATCTCCCTGCACATGATCACCCGTCCCCCAACGCCTCGCCAGTTCGTCGCAGCAGCACGGAAATTGCTGACCGCCGCGCCAGCATCTGGGGTGTGCTCCCACGCCCCGTCGCCGAACCCCTGCTGGAAGTCGACGCCGAGCAGGACCGTGTGCTCGGGGCTCAGGTCGTAGGGCTCCTCGATGCGAGGGTTGTTGCCCATCCCAGCTCCCGGCTTCGCGTCGAAGGCGTCGACGTTGACAGCACCCTAACCGAACCTTGAGGTCAGCCGCCTGCGTCCCGGGCGACGATCAAGGGCGCACGGCGGGGTAGCGACCGTTGTGACGGCTGCAGGACATGACGCAGGCAATCGGGGGGTCGGCCGTCGTCCAGCGGCGCCAGCATCAAACTGCTCCACTTCGTCCACGTCAGCCGGCCACTCACCTCGATTGCCTATGCGGCCAGAGGAGATGGGCCGCGACCCGCTCATGATCATCGCTTGCGCGATTACGTCACCCGAACCGACGTGATCATGCGCGATAGGGATAGATGTGTGCGCGGTCGCAGCGGGTGGCTTCCCGCGCCTCTCGACGGATACCGCCCGCGGTGATGTTCGGTCCGCGGACGAGGCTCGCTCACTCGGTCAGGAGCGACGCCTTGAGTGCCTGCCTGATGAACTCGATGTAGTGGTGAGTGTTCCACCCGCGTCACAATACGAGGAGTTCGTAGATCTCGGGCGAGTTATAGGTCCACAGCATGTCCTGGACTTCTCGCTGCTTGAGGCCATCGCGTAGTTGGCCAAGTCGCACTAGCTGGCTGGCCATGGCACCCATGCCTGCCAGGCGTTCGGCGTTCATCTGCTCAAGGACCGGCGCGGCGGCCGGATCAGCCGCTGCTGCTTCGCGGGCTAGCAAATACACCGGCGCGACTCGCACTTGAACACTGCCGAGGAACTCGGCGTAGCCATCGATGACCTCGGCCGCGTCGGTCATAGCCGCCAACCGGAGGATGTCTGGGCGCTCCTGGACAGCGATCGGTTCGTCGTCGCCGGCTACGGAACGGTCGAATATTGCTTTGAGCAGTTGCGGCTTGGCACCGAATGCCTTGTAGATGAACTCAGGTGAAACCTCAGCGATCTTGGCGATCGTCGGTATCGAGACGGCGGCGTAGCCGTACTCCAGAAAAACCCGCCGGGCTGCGTCCAAGGCGGCGGCGCGGTTGGCGGCGGCACGCTTGCGGCGATTGGCACTGTTGTAGGCGCGTCGCTGGTTGACATCAGACATCACTTTGCTACAGACTCCTGTATCGAATCCAGAACACTGGAACGAAACTCTAGCGGAAGAAACCGTGGAGGTCCGATGACACGCATGGATGCCAAGCAGCTCACCCGGGATATCTTCGAGCGCGGCTTCGGTCGAGGCGAGCTGGACGCCGTGGATGCCGCGCTTGATCCGGCCGCAGTCGACCGTCACGCCTTCGCTCCGGACGAGCCCGACATGGCCCATCACCTCAAGGGCGCCATCATCATGATCCGTTCCGCATTCCCGGACCTGGCCGTCGAGGTCGTCCATCTGATCAAAGAAGGCAACACCCTCGCCGCCCGTGTCGAAATGTCAGGCCATCACACCGGGGCGCCCCTATTTGGAATAGCGGCCACTGGAGCGGCAGTGCACCTGGAACAGTTTCACTTCATTGAAGTCAACGATGAGGGCCGTGGACTACGGCACTGGGCCAACGTCGGCATCGAGCAGATGCAAGCCCAGCTCCGGACCCACGCCTCGCCCACCGGGTAGTCAGGTCCTCCGCCGCCCGAAGGTAGATGAAGGTCGCTATGAGGCGGAAGCTCGCACCCAACGGACAATCTGCACGGCAACAATTCCGGAGCTACCCGCTCGATATCGGATCTCGAGTGTGACGCGGGGGATTGTGCCCGGACTGCCGCCGAGCTAGAACAAAAATTGTTTGGACGATGGGGCTCTTGCCGTCTGGGAACTCGTGTAGCTTCGGGCTGCTCGCACGAGCTGAGGCCGCCCTATTGGTGCGGCCGATGGGAGGGAACGTCATGACCAGCGCTATCACGACCACCCGCCGCAACGCCCTCGGAGTGAGTTGCTCGGGCTTGCTTGCTGCGGTCATCCTGCTCGCCGGCTGCAGCAGCAGCAGTTCGAGCGGTCAGCCTGGGGGCGGTGGTGCCAACTCCAGCACCACGAACGCCTCAACAGGCACCGGCAGCATCACGAACGCCTCGACCGGCACCGGCGCGGCGGCCAAGGCAACGAGCACCACTTCGGGCTCGTCCGGGGGCAGCTCGGTCTCGCTCGGCGGTGGGTCATTCTGCGCGATCGCTAGGAACCAGGAAGCTGAGCAGGCGAAGCAGGCCAGCGCCATAACCGGCAGCACCGCGCAGCTGAAGGCACTGGAAGAGAAGGACGCGAAGCTGCTGCCCGAGCTCCTGGCGATCGCTCCGAATGCGATCAAGCCCGACGTCGCGGTCCTGGTCGCCGCAGACCAGAAGCTGGTGACCGCCCTCCGAAAGGTGAACTACGACTTCACCAAGCTCGATAAGGCCACGCTGGCCAGCTTCAGCACGCCGGCCCTCACCAAAGCGACCCAAAACGTGACGACCTACCTTGCCAAGACCTGCGGGATCAAAGCGCCCTAGCGGCGTGCCGATTGCTTGACCGCGGAGAGGCCGCCAACGCGTGACGTCGTACGTCGCAGCGTTCTCAGCGACGCGGGGTCGACGTCGACCGAACGCTGCTTGAAGTCGTCACCTCCAGAAGGTGGCGAGCCGGCGAACCTGTCGGTCAGTACTTGCAACCGCAGGGCGTCTAGTCCCGCGGCGATCAAGTACCTAGCCATCCATCTGCGTGGGCTCGGCACGCCATGGACGGCGTGTCTTGGCCCGTTGTTAGGGTCCGTCGGTGGATTCGCGCAGGAGTTTCAGACCGGTAGCCGCCCTGTTCTTGGCAGTGGTTCTTGCTGGCTGCGGTGGCAGTCACGCGCCTTCATCAGATTCCAGTATCCCCAGCTCGCGTGCCGCCGCGAGGCCCGCTCATCCATCGTCAACGTCATCGGGGCCTGTCACTACCGCGTCGGTCGTGGCTGTGCCCGTGCGGGTTGCGGCTACTGCTGACGGCGCGGTGGGTTACCGCAGCGTGGGCACTGGCCCTACCGTCCTGCTCATCATGGGTTTCGGCGGGACACTGGACAGCTGGACGCCGGCCTTTGTTGCTTCCCTGGCCCGAACGCATCGGGTGATCACCTTCGACAATGCGGGGATCGGCAAGACCTCCGCGCTGGCGTCGCCGCTCACGATCACGGCAATGGCTGCGCAGACCGCGGCCTTGCTGAAGACCCTGAACACCGGCCCCGTCGATGTCCTTGGTTGGTCGATGGGCGGCATGATCGCCCAGGCTCTCACCGTGCAGCAACCCGCCCTGGTATCGCATCTCGTGCTCGCAGCCACCCTGCCCGGTGACGGCACCGCGACCAGCCCTAGCGCCGCTGTCCAACAGCAACTCGCCTCCTCGGTGACGAATCCCGCCGCGGCCTTGTCCTTGCTGTTCCCGGCTACCGCATCCTCTGCGTCGAGCGCCTACGTGTCCGGAATTCTGTCCTGGCCCGACTACCACTCACCGTCAGTTACCGCGGCGACAGCGCAGGGGGCAGCGCTCAGAACTTGGGTCACCGGTGCCGAACCGATCGGTCGGAAGATCAAGGCGATCGCAGCCCCCACCCTGATCGCCGACGGATCCCAGGACGTGCTGGTACCGCCCGCCAACTTCGCCGCGCTCGGTGCCGCCATCAAGGGATCGCAGAAGGTCATCTATCCCGGGGCCGGGCACGCTTTCCTGTTCCAAGACCAAGATCAGTTCTTGACGAGAGTCATCAATTTCCTCGGCTGAACGCGCGCCGGTCGCCACGCTGCGCTTCTCGCGCGGCATGAACTACGACCCGCGCAACGCTGTGCCAGGTGAGGT
>JBDTFN010000302.1:0-5855 GCA_039937915.1 Jatrophihabitans sp. | reverse complement strand
TCGGCCGCGGCGGCGAGCGGCTCGCCGAGCATGACGGCATCCGCACCGCAGGCCAGGGCCTTGGCCACGTCGCCACCGGTCGCGAGGTCGCCGTAGGCAACGAGGTGCACGTACCGCCCGCCGGTCTCATCGAGGTAGTCGCGTCGGGCCGCGGCGGCATCGATCAATGCCGTCGCCATCGGCACGTCGATACCGAGCATCGAGTGGGTGCTCGAACCGCTGTGAGCGCCATAGCCGATGATGACGCCTGCGGCGCCGGTGCGCATGAGGTGCAGCGCCGTCTGGTAGTTCGCGACACCGCCCACGAGCACCGGGACGTCGAGATCGGCGATGAACGTCTTGAGATTGAGGCCAGGCTCGTTCTCGCGCACCACGTGCTCGGCGGAGATAACCGTCCCCTGGATGACCAGCAGGTCAATGCCCTCGGCGAGCGCGTGCGGCGCGAGTTCTGCCGTGTGCTGCGGCGAGAGCCGAACGGCGACCCGGACCCCCGACGTCCGCAACTGCTTGATCCGTGCGCGGAGCAGACCGGGATCGATCGGCTGCGAGTACACCTGCTGAGCCGCCGCGACGCCGGTGCTCAAGCGCTGCACCTGCGTCGCTACGTCCTCGTAGCGCGCCCACAGTCCCTCGCCGTCCAGTACGGCCAAGCCGCCGAGACGTTCGATCTCGATCGCGGTGTCCGGGGACACGGTGGCGTCCGACGGGGCGGCGACGAAGGGAAGCTCGAACGCGTGCGCGTCCATCCGCCACCCGGTCGACACCACAGTGGAACCGCGCGTACGTCGGGTCGGGACCAGGGCCAGGTCGCTCAGATGAAACGCACGACGAGCGCTACGGCCGAGCCCGATCTCCACAGTTTCTGGCATGGCACGAGTGTGCCGTACGGAAGATCGGGACCTCTGACCTGCTGCGGAGGGACATTGAGCAGCTGGGCGAAACGGATACAACGAGCATCCTTCTACTCACAGGCTTTTTACTTTTCGGACGAATCCGCTCATTGCGGCAGAATCGGCCACGCCACGACGAAGCCAGAACAAACGTGGAAAACCTAGTGCGCTCAGCGCGGCGAGGAATCTATGCCCGACCAAGCGCCGCACCCCGCCGATGACGTCGCGCGACTGCGGGGGCTGCTCGACGCGCAGCGCGCCATCAACAGCGATCTCGCGCTCGGCGACGTACTTGAGCGGATCGTCAAGGCCGCCTGTGAACTCGTCGGGGCGTCGTACGGGGCGTTGGGCGTGCTCGGCCCCGACGATCGCCTTGAGCAGTTCGTCCACCACGGCATGCCGGCGGAGATCGTGGCTAGAGTTGGCGCACTGCCGACCGGCAAGGGCCTGCTCGGGGTACTAATCGACGATCCGTTGCCGATTCGTCTCGAGGATCTGGGCGCTGACCCGCGATCGGTCGGCTTCCCCCCGGGCCACCCGCCGATGACGGCCTTCCTGGGCGTCCCGATCCGAGTGCGGGGCGAGGTGTTCGGCGACATCTACCTGTGCAATGTCGAGCAGGGCTCGTTCACCGAGGCCGATGAGGAACTGCTCACCGTCTTCGCCGAAACCGCCGGCACCGCGATCGACAACGCCCGTCTCTACGAGGACGCGCGACGCAGCCGCGACTGGCTGCACGCGTCGGGCGAGATCACCCGCGCCCTCCTGGCCGACGTGGAGGGCGACGCGATGCTCGAGGTCGTCTCCCGGGCGCTGTCGGTGGCCGAAGCAGATTTTGTCGCTCTGGTGCTGTCCGAGGAGAGCGGGTCCATGGTGCGCGCGGTCGTGGCCGCCGGTCTCGGCGCCGAGACGTACGCCAATATGCAGATCGATCCGCTCGATTCGGAACTGGCGCGGATCCTGACCTCGGGGCGGAGCGCGTTGATCAGCGATATAGCGACGCTGGATCCCGAACGGTTCAGAAACGAACACGGCTACGGCCCGCTCATGATCGCGCCGCTCGTGGACGCGAAGGGCCTGCGGGGGTCTGTCGTGTTGATCCGCGTGGCCGGCGCCCCGGCATTCACCCGCCGTGACCTCGACCTCGCGACCACCTTCGCCGATCAGGTCGCGCTCTCCCTCGAGATGGACGACACCCGAAACGATGCCGAGCAACTGCGGGTTCTTGAGGTACGTCACCGGATAGCCCAGGATCTGCACGACAACGTCATGCAACGGCTGTTCGCGACGGGCATGGGGTTGCAGGGCCTGGCCAGAGCCGCACTACCGACCACCCTGTCCGAGCGGCTGGGTCGCTACATCGCCGACCTCGACGACACCATCGACGAGATCCGCGAGCGGGTCTTCGGTCTCCGGGATGAGACCTTCGCCGTCCCCCGACGAGTTCGGGTCCGATTCCCCCGTATCGCGCGGCCGGACGCGCCACCGGAAACCGACGCCGAGGACTAATAGCACCCGAGCACTGTCCAGAACCCGTTACGGTGGGTTCCCGCCACCGGTTCCACGCAGAATTGAATAAAGTCTGGTTACGCGGGACACACAGGTCCTGCGACCCGGTGACACGGACAACCGAGGAGCAATCACCCATGACGGCAGCGGACGCCCCCGCGTCGGCGACCACGCGCATCTTTCTGCTCGACGATCACGAGATCGTCCGGCGCGGACTCGCCGAACTGCTCAACGGCGTCGAGGACTTCGAGGTCGTCGGCGAAGCCGGCACCGTTGCTGAAGCCCTCCGCCGGATCCCCGCCGTCACTCCCGACGTCGCGATCCTCGATGGTCGACTGCCCGACGGCAGTGGCATCGAGGTGTGCCGGGTCATCCGCGAGGAGCAGCCGCACGTCCGCTGCCTCATCCTGACCTCCTACGACGACGACGAGGCGATCTTCGCCGCCGTCCTGGCCGGCGCCGCCGGGTACGTACTCAAACAGATCCGCGGCTCGAACCTCATCGACGCCGTCCGGCAGGTCGCGGCGGGCCAGTCACTGCTCGACCCCACCGTCACCGACCGGGTGCTTCGTCGTATTCGCGAGGGTAAGCAGGAGGACGCGCGACTGTCCTCGCTCAACGTGCAGGAACGCAAGATTCTCCTCCTCATCGCTGAGGGGCTGACGAACCGGCAGATCGGCGAACGGCTGTTCCTGGCCGAGAAGACGGTGAAGAACAACGTCTCGAGCCTGCTCGCCAAGCTCGGGATGCAGCGGCGGACCCAGGCCGCCGTGTTCGGCGCGAACCTGCCGGACTGACCGGCTAGGAAGTGCTGAAGTAGTTGGGAGCCTCCACGACCATCTGGATGTCGTGGGGGTGCGATTCCTTCAGGCTGGCCTGGGTGATGCGGACGAACTGACCGCGCTCGGCGAGTTCTGCCGTTGTGCGAGCACCGACGTAGAACATCGACTGGCGCAGGCCGCCGACGAGTTGATGGGTCACCGCGGCCAAGGGCCCGCGGTAGGCAACCCGACCCTCGATGCCCTCAGGGACGAGCTTGTCGTCGCTGGTGACCTCGGCCTGGAAGTAGCGGTCCTTGGAATAGGACTTCTTACCGCGGGAGCTCATCGCGCCGAGCGAGCCCATGCCCCGGTAGGACTTGTACTGCTTGCCATTGACGAAGATCAGGTCCCCCGGCGACTCGTCACAGCCGGCGAGCAACGATCCGATCATCACGGTGTCGGCGCCGGCCACGATGGCCTTGGCGATGTCACCGGAGTGCTGCAGCCCGCCGTCGGCGATCACCGGCACGCCAGCCGGTTTGCACGCCAACGCGGCCTCGTAGACGGCCGTGATCTGCGGGGCGCCGACCCCGGTGACGATGCGGGTCGTGCAGATCGACCCGGGGCCGACCCCGACCTTCACCGCGTCGGCCCCGACGTCGACGAAGGCCTGCGCGCCGGACCGGGTCGCGACGTTGCCGCCGATCACCTGCACGTGACGGGTCGCGGGGTCGGTCTTGAGCCTGCGGACGGTCTCGAGCAACAGGCGCACGTGGCCGTGGGCGGTGTCGGCGACGAGGACGTCCACGCCGGCCTCGATCAGCGTGGTGGCGCGCTCCCAGGCGTCCCCGAAGTATCCGATCGCTGCGCCGACCATCAACCGACCGTGCGCGTCCTGGGAGGCGTTCGGGTACTGCTCGGACTTTACGAAGTCCTTGACCGTGATCAGCCCGGCCAGCCGCCCTCGGTCGTCGACCAGCGGAAGTCGCTCACGCTTGTGCTGGCGCAGGATAGCGGTGGCGTCCTCGGGCGAAATCCCGACGGGCGCCGTGATGAGCGGCATCGGCGTCATGATCTCGTCGACCTTCGTCGTGGCCCACTCTGCGACCGGGACGAAGCGCAGGTCCCGGTTCGTGATGATGCCGAGCAGACGTAGATCAGCGTCGACGACCGGCACGCCTGAGATGCGGTATTCGCCGCACACCTCGTTGAGCTGCTCCAGGGTCGCGTCCGGACCGATGGTGACCGGGTTGGGGATGAGCCCGGTCTGGGTGCGCTTGACGAGGTCGACTTGCCGCGCCTGGTCCTCCAGCGACAGAGTGCGGTGCAGCACGCCGATGCCACCCTGCCGCGCCATGGCGATGGCCATGCGTGACTCGGTGACGGTGTCCATCGCCGCCGACAGCAACGGAATCGCGATCCGGATCTCGCGGGTCAGCCGCGCGCTCGTGTCGACCTCGGACGGGATGACGTCTGTCTCACCAGGCAGGAGCAGCACGTCGTCGTAGG
Source organism: Jatrophihabitans sp. (assembly GCA_039937915.1). Lineage (GTDB taxonomy): Bacteria > Actinomycetota > Actinomycetes > Mycobacteriales > Jatrophihabitantaceae > Jatrophihabitans. Next base: position 1,186 of record JBDTFN010000302.1, on the reverse strand, counting down.
TGAGGCCGATGGCGGAGAACTTGCTGGGCAGACCCTGCGAGACGTCGTCGGCCGCTGGGGAAAACGGACTGTCGGGCAACAGAACTCCTTGAGGACGCCGAAAACTCATCGTACGCGCGGTCTCGGTTGGCGCCGCACCCCGATGGGCGCTTACCGTGGGGGCGTGAACCAATCTGCGGGTAAGCGATGAACCTCGACGACGGCCCGCTGGACCCGTTCCACAACGACCCGGACGACCCGGCCGGCCTGCTCGACGACGACGAGCCGCCGACCCCGCTGTCAGACGATGAGCGGGCCGACGTCCTCGCCGATCTGGCCGAACTCACCACCTTCGCCGGTGTGCTGGCTCCCCAGGGCGTCGAGGGCATCGTCGTCGACTGCGCAGACTGCCACGAGCAGCACTTCTTCGAGTGGGACCTGATGGCCGCAAACCTGCGCGCGTTGCTGGGCGACGGCCGCACGCACGTCCACGAACCCGCGTTCTCCCCCGACCCCGACGCTTACGTGAGCTGGGACTACGCCCGGGGATACACCGACGCCGTGCAGAGCGTGAGCAAGCACCGCTGACGCCCCGGCGCATTTAAGTGTGACGTTATGTCATCAGCGTCACCTTTGGCGGGTTCGTTCTTTGAAACACACAAGAGGTCGCTCGGCGGAGTGATCGGGTGTTCCGGAGGAACGTTAATGGCCGAGGTTCGACGCTTTCCCGCTCTCCGTGAGGGCGACTGGGACTGGCAGGTGGGCGCTGCATGCCGCGGGGCCGACACGTCGGATTTCTATCACCCCGAGAACGAGCGTGGCCCCTCGCGTGTACGTCGCGAACGGCAGGCCAAGGCCGTCTGCGCCGTGTGCCCGGTGATCGAGAACTGCCTACGCTGGGCGCTCGCCGCGCGCGAGCCGTACGGCGTGTGGGGCGGCATGTCGGTCGAGGAGCGCGAAGCCTTGCTCAGTAAGCGCCTGCACGCTGTGTAGCTAACGCAACGGCCCCGCAGCGAGAAGCGCTGCGGGGCCGGTTGTGCGTTTATCTCACTTAGTGGCTGTGTCCGTGGCCGCCGTGGCTGTGACCGTGATCGCCGGCTTCGGACTCGGCCGGCTTCTCGACGATCGCGCTCTGCGTCGAGAGCAGCAGTGCTGCGACCGACGCCGCGTTGGACAGCGCCGCCTTGGTGACCTTGACCGGATCGAC
>JBDTFN010000301.1:0-8263 GCA_039937915.1 Jatrophihabitans sp. | reverse complement strand
CTAGTGGGCCAGCCGGTGAACATTCGCCTGCGGCGAATGGCAGTGCGCCCGCCGGTGCTCGCGGTCTCGCGGGGTGCCATTCGGGACGTTAGCCGCATCAGTGCTTTGAGGCATCGACTTCGCGATCGATTAGCTGCATTATGCGATCAACGTCGGCACCACTTGGCCTTGATCGACCATGCCGGTGTGACCAAAGGCGGACGTCATGCCGCCAGAACGCAGTCACTCCGCGCGGCCTCATCGGCTGCCTCATCGCCGCCGTCGCCTGGCGCAACAGCGCCACCCTGCTCGCTCACGACATCGACCTACACGCGTCGCCAAACATAGTCGGCATCGACATGGACCCAGCCTCCTACCGCGGGTGACCGATGACCTTCGGCCCCACCCAATGCCCGGTCATCGATCCATTAGCGGTACACGTCACCACGGCGATCGATGTGTACGACGTTGACCTGTCTGGCCCCGTCGTCGACGCCGTAGATGATCCGATAGGTGCCGCGACGCGCCGAACGCAGCCCAGCCAGCCGACCGCCGAGAGCGCCGCCCAAACGATGCGGACTATCTGCAAGCGGTCCGAAGATGAACTCCACGCAGGCAGCAGCGACCTTCGCGGGCAGTCGGACGAGATCGCGCTCGGCGCGAGCCGAAATGCGGACGTCGTACGGCTGGTTCACGACCGGGTGAAGCGAGCACACAGCGCATCGTTGTCAGCAACTCGGCCTACCTCGAGGTCAGCGAGACCCTCCGCAATTGCCTCTGCCGCGCCGGGCGTGGTCAGAACGTCCACGGTCTCTTCAAGCGCGGCTAGGTCCTCGGGCGAGACCAGGACGGCAGTAGGCCGGCCATGACGGGTGATCACGACGCGGTCGTGCGTTCGCTCGACACCGGCGATGTATTCGGAGAGGCGGTCTTTCACTTCCCCAAGCGGGACTGTGGTCATAAAGCGAGTATAGCCAAAAGTTCGGCTAAATTCTGGCCCGATCACCGATCGGACATGGACGCACCCGGTGCGCTGCAGATGAGTGCGCGGCGCCCAGCGAGATGGCTGCACAGCGGCTCCCCTGGGTCGCGCTCAGCCGGGGGCTTGGGTCTGGGCGTTAGCGACGATGGCTAAGAAGTCGACGGAATGCAGGCGGCGGAGCGGCAGACTCGAATTCTCGCTGTCGATACTCTCCGTTGCCGACGCAGGTGCAGGCCTGCATCACGGAAGTGAGATCCACCGTCTCAGCCTGGCAGCCCCAATGGCAGGGGCATCCGCAGGTCGTGAGGAACCTTCGAACGCCGAGCAGCCCAACCGTGCTCCGCGAGCCGACGTGCGGGCATAGTCGGTGTTGAAGGGTCCGACAGTCTTCAGTCCACTCCCGCGATAGCCGCAACGCCCGCTGCTTCGCCATGTGCAGATCGTAGTTCGTTCCCGACTGATCGACCTCGACAAATCAGCGCTTGCTCGGCGGCTCAGGACGGATTCGGTCAGATAGGCCAGGGGGCCCCTCAGCAGATCGGCTACCGGATGGCCTACGCCGGCCGCCGTTCCTGAACCGTCTGAATCCAGATGCTTGTGCCGGGGTCGATGTCCCATGCCGGCATCTTCGGTCCGATCTCGGCGCGAGCGGCGTAGGACAGGTAGCTGTTGAACCACGTGATTTCAGCACGCGGGTTGTCGCACAACCAGGCACGGAGCAGGTAGGCCTCGTTCCACGCGCGGCCCTTGTTCAACCACCGGACTGGGTAGCTGAACGGCCAGAAGATGTCGTGGACGTGGATGTTCACTCCCGCGGGCAGGCGCGGGAAGATGTCAAGGAACAGCCGATTGACCTCGGAGCCGTACTTCGAGACGTGCGAGGAGTCGATGAACAGGACGTCGCCTGCCTCGAGTTGGCTGACCATCGACCAGTCGACTTCGGCGCCGGTGTCGATGATGCGGACGTTGTCGCTCGGACGAAGCACCGACCGGAGTCGTTCGGGGTTCGGGTCGATGAAGGTGAACTCGACCGCGTTGTCCAGGAAGAGTTCAGCCGTGTCCAGCGCGCAGGCCGAGGACCATCCCGAACCCAGTTCGACGTACCGAGCGGGTTTCAGATGGCGCAGCATGCAGTGCAGTGCCGTCGCGTCGCCGTGGGCGAACCAGGTGCAATCGAGGTGGTACCGAAGTCCGTCCTTGGGCTCCTCCTCGAACGGCATGTCCGGGTAGTAGCCGAAGAACTCCTGCGCCAATGCTCGCTGGGCATCGACGCGCAGATCAATCCCCGGCAGCGTCGCCGGCGGGTCCTCGACCTCACCTGCAATCGGTGCGACGTGCAGATCCGGCAGCGGCGAGTGGTAATGCCCCGGCGGGTACGGGGTCGCGGACCAACGCGCCCAGTCCGGCAGACCGCCCAAGCGCCGTTTTAGACCGGCTTGCACCCGAGCGCGGGATATCGGTTCCGGTGACAAAGGAGATCCTCTCGTCGTGAGGAATCAGAACCCTTAAGGCTCTGCCGGGAGCCAAACCCTACCGCCAGCCCACAACCGAGACGGAAGCCAAAGCGTCCGCTTTAAGCCGCGAACAGTGCGATTCCCAGTCACCGATTGACGAACGGCGCGACAATTACCGTTCTACTGCGGGCCGGATGGTGATGATGTCGCACCTGATGAGTGCGCCGGAGCGTTCAATCTGGCTGTCGGCTGTAAGCAGCGCCGTCCCGTGGCGTTCCGCGGCGGCAACGTAGATTGCGTCGGCGTAGCGAAGCGAGCCTTGCGCGAGGGCCCACGCTCGGTCGACGTCGGACCACGGCGTCCCCTCGATCACAATTTCGAGAGCTGCTGCCTCCTGAAGTGCTGCCGCGAGGTCCGCCGGCTGCAACGGATGATTCGGCCGATTTGCAGCCGCGCCGAGGCCAGACATCACCTCAAATGCGAAGTGCCCGGGCGCGAGGAGTTTTTCGGCAGCGGGCACTGCAGCCAGTGCAGCCCGGGCGGCGTCTCCTCTCGAACCAGGATCGGCAACTACGTCAATGACCAGCGACGCGTCGACGATCACCCCACTGGCCGGGTGCTCAGCTGATCGGCCCGCTCGTCATGTGCTTGATCAACCATCGCGAGGACCGCGTTTCGCTCGCTCTCGGGTACCTGCGAGCCGCCGCGCAACCGCTCTGCGGTGCGGACGATCGCGGCTTGCCGCCGCAGGTACATCGCCTGGGCATGGACTGCATCGCGGAGATAGCTCTGCAAGGACGTCCCTTGCGCAGCTGCAGCTGAGCGGATCTGATCGAGGTCATCCGGTAGCACGTCCCGGATAAGTACGTTCGACATACAGCAATGATAGCAATTACGCTATCGCGTCTGCAAGCAAGCTGCTTGGGTCGACGCATCGAGTCCGCAAGCCGATCGGCAGCGGTCAGCCGCACGGAAACATGGCAGTCCAGCGACGATACGTCGCGTGAGACCTCGGCTCACGGCACACGCTGGACGGCAACAGGTCCGCTATCTCGGCTGCGCTTGCGGCTTGCCCGATAAGCCCGGCCTGTACGCGGCATACTCCGCCAACACGATCAGGCCCCTCTCTGCGTTCGTGGCAGATCAGGGATTTTGGGATCGGCGCGCGCCGCCGACTCGTGTTCCACGGTCGGGAAGCGACGCGGCACAAACGCCAGCACGGCGACCGTGATCAGCGCCGCCGCGAGCAGTCCGACGAACACGCCGTGTGTCGAGGCGTGCAGGGCCCCGCGCAGAAATCGTGCGGCCGCGGGGTCCGGATGCCCGGCGAGGGAGTGGCTGATGCCGTTCACCGTCGTCGGCAGCAGGCCGTGAAGTCGCTTGGGCGCGGAGTGGAGGCGATGCAGCAAGATCGTGTTGGTGACGGCTCCGAAGATCGCCGCGCCGATGCTCTGCCCGAGGAAGCGGGAGAACATGGCACCCCCGGTGATCACGCCCCGCTGTGACCAGCCGACTGTGGACTGCAGGCCGACGATCAGCGCGGTGGTGATCAGGCCCAGCCCTATCCCCATCAGCGCGCTGCCAAAGATCGGCTGAATCACGGAGGCGTCCTCGGGCGTGGTCGTGAAAACGAGACCAGCCGCGACAGTGAAAAAAGCCCCGATCAGAGCGGTGTCCCGGAAGCCGATGCGCAGGTACACCCTGCTGGACAGCGCCGAAGCGAGCGGCCAGGTGATGCTCATGACGGCGAGGACGAAACCGGCGGCCACCGCGTTCAGGCCGAGCACCGACTGCGCCCAGGTGGGCAGGAAGGTCGACAGTCCGATGACGAGCAACCCGGCGACGATCGTCGCCGCGAACGAGCCTGAATTAACGCGTTGCGCCCACAACGCCGGAGGCATGATCGGCTCCGCAGCGCGGCGTTCCACGATGACGACTCCGACACCTGCCGCCACGGCGCCGCCGAACACACAGAAACTCGCCGCAGAGTCCCACGCCCAGGCCGTTCCGCCTTGCAATAAACCGAGGATCAGCAGCCCCGTGGCGACCAGCACCAACGTGGCGCCGGCGTAGTCGATTCGGTGCGGCCGCCGCTCGACCTGCTCGTGCAGTCCGCGCACGATCAGGGTCAGTGCCAGCGCACCGATCGGCAGATTCACCAGGAAGATCCACCGCCAGGACGCGTATTCGGCGAAGGCACCACCCAGAGCCGGTGCCACGACGGCCGACACCCCCCAAACGCTGGACAGCCAGCCCTGTACCTTGCCGCGCTCGCGCACGTCGTACAGATCGCCCGCGACCGTATTGACCGTGGCCCCGATCGAGCCGGCGCCGACACCCTGCAGCGCCCGGAACAAGATCAGCGACAGCATGTTCCACGCCGCGGCCGACAGCGCGGAGCCGATCAAGAACACCACTACGCCGATGACCAGAACGGGCTTACGCCCGTAGAGGTCCGCTAGCTTCCCGTAGACAGGGATCGTCACCGTCTGCGCGAGCAGGTAGACCGAGAACACCCAACCGACCAGGGAGAAGCCGCCGAGGTCGCCCACAACCTGGGGAATCGCGGTGGCGACGATGGTGGTGTCCATGGCCACCAGCGCCATGGTGATCATCAGCGCAAGCAGAACTTGTGCCCGGTGATCCCGCGCTGACCTGGCCACGCCCGCTCCCGACCGCTGCCCACGCAGCCCGAGCCACGCTACTCGGGTGCCGAACTCCAGTCACCTGATCTGGCTGGCCGGGTAGGTGGCGGCGCATCATGCCGGCGTGGGCACCTCGACGGGTAGCGCGACAGCAGCTGGCGACGAAGGACTCGGCCAGCGTCTGGGTTTGGTCCGCTGAGCACGCGGCCCGCGTTGTTCCGAAGCCCAACTCTTTTCAGCTTGGTTTGTACCTCGCGCGACCGGCACGATCTCACGAAATTTACTCATACCCCGTCGGCCCGTGCAGGACGCCCGGTCGCGCCTATTCGGCGGTCGGGAACGGCCGACGCTGCACGGCGAGCCGTCGATTGCTCGTTTCTCGTCTCGAAAATGTCGATCGCGCAGAGCGGTTCGCATTGATCCTGCGCACTAGAGAGGCGGAGAGGTCCAGACCTTTCGATCCTGCCAACGAGGAGCCCACACTTCGTGATGACGCCTATGCTCGGGTCCGCGCAGTCAGAGGCCCTTAGGGCAGACATGCCTGGATCTGGAGCGGACGCTCCGTTCCGCGATTTCCGAAGACGGACACGCATGCCCGTAGCTCCGTGACGCTGCACGGGCGGGACGGCGCTTGGCCGGCCGGCTCATCCGGTGAGCAGCGGGCGCCGCGCTTGCCAGGCGGCGGCCTGCTCGTAGGCATAGGCCGCCTGCAGCACCCGGGCGTCGGCCAGCGGTGCGCCGGCCAGTTGCAGACCGACGGGCAGGCCGCCGGCGTCACCGCACGGGACGGACACGGCCGGCAGATGAGCGAGGTTGTAGGGGAAGGTGTTGGCGATAAGGGCCGAGATCACCGGGACGTCCGCGTCGCCGAGCCGAACCGACTCGGCCCCCAGCGGCGGCGCGATCACCGGGACCGTGGGTGAGGCAAGCAGGTCGACCTCGATAAGCACCTGACGCAGCGCGCGGGTGTAACTCGCCACTGCGCGCAGAGCCGCGACGGTGGCATCGCCGTCGAGGGCTGGCAGCGCCAGCAGCTGCTGCAGGTCCGGCCCGAAGTCGTCGTGGCGCTCGGGCCAGATCGTGGGATGCGCCGCGCGGCACTCGGCTGAGATGTAGGCGAAGATCGGCCCGGTGATCTCGTCGAAGGACGGCAGTTCGACCTCGACGATCTGCATGCCGAGCTCAGTCAGGACAGCCAGCGCAGCCTCGGCCGCCGCGGCGACGCCCGGTTCGAGGGCCGACCACGCAGTCGTGCGGGGCACACCGACGCGCCAGCCCGCGACGTCGCGCCGCAGCCTGCTGGCCACACCGCTGACACCGCCCGCGCCGGGCAGCGTCGCCTCGTCAGCCGGGTCGTAGCCGCTGATCGCATCCAGCATCAGCGCGGCATCGGTGACCGTCTGGGTGATCGGCCCGGCGTGATCGAACATCCACGACAGTGGCGCGATTCCGGCGCGGCTCACGACGCCGTAGCTGGGCTTGAAACCAACGCATCCGCACAGCGCAGCGGGGATGCGGATGCTGCCGCCGGTATCGGTGCCGGTGGCGGCCGCAGCGAGGCCGGCGACGACGGCGGCGGCCGAACCGCCACTGGAGCCGCCCGGGATGCGGCCGACGTCCCACGGGTTGCAGGTCGTGCCGTACGCCTTCGGATTGGTCGTAGTTACCCCGTAGGCCAACTCGTGAGTGGCCGTCTTGCCGAGCAGTACCGTCCCGGCCTCGCGCAGCCGTCGCGCAATGGTGGCGTCGGTGTCCGGCACCCGGTCGCGGTAGCCGAGCGTGCCGGCACGAGTGGGTATGCCGGCGGTGTCGATCAGGTCCTTCAACGCGATCGGCACACCGTGCAGAGGCCCGCGCAGCTTCCCGGCCGCCGCCTCGTCGGACAGTGTCGCGGCATCGGCGAGTGCCCGGTCCGCCGTGACCTCCACGTAGGCGGTCAGCGCCGGGTTGAGTCCATCGATGCGCTCGAGATAGGCCGTGGTCAACTCAACCGGCGACACCTCGCCTTCGGCCACCGCAGCCGCTGCGGCCGCCAAGGTCATTTCGTCGGATCGCACATGACACCTCCTTGCAGGCTCCTGAAACAGCGTAAGGCGTTGCTCTTCAGCCGGGAACTGCGGCAAGTCCGAAAGCCTGCGTTCCGCAGGCCGGCGCCTGCCGTAATGCACGTCGACCGCCCGCAACAGGAGTCGAAATCGACGTCACGAGACACCAGCAGCCCGCGTCACGCAGCTCGTGCTCGTCGCGCGCATGCGTTTGATTGGCGCGCGGAGTACGAACGTGACTCCCCCGCACATGAATCGCTCTGGTCCAACAGTGTCGGCTCGTGACACAGTCGCTGAACACGCACCGCTCTTCTCTGCGTGCAGAAAGTGAGCCGATGTCTCGATGGTGACCATGGCCGGCGGGTTCGATGCGGCGCGTTCGTGGCGATGCTGATCTTCTCGATGAGCGTGTCGGTGGATGGATTCATCGCTGACCGCGAGGGCTTGTTCGGCTGGTCGGTGCCGAGTGAAGAGCAGTTCCGTTTCCATCTCCAGGAGACGCGTGAGCTCAGCGCTCATCTGTGCGGGCGCGGGCTCTACGAGACGATGCTGCCGTGGGAGACGGACCCGTCGATGCGCGGCAGTGAGCTGGGGGCTGCGTTCGCCGACGCGTGGTCTGCCATTCCGAAGATCGTCTTCAGCCGCACGCTCGACAGCGTTGAAGGCAACGCCCGCCTCGCCCAGGCTTCGGTGGTCGAGGAAGCCGCTGCGGCGCGCGACGCAAGCGACAAGCACGTCGGGATCGGTGGTGCCGGCCTGGCCGCAGCAGCGATCGAACTGGGCCTCGTCGACGAGATGCGCATGTTTCGCAACCCCATCGTCGTAGGCGCAGGCACGCGTTTCCTACCGCCAGTCGTCGAAGCGATTGTGCTGGATCTGATCGAGACCAGGACGTTCGGCTCGCGCGTGATCTACGAGCGCTACCAACGCGCCCGCGACCAGTCGGCCTGACAGCGCCCACGGAGCGAGCGCTTCATTGTCGCGCCTGGCCGCACGCCTACCCGTCGATCTGCGCTGACCGACGTTCGGCGTCCGAGCGTGCAGATGAGTCGATATCGACGCTGGCTGGAAGTTGGTGGGTTCCCAGACGGCGACCAACCGTGCAAAGCGATGACCGAGACAGCGACGTGCAGAGTCTGTCGATGGTTATCCCTGACC